>JAKFVC010000201.1 GCA_021732415.1 Planctomycetaceae bacterium
GGACTCCACGTCGCTGGTTGATCGTGCCCCTCACCCCCAGCCCCTCTCCCCGGGGTACCAGGGCGAGGGGAGCCAATTCACCGTAAAACAACTTGCCAGCCTTTGATTACGCCAAACAAACCCAACAACGTCGGCCACGAGGCGCGACCTCAATTGAAAGACACCACATTGGAATCTCAATTAGACATTCTCGTGGTCGCTCCCCACCCCGACGACGCGGAAATCGGTACGGGCGGGATGTTGCTGACTTCGCAACGAGCCGGACTCAAGGTGGGAGTCATTGAACTGACCAACGGCGAACCGACACCTCACGGCAGTCCCGAAATACGAGCCCGCGAAACAGCCGCCTCGACCGCGATTCTGAAACTCGATTATCGCGAGAATCTCGGCCTGCCCAATCGCAGCCTGGAGGCCAACCTGGAGGCTCGGCGGGCCCTGGCGGAGGTCTTCCGGCTGACCCGTCCGAAAACGGTCTTCGCCCCCTATTGGGAAGACGTGCATCCGGACCACGTTGCGGCCAGCCAACTGATCGATGCCGCACGGTTTTGGAGCAAGCTGACCAAGACCGACATGGCCGGCGCCCCGTATTGGCCGCCGCGGATGCTCTATTACTGGAGCATCCACCTGCGGATTCATCCCAAACCGGCATTTGTGCTCGATATCAGCGACGTCATCGAGGACAAAATGGCCTCGATCAAAGCCTACGAAAGCCAGATGATCACCGGCCGGCCAACCGCCTTTCCCACGGTCTTGGACGACATCCGCGATCGGGCTCGCTACTGGGGCTGGACCATTGGGAAGGCTTACGGCGAGCCCTTCGGTTCACGCGAAGACATCGGTCTGTCGAGCATCAGTTCGCTGGTTTGAACGGATAACGATCACGCCACAAGTCCGGACTGAGTTCCGTTGGGTCACAAAGCACCGCGACTTCTTTGAACTCTTTGATTTCTTTGAATTCTTCACCCACCAGAAATCAGGCCACGACTCCGACATGGCGTTCCGCTGAATCACGAACCACCGCGACTTCTTTGAACTCTTCGACTTCTTTGATTTCTTCACCCTTCACCCTTCTCTCTTCACCCTTCAATGCCTCCCAGAACCACCGTCCCTGGGGTGCCTGCTCCTTGTAACACCGAATCCCCAGTTCCCGTTTCACGCGTTTCAACTGCCCGCTCGACCAGCCCGCGGCACTGGCCGCTGCCAGTACGTCATTCGCTGGACAAGGTTCTGCTGCCAGGTATTCGCGTAGCCAGACGGCCTGCTCCTGCAGTTGCCGACATTGCTCGCGCCGCGCCGAAGTCCCCCGCACGCGATCCTCGGTCGGTGCGCAGGATGGCTGCTGCCAGACCACTCCCTCCTGATTGATCCGGAATGCCAGCCCGGCGGGCAGCGCGCCCCAGTTGTACCTCACCGGCACCCAGCAACGCACGGTCGGATCCAGGACCTGACAGTCCACCCGCCAGACATTCTTGACCGGCAGATCGCACTTGGTCGCCGCCGAAATCACCACGATCGCCACGCCACAGTCAGCCCCCAGTTTCGCCAACTCGGCCATCAACTCACGCAGCTGCCTCCGGTTCGCTCCCGCCTTACCGCAGTGCGCTTCCAGCGGATCGATAATCACCAGCCGCACATTCGCCAGGGTTTCCACCCGCTGCCGCAACACCGGCAGGTCGCGCCCCAGATCGAACCCGCGCCCCGCAGCTCCAGCCGACCCCACTGGCTTGGCCGGCGACTGCATCCCGGCAATGACCGTGATATTCTGTATGTTGGCTCCGCGACTCTTCAACCGCGGGCAGATCGAGTCCTGCAAATGGTCCTCACTGTTGACGATCAGGACCCGCCCCGCCTCCGGAGCCCCAGACTCATCCGGCCAACTAGTTCCCGCTGACACCCGCGCCGCCAGGTCGAGGGCCAGCGTAGTCTTACCGATCCCCGCCTCGCCATAAACCACCGTCACCTTCCCGAGCGGAATCTTCCCCGGCCACAACCACCGCACCGGCTCAGGAGTCACCTCAGCCAGCGAAAACTCCAGCAATTGGTCCGGCTCAGAGGGATGGTTCTCCGCCTGCTGTTTCGCAGCAGCGTCCGCAGCCTCGGCTGCCGCTTCCGCCTCCCACACGGCATCCCAGGCCGAATCGATAATCCCCTGCAGAGCGACCACCGAAATGGGGGGCCAATGCTGGCTTTTCGCGTACTGTTCCAGTGCGGTCTGAACCTCGGCTTCCGACAATTCCCGTTCCAATAAACTCTGCCCCAGAGTCACCAGTTTTCCGCGCTGCTCCGGCCGCAACTTGCCCTGCGCCAGATCTCCGACACCGGCCGCGCGATTGTTCTTGTTCCCATCCGTTTTCGGACCAGTCGGCGCAGGCTTTCCCGGCTTCATTGGCGGAGTGACGCGTTGTTCCGCTTGCGCGTCCAGAAGTCCCATGTCACGCGCGTATTCACCCAGATTGACAATCTCAAGCTCCATGATGCCCACCGTTTCGCAAAACCAGCCAGCATCATCCCGCGGTCATTCCACAGAAACCTGACGCTGCCAGTCTTGTTTTACTACAACCCGGCACCCGGCAGCGAATTGCGAAACCCACGAAACTCCAGCGTATTCCCGTCATCTGCAGCATTCCCATCCAGCAGATTTCCACGCGGAGAGCAATTCCAGAATAATTCGAATGCGGTGTGCGCCCTCGAACTCAGCGCATGTTTGAAAAGCCGACTTGCGGTCGTCTTAGGCTTCCAAGGAACTTCTTTTAAAGTAGAGCAGGTTGCCTTTTGATTCGCGACGTATTTGGTAGTTTCAAGAAGATTGATCTCACGCAAAGGCGCCAAGGCGCAAAGAAAGAAGAAAAGTATTCTTTGCGCCTTGGCGCCTTTGCGTGAGATCTTGTTCCTCTTCCATCGCGCACTTTGCGATCGGCAAATATGAATACCGGCGATCGGCAAATATGAATACCGGCGATCGGCGAATATGAATACCGGCAACAGGCAAATAAGAACGCTCGGCAGGGTGCTCTCTGGGGCCCCCGCCTCCGGATTCCCTCCGTCTTCTTGGAATCCAACTCCAATGTTGTCAAAATGCGATTTCGACAGCGCGCCTGGTCTGTCGGCTGATGCATGATTGAAGCCGTATCGATACGAAAGAAGTCTCCCTTGGCCGCTCCACAGAATCCCATCAATACGATCTTAAACGTCGATTGCGTTGCCGCCCTGGCCGGCTTGCAGGCCGAATCGGTGGACCTGGTGTTTGCCGATCCGCCGTTCAACATTGGCTACGACTACGACGTCTACGATGACGCGCAGGATCAGGACACCTATTTGAATTGGTCCGAACAATGGATCGCCGGAGTTCATCGCGCGTTAAAGCCGGACGGAACATTCTGGCTGGCCATCGGTGACGAGTATGCCGCCGAGCTGAAAGTCATGAGCCGTAAGATCGGTTTCACCTGCCGCAGTTGGGTGATCTGGTACTACACCTTCGGTGTGAACTGCAAAAAGAAATTCAGCCGCTCACACGCGCATTTGTTTCACTTCGTCAAGGATCCCCAGAAGTTCACATTTAACGACGATGCGATCCGCGTCCCCTCGGCGCGGCAGCTCGTCTATAACGACAAGCGAGCGAACTCCAAGGGACGCCTGCCCGACGATACCTGGATCTTGCGGCCCCAAGACCTGCCGACGGGCTTTCAACCGACCGACGATACGTGGTACTTCCCCCGCGTCGCCGGAACATTCAAAGAGCGAGCCGGATTCCACGGGTGCCAGATGCCGGAACAATTGCTGGGACGGATCATTCGCAGTTGCTCCAACGAGGGTGAATTGGTTCTTGATCCCTTCTCGGGAAGTGCGACGACACTGGTCGTGGCGAAGAAACTCGGACGTAAATTCCTGGGATTTGATCTGTCGGAAGAATACGTCGAACAAGGCCGGACTCGTCTTGAAAAGGTGAAAGCCGGCTCCAAGCTGGAAGGCGCGGCAGAGCCCTTGGTGAGCGCGCCGGCAACGCCTCCCAGCGTGGTCCCGGCGCCTACACGGACCCGTCGCAAGAAGGCGGTGTCTTCCGAGCCGACGCTGCCATTTGATGCCGATGAAGCCGTTCAGGCAAGGTAGCCTTCACGCTCCGCGTGAAGATAGCCGGGCGCGCGGACAAACGTCTAAGAACCGCTAACAAAACTGGTCGATCAGGCCCCCGTCGGGCTTGTCCCGGCGGAGCCCTGACTGGCTAGCTACCAGAGCGAACGTGCTTGCCCCTCAACGCGTAGTCTCCGCTGCCCCCTGCCGCCTTCCAGTCTCTGCTTTGACAATGTTCACTCACGGCGGCAGGGGGCAGCGGAGACGTAAAGGTTGAGAATTCGGCAAGACTCTCGAGTGGGTAGCTGGCCAGTCAGCGCTCCGTCGGGGCAAGCCCGACGGGGGCGATTCCTAATCGGTATTGTTAGACGTTCTACGACATTCATCGTCAACTGCGCGCTCGGCTTACTTCACGCGGAGCGTGAAGGCTACTATCGGTGTATACTAATCGCGATGGCTCAAAGCTCAATAAACTCTTTGCGAGCCTGGGCAAACACGATGCGGTGCTTACCGACCAGCCGCCACCGCTTTAAGCCTGGACCAATCAGAAAGAGCGCCAGGAGCATCAAGGTCATCGCCAGGGGAATCAGATTCATCTCCCAACTCTCCAGACCGCTGCGAGGATCAATTGATGTCATCGAATGACTGAAGAAAAGCCCAGAAAAGCCCAGTCCAGCCGCTACGGCTTCCCAATACAGCGGGATAACAACCAGCCATGCCACGAGACTGGCCACCCAGATCGAGTCATACCGGGGGATAATCAGACGTCCGGTGCGGATTCGTCCCCACAGATCGATCGGGCTGCGATAGCCCTGCACATAAAGCCCGATCCGAAACATGGGGGCCAGCACGAACAACATTTTCGGCAACAGCAGCAACGGAAGTCGAGCGTCACGATCAGATCCCCAGAGAACCGCCAGGTACCACCAGCCGATCAAACAGGCCAGGCAGATCGCATCGTGACGGCAGATCACATCGCTCGGTGGTGTCGGAGCCAGGGCGTCGTAGGGCCACCCCAGGGAGTTTAGGGCCGGCCTGCTATTGAGTGTCTCCTTAAGATTGCTCTTGAGTTGTTCATATTCCTGGGATTTTTCCCACGGAAATCGTCGCAGACTGCGCTCGACGGCAAACCAGGTCAAGGGGTAACAAGCCGCACCGATAGCTAGCTGTAGCTCTGGTTGCCGAAAGAAGAAACACTGAGCACCAAGGCCAAATCCAACTCCATAGGCCAAGGCCCATTCATCTAGCTCCCAGTTGATGAACGCGAGTGTTGCCTGATAGCTGGTCAAGAAGATGACCGGAATATACAGAGCTTTGAGCGAGAAATCCTGACTGAGGCCCAAGAGCAGCAGTATCACTACCAGATCTTGTAGAACCAGAGTGATCGGGCCGGCTGGCAGTGGCAATCTCGATGTCCAGGGAGTGCTCTCGAGCCAGCGGCGGTAATCTTCATTGGCGTTGGGATGGAACCCCACCGCTCGAAAGACCCCATAACTGAGTGCCGCAATAAAGTGAATGGCAAAGCGCACTCGGGCGAACCAGCTTTCGTCCACACTCCCATAGCCGAGTAACAAAGCGAGGCGCAGAGCTTCGACACTCAAGACGACCATCCCAAACACCACGGCGTAATCGAACCGCGGCAGCACTAATCGCATCCAGGCAATCGGCTTGGAAATCATAGCGCACTCCCGCCAAAATAGTGCTGTAAGTTTTCCATGGTCCGCGGATGAACCAGCCGGGCGATGACCTCGTCCAGAGGCCCGTCGCATCCGCTCAACTTGCGTAACTGATCTGGAGACTCGAACGCGATGATTTCGCCGTGTCGCATCACGACAATCCGGTGCGCGAGTTCTTCCAACAATTCCGGCACCGGTGTGCTCATGACGATCGTGGCGTGTTCCTCAGCCACACGGTGCTTCAAGATATGTTTTAAGGCCAAGATTCCGGACGGATCAAGTCCGCCTGAAAATGGCTCATCCAGCAGCATGATCGGTGCCCGCGTCACTAATGCGGAGGAGAGGGCAATCTTTTTCTGCTGCCCGGCCGAGTAACTGCGGATTGGCCAGTCGCCTTCTTTTTGAAGTTCGAAGACCTGGAGCAAGCGCTCGATATGGTCCAGCAAATCATCGTCGGAAATATTGTAGAGCCGCCCCACGCCGATCAGGAATTCACGGCCCGTTCGATTCTTGGGGAGCCACGGCTTGTCAGGCAAGTAGACCGTCCGCTCGCGGATGGTCAGTTCCTGCTCCACCGTCGATTTTCGTTCCATGCCGTCGATGAGCACGGTTCCGTGTTGAGGACTCAACACGCCCGCCATCACCGACAGCAGCGTCGATTTTCCCATGCCATTGGGACCGATCACCGCCACCAGTTCACCGGTCTCGATGGTCAAGCTGACGCGGCGCAAGACAGGTCTCACGCCATAATGCTGGGTGACCTCTTGCAGTTGAATCATAGATGCTCCTGCACCTCGGAGGCTGAACGGGAATTGACGATCGATAACATCGTAACAGGTCGTCCCTTGTGATCTACGCGAATGCCAATGATTCCCACGAACTCGCTAGAGTCACAGGAGCGGACGGCCGCACGATTCGTGGTAGTTATTGACCGATAACGCAGCAATTGGCGGAAGGATCACGCGGATTAGGGAGATTTTATGGGAGTGAGTTCAAAGTCCGAGCAAATCGGATCTGAAGGCAGAGCTGATTTGCGACGCGACACGCAATTCTTCGACCCCGGATGGGGTCACAGAAAGTAGCCGGTGGTTGAGGAGCGAAGCGACGACACCACCGGCTACTCTCTGGCATCCCTCCCGGGATGCGTCGCAGAATCCGTCAGATGGTGCGACTACCTCGCACCAACAATGCTGCCAGCTTCCCACCATCGGTCTTGAACGGCAATCCTACGTCGCCGAAGCCGATCGCACCGTAGTCAGGCGCTCCAACAAAAGTTGAGCCCCCCAGACAATCCCCAGGACGGCACCGCCGCCACAAGTGATGCCAATCAGCGCGGGCCAACTGTGGTGATCTGGGTAGTAGGTCGCCAACTGGTCTGAATACACCCACAGGCCCAGCAACGGCAACAGGTAAGGGACAATCCCTTCGCGGAACAAACGGATCAGCGGGATTCCCAGGTAGCGCATGCCGAGTGGGAGAATGATTCCGAGCTCAAATAAGACGATCGGAATCGAGGTCCCCCAGGCGACTCCGTGGACGCCCATGTATTGAGCCAGGATCAGACTGAGTACGAGATTGACGACCGCTTCGGCCAGGTAGACCAATGCCGGCAGTCTGGCTTGCCCCAGGCCAAACAGGATGGCTCGCAGGACGCCCACGGGCAGCGCGACCACTTGACCAATCATCAAGATTATTAGCAGGTTCGGCGTTTGTTCGTAACCGGGGCCCATCCAAGTTTCTATTAAGGCTTTGCCAAAGTAGCTTGCACCAATGAAGATTCCCGTTGAGAGCAGGAATGTCACCCCCAACGCTTTACAGAGCAAGTCGCGCAGCTTGGCCGCCTGGACTTGAGACTGCAACGCTCCAGCCGTGGACATGCAGATGTCACTAATTTTCTCGATCGGTTGCCGCAGGAATTGACACAGCCGCAGTGCGATGAAATACGACGTGATCGCCGATTCACCGAGAACAACTCCAATCACCACGGTGTCGGTGGCATAGATCAACTGCTGAGCCACGGAGCTCAGGAAGGCAAAGCCGCTGAATGAGCAACACTCGCGGAAGACGTCCCAATTCAGGTGACTGCGACGGATCTCTAGCTGCGGCAACTGGCGATAAGCCAGCAGCACATATCCCAAGTTTTCGATCAGCGTGATGACCCAATAAATGGTCGCAATGACGATCAGACCCCATTCGCGTTGGAGAAACACGACGATTAAGATCAGTCGCGTGACATCGACTGTGAATGATACGCCGCGTTCCAGATCGAACCGGCGCAATCCCATCAACACGCCGCCGAAGACGCTGCCGACGAGGCCCGTCGCGACATTCAACCCCAGCATCAGAATGACCAGTCGGATCTCCAGGACGGAGTGCGTCTTCCAGATAGAGAAATAGGGCACGAGCGCCGCGATGATGCAGGCGCCTGTCAGGGCGATTGCTCCGCCTGCAGCATAGACATAGAAGACCAGCGAGCTGACTTCATTCAGTTTCTTCCAGTCTTGAGCGGCAGAGTACTTTGCCACGTAGCAACTGATCGTCTGACCGAAACCCAGATATAACAGACCAGCATAACTGGCCAGGCAATTAATAAAGACCCAGACGCCATACTGTCCGTCTCCGAGTTTATGGATGACGTACGGCATCAAGAAAAAGCCAATGACCAGGCTGGCCGCGTGGACGAACCAACTGGCGCCCACATTCCACTTCATCGACCGTGCGACCGAAGTCATGTGTTACTCAACATTTCAAAGAAGATTCGGTAACAACACAAAACCGACATTAAGAAATCACACTCGTTGGGGTGCGATTCGATTAATGTCGATTCACCGTGTTACTGCCGTAGTTTGTTTCGTAGCCACGTTCGCCAGAACGTGGGCCCTGTCCCGCGACTCCCACGCTCTGGCGAGCGTGGCTACTGCTCATCTTAGAGCGGTTTTACTTAATGTTTATGCATTCGAAACGCGTTTGGGAGTATGAGGGTGCGAGAGTAACGGAGTAAGAGGGCCGGAATTCGCCTTTTCTCCACTCTCATACCC
Organism: Planctomycetaceae bacterium; assembly: GCA_021732415.1. Taxonomy (GTDB): domain Bacteria; phylum Planctomycetota; class Planctomycetia; order Planctomycetales; family Planctomycetaceae; genus JAKFVC01. The sequence goes on from JAKFVC010000201.1 coordinate 8,783, forward strand.
TCACACACTGGCACTCTCATACTTTCAGTCGGCTATGAATCATGCTAACTGCAACGCCGCCGGTGTCGCCGCACTGGTCGCCGGTCGGGATTCTGGTTGCTGACTAATGTATTTCACCAGAGTGATTTCATTACCCTTGGAATTGTGCTCGACTTCGTCCATAAAACTTCGAATCAACAGCATGCCTCGGCCACCGACCCGCATGATATGTTCGTCATCGGTCGGATCTGCGACCCGGTGCACATCGTAGCCCGGACCTTCATCACGGACGACATAACGCACCATCTCGCGGCTGGCAGTGGCCTGCACGTACACGCGGCGTGCGGCATACTCGGGGGCATAACGTCGCTGATCCGCCAGATCATAAAACAGCGTCTCGTCATCTTGTCTTAACGCCGAATCCAACTCCAAGTTGCCGTGGTAGATCGCATTCGTCAGAGTTTCATGCAGGGCGACACCAATCCGCAGGACCAGGGTGTCGCTACACAATTTCATCGTGACGAGTTGATCCTGGAGCCACGTGATCAATGGCGTGATCAGCAACACGTCGTTCTCCAGAACGAAGTGGGCACTTTGCACAGTGAGACTGCTGATGAGTCGGCGGCGGCTGAGTCGCGACTGAGACAATGCCAGAACATTACCGACGGTTTCAATGAGACGGTGATCGATGTCCTGCTTCGCGATATAACTGGCCGCACCCGCCTCCAGAGCCCGTACGGCCGTGGCTTCGCTACCGCATCCAGTTATGACAACGACAGGGACACCGGGACACAGGCTTGCCGCCCGTTCGACGAGTTCCAAGCCGTCCACATTAGGCATCTGAAAATCTGTGACGATGCAATCAAACGAGGCTTTGCCAATCTCGTCCAGTGCCTGCTGACCGTCGCTGGCATAGGTGATTTTGACGTCTGCAAGCTGTCTCGTCAGCAGCGCGCCGACCAGACGACGCTCTACAGGCGAATCGTCGGCAACAAGAATATTTGGCATGAGTTTGGCCCTCTACCGCACAAGATCTAGAAAATCGTACGGTTCCCAAGAGTTGAACGCCGGGGGGCACGTACTAAACAATGAAAAATGAATCGTCACGATGCTGCGTAGAATAAGTATTCGCAAATAGGCAGGGATGCCTGATATTATTAATAATTAAAATGCCGATCACTCAGATCGGATGTCATGTCGATTCGTTAGTCCTGATTGACGATGCATTCCAGTTCGGCATCAACTTCTCGCAGTGCCGCTTCCAGCTTGGCCAGAATGTCGGGCGCCTGACTGAAGTCCGATGCCTGGCCGCTGCGTTCCAGATCGCGCGCCGTTGTGAAGGCTTGAGTAGCAGCCAGACTGCTGACCATGCCCTTCAACTGATGAGCTGCCCGCTGGACCAGTTTGGAATCCTGCCGGGTCACGCCTTCGCGCAATTCGGCAACCACATCGGGACAACATCCCCGGTATCCCTCGAGCAACTCGCGCAGCAGTTCGCGGTCACCGTCCAGTCGCTTCCAAAGCGTCTTGCGATCAATGACCGACGGGGCAGTCGTCTCCCACGTGATCACTGAAGATACCAGCGAGGAATTTGTCTTCGGCATAATGAAAGTCTCTTCGCAATGAGGATCGCGAGTGACTGCCGGATGGCCTTTCACGACGACCGGTGTGGGGACACGTTCATCCAGATCAATCGTGTGGGCATCCACCTCAGTCGCAGCGGCGACAACTTCCGCCGGACGTTCACTAAGTACGAGGCGTCCCAGGGCGGCAAACAATTCGTTGCGATTCACCGGTTTTGTCAAATAGTCATCCATACCGGATGCGAGGCAACGTTCGCGGTCTCCCTTCAGTACGCTGGCTGTCAGGGCAATGATCGGAATGTGCCGGCCGGTGTTCTCTTCCTGCTTGCGGATGATGGCAGTGGCTTCGAGGCCGCTCATACGCGGCATTTGCATATCCATCAGGATGACGTCAAAGGTGGGATCTTTTTCCAGGGCCTCGACGGCTTCGCTGCCATCGCCGGCAACTGCCGTTTCATGTCCCTGCTTCTTAAGGAATTTGACGATCAATTGTTGATTGACAGGATTATCCTCAGCAACCAGAACTCGTAGCGGACGCGTCGGCATTGCCGGGGCAGTGGGAGTCGGCTGTAGAGCTTGTGCTTTTTCTTGCTCAGCTTGCGACGGACGTTTGACCGTTGGATCGGCGATACCCAACTGGACGGTAAAGTGGAATGTGCTTCCCTCGCCAATCACACTTTCGATCCAGATATTGCCGTGCATCAGTTCCGTGAGCTGGCGAGCGATCGCCAACCCGAGGCCGGTACCGCCATAACGTCGAGTGATCGATTTGTCGGCCTGTTCGAAGGGAATGAAAATCGCCTGGTGCTTGTCTGTAGGGACTCCAATGCCTGAATCCTGCACCGCAAAATGCAGAGTGGCGCGTTCAACGCTGGTGCGGGGTACGACGACGCCGGCAGGGGCTCCGGCCACGCTGTCGAGTTCCCAGATCGGGACTTCGACCGTGTCAATCGACTGCAACTTGACCGAGCAGCGCACGAACCCCTTGTCGGTGAATTTGACCGCATTGCTGACCAGATTGACCAGGATGTGACGTAGCCATTCGGGATCGCCAATCAGGCCTTTGGGAATGTTCGCATCGATGAGGCACCGGAAATCCAGGCCCTTCTGACGGCTGCGAAACATCAACGGTTTCAGGCTGTCACGCAGCCATTCACCGAGGCCGAATTCGACTCGATCCAGGTTGATCTTGCCCGCCTCGACTTTGGCAAAGTCGAGCAGCTCATTAATGATTGTCAGGAGTGACTCGGCCGATTCTTTGACCGTCTGCAGGCAATCGCGTTGTTCGCCGTCGACAGCGGTATCCAGCGCGAGTTCGGTCATCCCGATGATGCCGTTCAGCGGAGTCCGCATTTCATGGCTCATGTTGGCCAGGAATTCGCTCTTCGTACGATTGGCTGTTTCCGCCTGATTGCGGGCTTCACGAATGACCGTCTCGGCCTGCTTTAACGCGGAGATGTCGGAGATCGTTCCCAGGAAACCGGTGATTTCGCCAGTCGTCGAACGCAGGGGCACCACCGATCCGTGGACCCAGGTGATTGCTCCCTTGGTCGTCATCCAGCGGCAGTTGATTTGCAGCTCCTGGCCGGCCCGAGTCGCCTTCGTCCACGCTTCCAGCTCACGTTCGCGGTCCTCGGGATGAATCGCCTGTTTCCATCCCGAGCCCAGTGCCTGCTGCCGGGTCAAACCCGAGAGCTCACACCATTTTTCATTGACAAAAACGCACCGCCCTTTGGCATCTGTCTCAAAGATGCCCGCCGGCGAACGAGTAATGAGTGATTCATAGCGGGAATAGAGCTCGCGCTGCTGCGCTTCGAACTGCCGTCGATCGGTAATATCTCGTGTAAAAAAACGGGTACTGACCAATTCACCGTCACGTCGATGAACATTGGAATCGATCAGCACATGTTTGATGGCCCCGTCTCGGCAGCGCAGACGCGTCTCATAATCATGCAGCAACTCACCCGCCCGCAGACGGGTCAATACTTCGCTCATCGAAGCGGCGTCGGCATGAAATTCGGTAATGTGATGACCGATATAATCTTGGGGGGAGAATCCCAGCAGGGTCAGTTCGGCTTTGTTGGCCCATAGAATGCGCCCATTAGGGGCGACCGAGCACATCCCGATGGCCGCGTTTTCGCAGAAATCAGCGAGCAGTCGCTCTTGAGGCGTGGGACGTGCCGCGGCGATGTCCGCCTGGCGATTGCGATCCCAACGTGCCAATCGTCCCAGAACCATCGCCAACATCGAGGCGATAATTCCATGGCTGGTTAACATCAGACTATCAATAATGCCCAATCCCAACACCACGATTTTCGCTCCCACGGATCCGGCCGTCTTCTTACACTTGCTCCCGATGCAGGAGACAGAGTGGCCCAATAGCAAGAAGTCTCGGCGTGGTCTAAAGGAAACGTAGCTCGGAATGCTCCGTGGCAAGGAAGAAACGCCACAGTCGGAGATGTTTTCCAGCCGGTGAAACCGCTACGACCGGTAAAGTCGGTGGAGGAAGGACTGTTCGCGGTTATAGGCAAGGGGACAAGCCGTTCGGCTGACTCTTCAGCACCAAAGGTGCGCGCCAAGCCAGCCGGGGGCAACGCCCTGGGTACGGGGCTAAATAGGAGCGCAGAAATAACTTTGCAGGTGAGCCGGGTGGCGTAAGCCCCCGGATTCTTTCTAATTTCGTTGAAACCGAAGGAACGAAGAATCCCGGGGCTTACGCCACCGGGCTCGCCTGGGCCGATTCTGACAACGGTCACTTGCCAATGACCTGATCTTCGCAAACAACCATCCGCCCCGTAGTTATTTAACGGCGCCGGACGCTCGCCTGGGAACGCTCATCACTTCGTGATGGCGCCACGCTTAGGACGGCTTTGATTTGCCCGTAATTCGTTCCCACTTCGCTTGGAATGTGGGACGATCAAACACCTCAGGGTTCACCACGCCGCGCGGCTTCTTCCCTGCCGCCAGATCGAGCAATCCCTGGCACGCGGCACGCCCGATGTCTCGGAAGAGTTCGTCGGTCCACGCGATCGAATGGGGGGCTAACAGGACGTTATCGAGCGCTGCCCAACGCGGAGTTCCCGTCAGCGGTTCGCCAACAAAACAATCCAGCGCCGCTCCTGCAATCTTTCCCGACGAGAGTGCCGCGTAAAGTGCGTCTTCCTCAACGATGCCTCCGCGAGCCGTGTTGATCAAGTAGCCGCTCGGCTTCATCAACGCGAGTTCCCGGGTGGAAATCAAATTGCGAGTCTTGTCATTGAGGGGACAATGGAGCGATACGAAATCGGACTGCGCCAAGAGTTCGTCGAGCGATACCGACTTCGCTCCCGCTTCCGCAATGACAGCAGCCGGCACGAACGGGTCAAACACGAGCGGCGTTTGCATGCCAAAGCCTGACAGCAATTTGACGACCGCTTTTCCGATGCCACCAAAGCCCACGATGCCGAGCGTTCGCTCGCGAAGTTCACGGCCCATGTATTTGCTGCGTTCGTCCCAGCGTCCCTCGCGGACGAGTTTGTCTTTGATGCGGACGTGATGCACTAAAGCCAGCATCCAGCCGACGGTGGCTTCGGCGACGGAATAGTCCACGGCGCCTGTCGTAATGAAGAGGGCCACATCCGCGGCCGTGCAGGCGGCGACATCCACGCTGTCAAAACCCACACCGAAGCGGCCGAGTCCCAAGAGGTCCTGACTGGCCGTGAGACTTTTCGCCGTCACACGCGGGGTCAGGACGACGACCCCGTTCACGCCGGACAGCTGGTCCGGTTCGATTTCTGGTCGATGTTCGGCGAACTTCTGAACGTCAACTCCGGCGGCCGAGGTCAGCAAGTTGAGACCGATGTCGCGGTATTTCAACTGGCCGGCGGCATCGTAAAAATCTCCCGTCAGGGCCACGCTAAAGCGTGATTGTGATTGAGATTGAACATTCATTTCCAAGGATTTCCTTCAACAGTTGCGCAGCGTTCGTCCACAATGATGCGTTCCGGCTTGGGCCCGGCATAGACCCACAACATTTCCATCGTGCTTTGAGTATCGTTGATAAAGTAATGGACGCGACCGCGCGGCTCCAGGGCCGTTTCACAGTCGCTCATCAGGTATTTTCTGCCCTCGACGACACAGGTCGCCTGGCCCGAAATGATGCAGATCGATTCATCGAAATCATGCACGTGAGCCGGCAGCCGGCCGGTCGGATGGAACAAGGCATACCCGCCGCTCATCTCAATGCCGGGGACCAATGTCGAATTAAACTGATCGACGAATTCCGTATTCGGTCCCGCCGCGAACCGCTTCACGAGAGCAAACCGGTTGATGCGTTCGGCGCCTGCGACGCCCTGCGAATCTTCAGGCATCGAACGTCGCGAGAAGAATTTTTCGATCAACGTGCGACTGGGAGTATCTGTTGGCATCGAGACATGCAGGACCGCAGGCTCTGTCGTCGAAGGATTGCGCGCGGAGTGAGCCAGCCCCGGCGGGATGATGGCATTGTCGCGGTTCTTCAACGTATAGGTCCGACCTTCGACCTCGACAATCAGCGATCCACGCAGCAAGGTGATGGACTCGGTGAAGGTGTGCGAGTGATAGGGCAAGACTGCCCCGGGGGCGAACGTCACCAAACCGGTAGTCAGGTTCTTGGCCTGATTGTGCTTGCCCACCATGCAGTCAAACTTGACTCCACGGCTGATCTCAATCTGCGGGCCCGAGCCCACCTTGTTAATGACTTCCGGGCGATCAGGCCGCATCGATTCCGGCGGTCGCGTGAGCGGTGCCGGAGCGGCTGCAACCGGCGTGGTTGGTACGAACGAGGACTGCATTGGGCGATCGCGGCCAACCACGGCCATTGACGCCTTCAACGATCGCAGCAACAAGCCCGAGTCGAGCCCCAACCCGATCATGCGGAAGCCTTGTTTCTGGCGTTCGATCAGATTCTCGTTGTTCGTGGCGATCAGGCCGCAGTTCTTCCCCGCGCGACGCAATGTGTCTTTGATCTGCAGAATCTGATCCGCGACGCCGGGACCTTCCCACTGTCCCCGGTATCCGGCCGTCGAGGAGAAGTCTGCGGGGCCAAAGAAGAAGAGCTCTGCGCCTTCGACCTGCGACAGCATCGGCACCTGTCGGATCGCCTTCACCGATTCGATGATCGGGACGACCAGGACGTGCTCGTTGGCATCGGCGGTGTGTTCGACGAAGCATTGCCCCCAGCACGTCGCTCGCTCGGCACCGATGCCGCGCATTCCCTCTTCGGGATAGCGTGCCCAGGAGATCGCCTGCCGCAATTGGTCGGCAGACTCGATCCACGGGATCACGACGCCATCGGCACCAATATCCAACGCGCGTTTGATGTCGCCGCCGTTGAGTTCCGCCAGGCGGACCAGCGCGACGGTGTCGCTGCGGACGGTCGCTCGCAGGTGTTCGACGATCTCTTTCCAGTCGAGGTGTCCATGTTCGGCGTCGATCACGACCCAGTCCAGACCCAGCGCGACGGCCATCTCGGTGATGCTGGGGGACTCCAAGGTTACCCAAAGCCCGAAGACGGGAGTGTCGGCCGCCAATTTGCGGCGGAGATTGCGGATGGCGGAGATTTTCATGAGGTCGCCTTGACGGACAGTCACCATCTGATTATCACAGTGATTATCAGATGGATTGGAGAGGTTTAATCGGACCGCACACAGGTGTCAAGTGACGATATCGGCATCATCTCCCACGGCAGCCCACCAAAGCTTGCCCAGCGTTTGGGATTCCATCTCGACCCTGGTGCAGGACCGCGGCCTGCAAGTTGGCGATCAACTCCCGTCGATTCGCGAACTTGCGGAACGTTTAGAGGTAAAGCAGAGTTCCGTCCGGGACGCCCTGCTGAAGGCGGAATCTCTCGGATTTGTGAAGATTCTGCCCCGGTCGGGGGCTTTCTTGCGAGTGCCAGGGCAGACGTTGACCAAGGTCGCAAATCCGGTGGAGACGACCCCTGCGGAGACTATTCTGTCGGTTTTGAATTCGGGTGAGCACAACCTGTTTCATTTGCTCGATGCGCGGCGGTTGATTGAAATCGAACTCGCCGGCCGCACTGCCGAGCGTCGCCGGTTGGAGGATTTGCTCCCCATCCGGCGGGTTCTGGAAGCCATGCTGCAATTGACCGACGCGACGGCTCGCCAGGAGTACGTCGATTTGGATATCCGGTTTCATCTGGAAATTGCCCGGCTGTCGGGCAACTCTGTCTTGTTCGCCATCCAGCAAACGTTGATGGAACTGCTGCGTCCCCATTTGAATGAAGTCCCGCGCGACTTGCAGCGAAAATCAATCACCGACCGTTCGCACATTGCCATTTACGAAGGTCTCGTTGCAGGATCTGCCGACCGGGCCCGTGCGGAAATGCGCGAACACCTGAGTCTGGCCTATGACAGCATGTTGAGGGACATGCAGGAACCGCCCACGATGATGATGTAGCCTGACTCTCCAGAGTCGGGCCCCGTGGCTGACGCTGCTAGCGTCGGCGTCAACACCGACGCTAGCAGCGTCAGCCACGGGAGCACCCCGCAACTAGAAGCATTCGCCCGACTCTGGAGAGTCAGGCTACGAGATACGGGTCACCCATGCATCGACTTGCACTACAATTGACTGTTACCTTGATCGCCTGCTGCTGCTCTCACGCTGTCCAAGCCGACGACGCCGGTATTGAATTCTTCGAGAAGAAGATCCGCCCAGTCCTCGTCGAACACTGCCAGCAGTGCCACGCGAGCGATTCCAAAAAACTCGGTGGCGGGTTGTTGCTCGATCACCGCGAGGGGGTCCTTAAAGGAGGGGATTCGGGTGCGGCGATTGAAGCCGGCAAACCCGAAGAAAGTTTGCTGATCAAGGCAATTAAGTACGACGACGACTCATTGAAGATGCCGCCCAAGGGAAAGCTGCCGCCTGCGGTCATCGCCGACTTCGAAGCGTGGGTGAAGCTGGGTGCTCCTGATCCTCGAGACAAACCGGCCGCGCCTAAGGCCGGTGATTCCTGGGCGGAAACCATGCGGCAGCGAGCTGACTGGTGGAGTCTCAAAGCGGTCCAGAATCCCGCCGTTCCCCAACCGAAAGATGCGAACTGGTCCGCGAATCCCATCGATCGGTTCTTGCTGGCTCGTCTGGAAGATGCCAAGCTGGCTCCGGCTGCCTCCGCGGATCCGCGAACGCTGGCCCGGCGAGTCAGCCTGGTCCTGACCGGCTTGCCCCCCGCGTCTGAACAAGTCGAATCGTTCGTTCAACAGTGTGCTTTGACCGCGACACCGAATCAGCCAGTATCTCCTGCGGCGTTGGAAAAGCTCGTGGACTCGTTGCTCGATTCACCTCATTTCGGTGAACGCTGGGCGCGGCATTGGCTCGATATCGTGCATTTCACCGAGACGCACGGCAACGAATGGAACTACGAAGTCCATCACGCCTGGCGCTATCGCGACTATCTGATTCGAGCATTTAACGCCGACATCCCCTATGACCAGTTTGTGCGCGAACACATTGCGGGGGACTTGCTGCCTCAACCGCGAGTCAACGCTCAAGAGCATTTCAACGAATCGATTATCGGCACGGGCTTCTATCGTTTTGGTGAGGTCAATCACGACGACTGCATCGGCCTGCGGCAGATTGGTTATGACCTCGCCGACAATCAAATTGACACGCTGACAAAGACGTTTCAAGCGACGACCGTGGCGTGTGCCCGCTGCCACAACCACAAGCTCGACGCCATTTCGATGCATGACTACTACGGACTGCTGGGAGTCATTCGCAGCTCGCGGCTGGCGAGTCATGCGATCGACACCCCCGATTTGAATGCGACTCAGTTGCAGCGGATGCGAGATCTGAAGACGGAGCTGCGGAAAGAATCTGCCGCGACGTGGTTGCAGGACATTCCGCTCCTCACAAGATATCTGGAAGCGGCACAGGCCAAGCACGGTAAGCTGCCGACCGCCGAACAACTCGCTGTCGGCCTGGATCAGGCACGGATTGATAAATGGGTGGTTGTTCTCGCCGATGACAAGTTGCCGTTAGAGCATCCTTTGCACGCATGGCGTAAGTTGACCGTCGCGGTCACCGAGCCCGCAAAGTTTGCCGAAGAGTGGAAGAAGTTCGCTGAGCAAATCGAGAAGGAAGACCGCGAACGTACGGCTTTCAATCAGCAAAACTACGTGACGTTTGCAGACTTCCGCTCGGATCAAGTTCCAGGGTGGCAGATGGGAGGATTGGGGGTCTCCGGAGCTACGAGCCGTAGCGGTGATTTCACCGTGCAGCCTGACGGTGATTTGCTGGTGCGATCCGTCCTGCCAGCGGGCCGGTTTTCCAATGCCCTCTCTGACAAACTGAACGGTACGCTTCGTTCGCCGGTCCTGCCGTTGGGAAAGGCTAAGATCAGCTTTCAGGTCATGGGTCAGCGCAGCAGTGCCGTGCGGCTGGTCTCTAACAACTGTCAGCTCAACTATGCCAACTATCGGGCCTTGAAAACACCCGAACTGCAATGGGTGACTTTCTCGCCCCCCGCTGATCGCGACAGCCTGAGGACCTATGCCGAACTGATGACGATGTTCGACAATCCGAAGTTCCCTGACCAACTGAGTGCCCTGGGTGGCGATGGCGAGAACTATCGTCTGCCGTGGGAAAAAGCGGCTGAGAATCCCCGTTCGTACTTTGGCGTCACGCGGGTTGTTCTCCACGACGTGGGTGAAGCTCCGAAGGCCGAAGTCAGTCATCTACAACGGTTGATCGCCGGACCGGCTCCCCAATCGTTGGCTGAATTGTCGACCCGTTACGCTGCCGTTCTCGAAGCCGCGATCCGCATCTGGGGTGAGGACAAAGCGACCGACGACGATGTCCGCTGGATCGATCCGCTGTTGCGTCGCGAGTTGCTCACCAACAAGGTGACCCAATCCCCGCGCAGTACGGAACTCGCGCAGCAATACCGCCAGGCCGACGCGGAGATCGCGCTGCCGCGAGTCATCGTCGGGATGTCTGACTGCGGCCCTGGTTTTGAACAACCGGTTTTCATTCGCGGCGATTGCGAGAAGCCCGCAGAAACGGCCGCCCGGCGGTATCTGGAAGTCTTGTCCAAGCCCGATTACAGCTTTACGAAAGAGGGGAGCGGGCGCCTCGAACTGGCCGACCGCATTGCCAGTCCGACCAATCCTCTCACCGCCCGAGTCATGGTGAACCGCCTGTGGCATCATGTGTATGGAACGGGCCTGGTTCGCACGGTGGATGACTTCGGACATGTGGGAGAACTTCCATCCCATCCCGAGTTGCTGGATTATCTCGCCACGCGCTTCGTCGAAGAGGGCTGGTCGGTTAAACGGATGCTGCGAGCGTTGTTGCTGACGCGAACGTTTCAGATGACCAATCATCCTTCCAATGAAGCCCTCGAAAATGATCCTCAGAACCGGCTGTTGCAACACTATCCCGCGCGCCGCATGGAAGCTGAAGGGGTGCGAGATTCCATCCTCGCCGCGTCAGGTCGCATTGATCACAGCCTGTACGGGATGAGCATCCAGCCGTTTCGAGACAAAGAGTACGCCGACCGTCGGTTGTTTCCTGGACCGCTGGATGGGAACGGACGGCGCAGCATCTATGTGAAGAACAATTTGATGGAAGCTCCGAAGTTCCTGGCAGCGTTCAATTTCCCCGGAGGCAAGGTGACTCAGGGGCGGCGCGACGTCACGAATGTGCCGGCCCAGGCCCTGGCGTTGCTCAACGATCCGTTCGTACTGCAACAGGCCGATTTCTGGGCCCAGAAGCTGATCACCCGTGAGAATGACTCCATCAGCGCACGGATCGGGGCCATGTTCCAGACGGCCCTTAACCGAGCGCCGACTCCTGAAGAACAAACGCGATTTGAACAAACCGTGAAACAGTTTGCCGAACTGCATCAAGTGCCGGCCGAGGGGATCTTGAAGAGTCAGCCAGTGTGGAAGGAAATCTCGCACGTGTTGTTCAATGTGAATGAGTTCATCTACATTCCGTGAGTGGTGCTAATCGGATCAAATTTGAAAGCCCATTGAAGTTCTCCAGGTGAGCCCCGTCTCGTTAGGGCGGGGGTAGGGTTGCGACTCTGCTTACCGATCGATTTCATTCAATGCTGGATTTGAATTGAAAGTCACTACCCTACCCCCGCCCTTACGGGACGGGGCTCACCAGAGTTATTTATTATGTGGACTCGCGTGGTAGAATGTCGCCGTTCGACTAATCGATTCGGAGGCATCGCCGTGAAACTCTCTCAAACCTGTCTGCTGGCCTGTGTGATTCTGTCACTGGCGGGTCTCGCACATGGTCAAACGAAATCGTCGGTTCGCAATGTCCTGACGAAGCCCAGGCCTGATGCGACGACCCAGTTCTTCACCGATCCGCAAGTCTGGAAGCTGAAGATCCAAATCTCGCCGGCGGAGCTGGAAAAACTGCGTGAGGACAATCGCAAGTATGTGCGCTGTGATTTGATCGAGAACGGTCAAGTGACTTACAAGAGTGTTGCTATCAAGCTCAAGGGAGCGGCAGGTAGTTTCCGCGAGTTTGATGATCGTCCTGCTCTCACGCTGAACATGGATCGCTTTACGAAGGCGCAGACGTTGCATGGGCTGGAGAAATTTCATCTCAACAATTCGGTGCAGGATGAATCGTACTTGAACGAGCTGCTGTGCTCGGAATTGTTTCGAGCCGCTGGCCAACCGGCTCCGCGGATCACTCATGCCCGGGTCTGGTTGAATGACCGGGATGTCGGGTTGTATGTGCTGAAGGAAGGCTTCGATAAGCGGTTCCTCAAGCGGTACTTCGCGGATGAAACCGGCAATCTGTATGACGGTGGATTCTGCCAGGACATCGATGCCGATCTGGAAAAGGATTCGGGTAACGGTCCCGACGATCGGTCCGACCTGCAGGCCTTGCGAGACGCCTGTGCCGATCCCGATCGCGAGTCGCGCTGGGCGCGACTCGGCAAGTTAGTGGACATTGATAAGTTTATCGAATTCATGGCGCTCGAACTGATGACGTGCCACTGGGATGGTTACACGCAGTCTAAGAACAATTATCGATTGTATTTCGATCCTCAAACCAAGAAGGCACATTTTCTGGCTCATGGCATGGACCAGATGTTTGGCGATACCGGCTCATCCATTTTGAATCATCCCCCGGCGATGGTGGCCTCGGCGGTGATGCGCAATCCCGTCTGGCGTGAGAAATACCGCGTGCGGTTGAAATTGTTGCTCCCCTTGTTCGCGCCACCGACGAAACTCATTGCACGGGTGGAGGCGGTCCACCAACGCCTGCTGCCGGTGTTCAAAGAGATGGGCGATGAGCAAGCCACCGCATTCACCGATCGAGTCAACGAGCTGAAACAGCGATTGATCGATCGTGCCGCGAATCTGCAGGAACAAGTCGAATTGCCGGACCCCGGACCACTGGAGTTCAACGAGGAAGGCTTTGCCGAATTGCCGGAGTGGCATCCGGCATCCGAATCGGAAGACGCCGTTCACGAACAACCGGAACTCGATGGAGCGCTGGCGACTTATCTCATCCAATGCGGTCCCAGCGGCAGTTGTGCTGCTTCCTGGCGGCGGACCGTGCTGCTCAATCCCGGGCGGTATCAGCTTGAGGCTAAAGTGAAGACGGAGAACGTCGTCCCTCAAGAAGATGAAAAGGGAAATGGTGTGGGTCTGAGAATCTCAGGGGGCAATCGGACTAATAAACTGTCCGGGACGGGCGATTGGAAATCTCTCAAGCACGAGTTCGAAGTCGTCGACGAAATGCGCGAAGTCGAACTGGTGGCAGAACTGCGGGCGACCGGTGGCAAGGTCTGGTTCGACAGCAAGTCAATGCGACTGAAGCGATTGCCACCGGCACCGTAACCGCGTTATTGATGGTCTTCGTAGGCGAGCGTCCGGCGTGAGCCGGATGGTTTTTGGCGACTCACAAGCAACGAGACAGCGCCATTTCCCACGAATGATCAGGCGAGCCGGGTGGCGTAAGCCCCCGGATTCTTCTTAATTCACATCATGAAACAGAATGCGCGAAGAATCCCGGGGCTTACGCCGCTGGACTCGCCTGACGCGGGTTTAGACGGCTGTTTTGACGCTTGTGACTCGCTAACAACCATCCGGCTCACGCCGGACGCTCGCCTACGAAGAACGTGGTCCACATTCACGAACCTGTGCCTACCGCCTTTGGATCCTCCGGTGAATCTGCCACTTTCGGAATCGGTAACAACACGGTGACCGTGGTTCCCACACCCAGTTCCGAAGTCACATCGATCGTGCCGTGATGGGCGGTTACGATTTCTGAAACGATACTCAAACCCAGTCCCGTCCCCTGGCCTTCTTGATGAGTCCGTGCCTGGTCAGCTCGGAAGAAGCGTTCAAACAGACGCGGCTGATCGGTAGCCGGAATGCCAATTCCCGTGTCTGAAACCACCAGCGTGGCCTTCGACTCGCGGGCGTGAACGGTCACAAAAACTTCACCGTCCGTCCGGTTGTATTGCAGAGCATTCGTCACCAGGTTGGTCACAACTTGCGACAGCCGTCCGGCGTCCCCGGTGATGCGCGTGGTGAGGAGCTGAGAGGACAACCGCACTTGCTTCTCCTGCGCCAGGGGTTCGAGCATCGCCAGCGACTGTCGCACCACATCGGCCAGATCCAGTGATTCCTGACGGATTTCGAGGCGTCCCGAATCGGCCCGGGCGAGCAACAGCAGATCATCGACCAACCGCTTCATCCGTCGTGACGCTCGCAGGCACGTGTCTAACGCAGCACAATAATCTTCGGGGCTGCGTGGGCGGGACAAGGTGTGTTCCGCTTGTGAGAGGATCACCGCCACTGGTGTTCGCAGTTCGTGCGAGGCATCTGCGGTGAACCGGATCTGGCGTTGAAAAGCGTTATGCAAACGATCGAGCATCGTATTGAACACGGTCGAGAGGCGTGTGAGTTCCGACGATGCTCCCACCAGTTCCAGACGCTGATCCAGGCTCTTCGCGTTGATTTGTTCTGCCGCTTGCGTCATCTGGTCGAGCGGCTTGACGATGCGCCGCGCCAGCAGCCAGGCCCCGATCGCTCCTGCGCCCAAACTGATCAGGCCAAACAGGGAAACGATTACGGCCAGTTGACCCAGATGATCGAATTCACGGTTCAGAGAGCGGCCGACCATGATCCGCGTGCCATCTTTTTCCTTCAGATAGACATCCAGATGAATGCCGTGGGACGTCGAATAAAACGGTCGATCACGGTGATGGGGCGGCTCGGCCGCGGGAAATTGGAGATGGGGCGGAAGAGGATCGATGCCCGCAATTTGCCGGTCCTGCGCGTCCCAGACGACAAAGTAAGCATGTTCCCGCGGTGCCGGTCCGAAACGGGGGCGATGGGCTTGAGTGAGCACCAGATCGGGCTTAGTGACGCCTGACTTGAGCTCACGCGAGATCAGTTGCGCCGAGGCCAGGAGATCCGATTCCGCCTGGTGATACATCCCTTGTCGCACGAGGACATAAATTGAGCCCCCAAAGCCAATCACCACAACTGCCAGCAGCGATAAATAGGAGAGCATCAGTTCGACGCGCAGCGAGCGGGGGGCTCGCGGCTTGATCGGCTTGTCCGGCGCGGGTGCTGGGGTGTCCGCGGGCTCCGCAGTCTCATTCGCAGATGACATAGCCTTGCCCTCGCCGTGTTTCTATCAGGTCCGGACTCAGCTTTTTGCGCAGATTAGAAACATGCACATCGAGCAGATTCGAGAGGCTGCTGTCGGTTTCATCAAACAAATGATCGTAGAGTTCCGTGCGGCTGACCACCTTGCCGCGATGCAGGGCCAGGTACTCCAGCAAGGCATATTCACGGGCGGTGAGATTGATCGCCTCGTCCCCCAGCCGGACGCAACGATCGCTCAGATCAACCGTGAAACCTTGGATTTCAATGGAAGTTTGCGGCTGACCTGCGGCGCGACGAATGAGGGCTCGCAGGCGGGCCAGTAATTCCAGACGTTCAAATGGTTTGACGAGATAATCATCGGCTCCGATATCGAGCCCCAGGACGCGATCCGAAAGAGCGTCGCGCGCCGACAGGATCAACACGGGAGTGCGATGTGTTTCCCGCAGGGTTTCCAGGACATCCCAGCCATCAATCTTCGGCAGCATCAGGTCGAGCACAATGGCGTCGTAAGTCCACGCACGTGCCTTGGCGAGGCCGTCTTCGCCATCAGCGGCGGAGTCGACTGCATAGCCCTCTTCTTCGAGGATCTCCGTGAGGAGTCGCCGCAAGTCAGATTCGTCTTCAACAACCAGCACACGCATGAGCAAACCATAGCCCGAGTATCGTGGGACGGGTCTCCAGGCCCGTCCGTCCAGCAGCTAAATCAATAGCATGGATTCCAGATACCTGTTAAGTAAGCAAGTGTATAAAACCGTGCGGAATGGTCGCGAGCTCCGTGATCGTGTCAGAGGCATTTCTGCCAGCCTCAATCTTCTTCGGGCCGCGCGGACCTTTGGGCCCATAGGGTGGCCGTGGTCGTGAGGTCTCGATTGCCGGACCGGAACGCCATTCTCCTGCCTGGTTGTCGTCGCGCCGCACAGTGAAACTGCTCAAACATGCCAGCCCAGCAACCAGCGAGGTCACGAGTACTCCGCGTTTCCAATTGATGGATTTCATTGGAACTCCTCCTCAAAGTCAGCAGCCGAAGTCCGAGCGACGTAGTTCGGGCATCCGCGTTGCTACTCAGCGTGGAGAATTCTATGTGGAGGTACCTTAAGTTCGGATGAAGATTAAGACGGAATGGAATTGCGAGCATTGCGAGTTTGCTGGTGGAACTCGCCATTCGCGATAAAATCGGAAGTTGAAGTTACTTGCTCAAGGGCCCCGCCAATCGTTCAGAACTAGTCCCGGTATTTTCCAACTCAGTTTGCTCATTCCCGCTTGCGTGACCGAGGTACCAGTCAGCGCAAGAATTTCCAGTTCGCTACAGGGGATCAGATGCATCAAGCCGACGTCCGTCACTTGAGTCCGCGCCAGGTCTAATCGTTTCAGGCGCGGCAAGGACGCCAAATGCGCTACGCCAGCATCTGTGATTCTGGTACCTCTGAGCTTCACAAAACTGAGTCGTGTGAGACCCGTCAGATGGACCAGACTGGCGTCTGTGATCTGCGTTTCATCGAGATCCAAACTCACTAAACCGCTCATTTTTTCTATGAGCTTTACTCCGTGATCGTTGACCTTGGTATTTCCTAGGAGCAAAACTCGAATTTTCGGCAGACTCACAATGTCAGCCAGCCCTGCGCCGCTCACGTTCGCGTTTTCCAATTTCAAACGAAACAGGTTTTTCAGCGACTTAAGATGGGTCAGACCGGCATCAGTAATGAGCGGGCTTTCCAGATCCAGGAGCTCCAGATTGTGCAGATGCTGGAGATGTACTAAACCCGCATCCGTAATCCGCTGACTATTGATTTGCAAATTTCGCAGTTGTTTCAAACCGCGAAGATGCGCCAGTCCGAGATCGGTGACTTGGGAATGCCTGCTCTCCCACTTCAAATCACAGGTGGCTCGACCATCAATGAAGTTGCCATAGGTCAGGGCCATCGATTCCGCCACCAACTTCAGATCATCATCGTGATAAGGCCGCCTGATGGGGTCGTTAGTCCAGACGGAAACACTTCCGATTAAGACGCTTCCGAAACTGTATTTCAGCCAGCCGGGCGATTTCTCATCGAAGAGCGGAAACACTTGGATGTTATAGCCCCTGGCGCTCAAGTCGCCGAGAACTTGCTGCAGCCGATACGGGGGGTAGCAGATTCGCAGCAGACATAGGAGGAAGAGGATAATGAAGGCGCCCCCAATCCACCACCGCCTCGTGCGGACTCGTTTATCAGATGGAGGCGCATCAGACATACTATGAGCCCATGAGCGGATCTAGGATTCTATGTAGAGGATTCGCTCTAGCTTAGCCGAAGCGGACTCACAACGACAAAGCCCGGTCCCGGCACCAACCGTGTCGTAGAGATACGACGAGTGGAGGTGCCCCGACCGGGCTTGTCCGTTTCAGATCAAACAACGTGGCGATTTACCAGGGAATATTGGTGTCGCGGTTGTAGCTCGGGTGTCCGGGGAAGTACCACGGACGGCGATAGCTGTAGTACGGGAATCGGTAGTGCCCCGCTTCCTGTTGGCGATAGAACCCGGGGCCGAAGTGATAGTAGTACGGATCGCCGGGGAGTTGTCCCGGCATCGCGGCAAAGTTCGGCGAGCCAAACCCTCCCGGTCCGCCACCGTAGCCGTAGCCGCCAGCCAAAGCAGGTCCATAACCATATCCCGGAGCACCGACTCCGGGGGCCATCATTGCGGGGGCAGGACCAGCACCAGGAGCCATTCCGTAGCCGGGGCCGTACCCACCACCCAAGCCGGGATCAACGGGGCCTTGGCCACCGACTGCGCCATCATTGATTGGATATCCGCCCGCGGCGGGATAGTTGCCAATTCCGCCATAGCCTCCACTGTAACCGAGGCCTCCCATGGGGTGAGCGCCGGGGGCCAAGCCGGGGCCGCCAACGCCCGTTCCGGATGTGTCGGGGCTGGTCGCCGTGTAGTAATAAGGTTGACCAAACCGGCCGGTGGGTCCGCCAGGGAAGTGGCCGCCACCTGGGGCGGGGGCGTACGGATGAGCGTATGGATGGTGATCCTTGGAGACGTCCCGAATGCTCCAGACGGGTGGGTGCTTCTTCCACGGATCGGCGTCGTGAATCTTGTGCGGTCGCGGCTGCCGGTTCCGTTTATCGATCGAACGCTCTTCGAAGTCATCCTGCACAGCGTTCGCCTTTTCTTGAGGCGTGGAGGGCACTTTGGCCGGGGCCTCGGGTTCGGGTTCGCTGGTATCCTGCGCGAGGCCTGCGGACATCGGCCACAACGCACCCGCTGCCAGCAATGCCAATCCCCACTGGGGCAATCGAATGAGCATGAAACCACCACTCTTCAACATCAAGAGGCTGTCGGTCACGAATTTGGGATGACACTGTGCAGGATACCGACGCTAGCAGCGTCAGCCGCGGGCTTTGTTCCGCGCACTCCTCACCGTCTCAGCGAGTCTATCCCATGATCGGGACCCTGCTCTGCGGCAGCCCCGGTTCGTGATGCGGAATCTCCACAGTCCGTTGCGGAAGATGCTTAAGATATGCAATACGGCGGTCATGGCGGGAATCGAGAATCTGCGGAGAAATGGTATTGTCTGGCCGATACTAAATGTACGGGCTGGAGATTCGCGCAAAGACTGCTGTGAGAATCGTTAAAGGCCGCACAGCTTGTCTGGTTGATAGAGTCGATAGGCGGGTTTGACACAGATTCCGCGAGCAGCCTCACTGGGACTCTGTCGCCCGAAGGAGATGTTGATGATGGCTGGCAATTTTGTAGCGATCCTGGTGGCCGCAACCCTCGGACAATTCCCCCCTGCTGGTCCTTATGCGGGCGGCTATGGAGCTCCTTATCAAGGCCCTCCTCCGGGTGCTTATCAGGGTGCTTATCAAGGCGGCCCGGCGGGTGGTGGTGGACCGGGGTCATCACAATATGGTCCCGGCGCGGTCATGGCGGCTCCCAATTCGACCCAGGCCTTCAATACGGGTGATCCATTCTATCCGTACGACTACGAACCGAACTGGACCCACGGCTATATTCAGGAGATCCCGGCCTACGGGGGATACCATTTCTTCCGGCCGTACAACTACAAGAATGTAATGCCGCAATCGCAGGTCTCGGCCGCGTGGGGTAATGCGGCGAACATGCCGTATTCGCACCAGTACTTTGACAAGGTCAGTGGTCACCCCACGGTCTGGAGCATCCCGCCTGCTTCCAATTTGGCGAAATCGCCCCAAGATCTGAATGCACAAATTGCGAACGTGGGAAAAACGCCCATTGCGCGTCGGAAGCCCGCAATCAACCAGGAGCAATTGGTTCAGCGACGATCGGGCCAAAGCGTGATGCCTGCTGGTCACCGTGAGGAGTAGCTAGCTTTCCCTCCGGCGGCGATTTCCGCGGCATTTCTAAATTGAGAATGGCACCACGGAGACACGGAGAACACGGAGATAAAAAAATACTCCGAGTTCTCCGTGTCTCCGTGGTGCATTCTTATCACTATGCTAGAAGTCATTGGGTGGCTTCAGATATCCGCGGCCGGAAACGCGTGGATATAGTGTTCGATCTCCGGCGTCTTTACGCCGTCGGGCCACGTCAGCGCGATGACATCAAATCGAGCGCGATGGTCAAGCAATTTGCGTTGCTTCAGCCACACCAACGCCAGCTTCGTGAGCTGCACTTGTTTGCGGTGAGTGACAGCCTCGGCGGGATGGCCCGCGGCATGGGACGAACGGGTCTTCACCTCGACGAAGACGATCCAGTCGCCGTCACGGGCGATGATGTCGATCTCGCCCCAGTGGCTGCGGCAATTGCGGGCGAGGATCCGATAGCCCTGCTGGCGCAAATACCGGACGGCGGCGTTTTCACCGCGATTCCCGAGCAGTTTGGCCAGCCAACCGCGCATCGCATCACCCGGAATGCCAAAGCAGCCCGGCAGTTTACATAACTACCAGGCTGCTTGAGATTGTGATCTCAGTAGCGGAACGTCGTAAGACTTCCGACGCTTCAGGGCAAACGCAAGAATTCTCACGAATTCTTCTACAAGAAACGATTCGCCAATTACTTGGCGGCTGACTTCTTGGTCGGTCGGCGTTCGACCAGGCGGGTCGACTTACCAATACGATCACGCAGGTAGTACAGCTTGGCGCGGCGAACGGTACCGTGTCGCACGACTTCCAGCTTCGCGATCTTGGGCGAATTCGTCGGGAAGGTGCGTTCGACACCTTCACCGGCCACGATGCGGCGAACGGTGAATGATTCACGCATTCCCGAGCTGCGACGAGCGATGACCACGCCTTGGAAAATCTGGATGCGTTCTTTGTCGCCTTCCAGAATTCGGCTGTGAACGTCAACCGTGTCGCCAATTTCGAACTGCAACGGTTCTTTGCGAAGGCCTTTGTCTTCGACCGCCTTGATCAGCTTGTTAATCATCGTCTTCTCTCTTTGCAACCTGCGTTTAGCCGACGCCCAGCGTGTTCGGTCAGCGTTTTGTGCTACTTGCTGCGAACCCTCGTTCAGGTTCGCCCATCCGTATTCTCGTTCGAAGCATCGTCTCGTCGATTCGCGGTCCGCTCACGGCTTGTTGCTGCACGCCATTTGGCGATTTCAGCATGGTTGCCATTCAGCAAAACGTCAGGCACTGTCATCCCCTGAAACTCGCGTGGCCGCGTGTACTGAGGATACTCCAACATTCCCGACTCAGCGAACGACTCGTATTTACTGCTGGTTTCATCCCCGAGAACCCCGGGAACCAGCCGAATTACCGAATCAATCACGACCATCGCTGGCACTTCTCCACCGTTGCAGATGAAGTCCCCCGCTGAAATCTCCAGCGGTTGTAAGCCCTCGATGATCCGTTGGTCAAAACCTTCATACCGGCCGCACAACAGCAATAATCGCTGATAGCCTGCCAGCTCTTCCACCACCCGTTGCGTCAGCCGCCGCCCTTGTGGGGTCAAGACGACCAGTCGCCCGGGTTCTGCCGCCTCCTGTTGGACCGCAGCCACACAATCGAAGATCGGCTGACACATCAGCAACATTCCGGGACCACCGCCATACGGCTTGTCGTCCACAGAGCGATGCTTACCGGGCGCCCAATCTCGAAAGTTCCAGCGGTGGATGGCCACCAGCTGGTTGTCCAGGGCCTGCTTGAGAAGTCCCTGCTGCAAGTAACTGTCGAACAACTCTGGAAAGAGTGTCAACACGTCGAACCGCATGGCAGAGTTTCCTGACAAGCCCAGAAATCACGAAGGGCGGCCGGCAAGCGATCTTGCCGCGTCCGCCTTATGATTCCCGAGCTTCAAGCAAGCGACTTTGTGCTGAATCAATGTTCGCGAGTTACGATCAGTATGAGTGTGTGAGGGATGGAGAGTAAGGGGGTAAGAAGCCAGTTTTAGCCTATTCCCAGTACTCTCGGGATTCTTCAATCCCTCATACTCCGACACACTCATACTCTCAAACTTCGCGAAATCATATGATCCCGCGTTTGAAAACCTAACCTTCGCTACCTTCGGCAGCCGGAGCAGCTTCCCCTTCGCCTTCCGGAGCAGCCTTGACGGGCAAGGGCTTCGGAGTTTGCAGAGCAGGAGCTGACTTCGCGGTACCGAAACTGTTCGTTTTGACCTTCTTGATCAAGGCCGCAACGGCTTCCGACGGCTGTGCGCCGACCGAAATCCAGTATTGGATGCGTTCCAAATTCATTTTCACCCGGGCAGCCTTATCGGCCACCATGGGATCGTACGTGCCGACTTCTTCAATCGGCGGGGCTTCACGGTGCTTGTGCTGCGGCATCACGCAAATGCGGAAAAACGGGCGATGCTTCCGCCCCAACCGCTTCATTCGAATCCGAACTCCCACGCGACTCTCTCCTTGTCCAGCGATCTCTCACCAACAGTCAACTTATTTTCAGACGGCCAAATGGAATTATGGCCGTTTACAATACAGCGATCGACCACAGTTTGCCATGTTGTGGGAAAAACAACCAGCGTCGGCAGACTGAAGTCAGACGAATTATCGGGATTTCAGGCGATTTCGCTACTCGATCTGTCCGTTTTTCTCTCACTTTAAGCAGAATCGGCAATTTACTCGCAGGTTTTCTTGGCGAACACAACCACCGTAGACCAATTTCATTCCAAATCACAGTGGCCAAGTCTTATTCGTGTCATTTGTGTGATTCGTGGTTGATATTTGGAATTTCTTAACCACGAATCACACAAATGACACGAATAGGAACTAAGTCATTGTGCGAGAACACGTCCTATCAGAGTTCTTAGCGTTTGCGGTTCTTTTTCTTTTGCTTTTCGGCTTCTTTTTTCAACTTCTTTTTCTTGTCGGCATCCATCGGCTTCGGCTTGCTGCGAGTTTTCCCCGCACCCGGCATCTCGGCACCCGGCTGAAACATTCCCGAGCTGGCCATCATCTGCATCTGCTTGGCCTGGCTCATCTTATCCATCCCGGCCATGCCCTGCATCATCTTGGCCATGCTGCCGAAGTCTTTCAGCAACCGATTGACCTCGGCGGCTTCGACTCCAGAACCACGGGCGATGCGGCGACGTCGGCTGATATCGATATTCTCAGGATTCTGGCGTTCTTCAGCTGTCATCGAGCTGATAATGCCTTCGATCCGCGTGATGTCCTTGTCGGCACCGGACAGATCGCCCAGTTGCCCCAGCATTCCGCTCATGCCTGGGATGTACTGCAGAATGCTTTTGAAATTGCCAAGCTTCTTGATCTGCTTCATGGCGTCGAGGAAGGAATTCAGCGTGAACTTGCCACGCATCAACTCTTCCTGAGCCTTCGCCATCGAGTCCTGGTCGAAGACGCGCTGGGCCTTTTCGGCTAGCGTCTGCATGTCACCGCCACCGAGAATGCGGCTCGCCATACGTTCGGGGTGGAACGGCTCGAGCTTATCGAGCTGCTCGCCGACACCCATGAACTTGATCGGTACGCCGGTGACTTGCTTGACCGACAGGGCCGCCCCGCCGCGGGCGTCGCCGTCGAGCTTCGTCATGATGATGCCGTCGAGCTCCAGAGCTTCATTGAAAGCCCGAGCACTGTTGACGGCATCCTGGCCCGTCATCGCATCACACACGAACAAAATCTGCTGCGGTTCAACCTTGCGATCGATGTTCCGCAATTCTTCCATCAACTCGGGATCAACGTGCAAACGGCCGGCCGTGTCGAGAATCACGACATTGGCACCAGCCGCCTTGGCTGCTTTCACCCCGTTCTGACAGACTGTCACCGGATTGCCATTGGGTGCTTCGGCGTGAACCGGAACTTCAAGCTGCGCACCGATGGTCTTAAGTTGTTCGATCGCCGCGGGACGCTGCAAGTCGGCCGCCACGAGGAACGGCTTTTTGCCCTGTTCCTTGAGCATGCGGGCCAGTTTGCCGGCGGTGGTCGTCTTTCCGCTGCCCTGCAAGCCGCACAGCATAATGATGGAAATGCCATCACGCCGCAGCTTGAGTTCGTGGTCTACAGGGCCCATCAGATTGATGAGTTCCTGGTAGACGATACCCAGGATCATTTCCTGCGGGCTGAGCGACTCCAGAACCTTCTGGCCAATCGCTTCTTCGGTGATTTTGTCGACGAACTCCTGGGCGACGTCGTAATTGACGTCGGCTTCCAGCAGAGCCTGTCGAACTGCCTTCAGCCCTTCACGGATGCTGGCCTCGGTCAGTTTTCCGCTTCCGCGAAAAAACGACAAGGCTCCGGTCAGACTAGAAGTAATCCCTTCGAACATGATCCAGCCACTCTAGGGGGCACAAGACCCAAGTGTCAGTCGCAACGCGGAAATACGTCGCAACTTATTAGCTATTAGACATTTGCGTGACATCACTCGCAGTGAAGAAAGCTGTGTCTGCGCAAGTTCCCAGCCCCGAAAACCGGGGAAACGTGGCATTCTACGAGATCACTGGATGGTACGCAATGATTTTGGGGAGAAAATCGCGTACTTGGGATGTGTATTTGTGCGTCACATCATCAGTCCCGTTGGTCTCATGTCGCCCATTCAATGCATGGGACTTATGGGATACATGGGACTGATGGGACCAATGGGAGAAGGCAAGTTCCCATTACGTCGCCGGTGCAGACTGCAGCACCACCCGCGCTTCCGCATCAGGAATCCCCAGCGTCAGAAGTTTTTGTACGACGAATTGGCGTCGTTGCTGATCCAGCTTTTCTGATTTCTCCGGATTGACGGGGACCGTGACAGGCAGGATGGGAGGGCCGTTGGAGGGCTCGATCATGATTTTCGCGGGCGAAGCCTTCAAACAGCTTGCCAGCCGCACGACTTGATCTTCGCCGTCGGAGTTTAACTCGGCCGAATGCGAAACGAAGCGGTGTTCGCGGATGACCAAATCCTGAGCCAACGGGGCCTTAACCGGCTCTTCGGGCTTCTTGGTCGTCTGCCAGGTCAGTCGCGGTGCCGCCGGAGCGCTCAAGTCGGAAACTTGTCGTTCTGGCGAGGTACAACCGAGGGCGATCAAAGCCAGCAAACTGGCGATCGAGATTCGAAAAAGAGACATACGCGCTACGAACTCCGACCCGGGAAGACTGTTTCGGGAGTTTTTATCGAGATCAAGATCTCGCACCCGACGCTGCGATCACCGATTTGAGGTTCTCGCACCAGTCCCAATACATCACAACCCAACGAACAAATTCGCATGGGTATAGGAGCTATCGGCCAGAGTTTTGGAGTGAAATCAACAGAGGCGTTACCCTCCCCCCAATTTTGCCAATCCTTCGCATCTCAAGGATGTCTCGCAGAACGCCAGAGTCTGCTGCTTCGCCAATAACCGAATTCAAAATTGGTGTAGCGGAATCTCGTAAGAGTTCCGCCGCAGTCTCCACGCTCGCCGGCGGAACTCTTACGAGATTCCGCTACACCGTTACTTAAAACGCCACTGAACGCACTATTTCTTTTTTGCCTTCAGCAGTCCATCGACAACCTTATTCACGTCGGCATAAGTAAAAGCTTCTTCGTTGGTCTTCAGGTTTTCGGCCGATTCGCTGTCGAAGCGTTTGACGAGTTTTCCGTCCCGTCCGTAGACATACACCGCAGGGATGGAAGAGAGGTCGATTTTCTCGAACAATTCATCCGACGGCACGTTCAACAGGACGTTATCGAAAGTGGCATCTTGCTCCTGCAGGAACTTGAGAACTCGTTCTTTGTAGTATTCCGGCGGCTTATTCTTGCTGCCGGCGTAATCGGTCGAGGCCGACATGCAGATGACGTCTTTGCCGTGGGCCTTGTGCAGCTTGACCAGGTTGGGGAATTCTTTCATGCACGGATCGCAGGAGGTCGACCAGACATCCAATACGACGATCTTGCCCTTGTGTTTCTTGACGATTTCCTGGGTCTCGTCCCAGTTCAGGATTTTCACCGCCACGGTGCTGGGTTTGGGGTCTTCGGCAGGCAGCGTCCGGGCGACGGCCAGACCCAGCAAACAGATTCCGAATCCCGCCCAAAGTGCTGATCGATATCGCAACATGGTTGTGTTCCTGTGGTGACCGGCTGAATAAAAGCTATCCATGCTTGTGGTGTATCAGACCACGATATTAAAGAGCAAGCCAAATCGTGGATCGTGCGCGTGGGATGGGTCTCCAGTCCCGTCCGAGCCTGTAATCGCTGATGTGGCAGTCCCTTCAGCCCTCGCGAGCTTCGCGCAGCGCACTGGTTGCTGTTCAAGAAAGAGGTTCGAGAAACTCGTGACCGTTCCCGAGCATTAACCCGTGCGCTGCGCGAAGCTCGCGAGGGATTGTTCTGTATCATATCGATTGTTACGGGCTCTGACGGGCCTGGAGACCCGTCCCACGATGCCTGGCCGCTGCCATCGCTACGATTCTCTCAATCGTTACAGCGATTTCATCCCCAACTCACCCGGTCAGGCTGCCCCCCGCATTGTCGTTGACTTTGGTCTCGGCGGCTCTGTAACGTGAAAATTGTTGAGAATTGCGGCAGAATAATTTGCCTCAACGGAAAACGTTATCAAGGCGCAGGGGGAGTTCGTGAATATGAAACAATCGACACTGACCGGCTGGATGCTGCTGATTGCCACGGGATGCTGCCTGGGGAATCAGTCATTGCTTGCGGCCGACAAGAATGCCGACAAGAACGGGGTCATTATCGACCCGACCTGGACGATCCTGATTCGGCCGGCCAAACGTGCTCCGCAAGCTCCCGACTTGGAGACCGCGGCCACTGTCACCCCGGCTGTGAATGAAGAGGAAGCTCCCGTCCCGGAATCAGTCGCGAAGCCGGCCCCCCCC
>JAKFVC010000121.1 GCA_021732415.1 Planctomycetaceae bacterium
CCTTCGACTTCAAGTCAATATCATCCATTCGATATCAGGACTGAAGTTAGACATCATCCAGCGCAAGGAGACACAGTTCAGTCAGCTTGATATTACGAACGGCAGGCGACTCATAAGTCCCGGCCTCTATGATGCCTGGTTTGGAACTCCCGAGAACGTGATTCTCATGAAACTCCGGTACTACCAGGAAGGGGGATCGGAAAAACATCTGCGGGATATCGCCAGCATGCTTTCGATTCAAGGCCCAAAAATCGATCGCGAATACATCGCAGACTGGGCCGGCAAATTAGGAGTAACGGCTGAGTGGCAGATTGTGCTTGATGGCATGGACCGTAAGACGACTTACGTGTAGCTTCCGGCGCCTCGGCCGCCATTGAAGCAATGTCGTGAAGTGCTTGTCGACATCACGGGAAGGTGAGGCTCCCGCCGAACCGCAAGCATCTTTCGGTCCTCGCCAGACTATGCGGCTCGGCGGGAGCCTCGCCCTCCCATCAGCCCTACTTCAAATTCAAATCGGCCACAAAGAAACTGCCATAGGTATGCACGCGGTCCTTCGGGTGCAGTTCATCCACCAGTGGCTGGTTGTACTTCAAGATCTCGCCAACTTCTCGCGGCTTGCCATCCACGGTGACCCGGACGCGGTTCACGTAGTCGGTCTGCAGGCCGCCGCTCCGCCAGAGGATCCGCGTTTGCGGCGCTGACTGATCGATGATGGCCTGCCATTCGGCTTCCAGAATCGGGAAGCGGTGTGAGCTCAGCCAATCCATGTGATCGAGCAGCACGAAGCGCGAAATCGTCAGTTGCTCGGTCTTCAGGCAGTCCAGAACGGATGCCGTGTAGACATGCAGGCGGTCAACCAGGCCACCCTTGAGCTTCTCGAAATTCTCTTTCTTGACGTACTCGGGACAGCACTCGGGGGTGTATTCACCCGTCAAATAGACGCGCCAGAAATAGTTATCCTGCAGCGGCAGCCTGGTGAAGACCGTCTCAATACAGTCCTCAATGAACTGCGTAATGCCGCCCTTGTAGGTGCGATCGAGGTGCTCGCGCTGGGCCTGTGGGACCCCCAGAAACGACAGCGTCGTATCTCGGCCCACCGCCCACCGCACAAACTTGTTCCAGAACTTACGGTCGAGCGACCGTTCGTAGATTTCCTTCTGCTCGGCAACCGTCTTCGCAGCCAGGATTTGATTGATCGCCGGGCGAACCTTGGCGACTCGATCGATGTAAAAATTGACCACGCGAGCCAGCGTGCCTGACGTTCCGTGGAAGTAGAACGAACGCCGCCAGCCAGTCCCGGCGAAGAAGCGGATATACCGATCCCAATAATCACGAGACGTCGGCGTCAGTTCAGGACGCAATGCATCCCAATACACCGATTGGTAATCGGGCAAGCGACCGCGGCCGAACATCGAAAAGAATTGCGAGTAGCTCAACCGGCGAATGGCCGCAATCTTCAATTCCAGCAGGGCGTTCTGCCGGGGATTCATATCGACTGCGTGCACCGCTTTGGGGCTGCACAGCGTGTAATCCAATGCATTGCAGCCCGCTGACGTGATCACCATCACTTCGTCTTGCGGGCCCAGATCCAATGCCACGCGATCCAGACGCGGGTCTTCCCAGCAGGTGTTATAGACCAGGTTCTTGCCGTGGACGAGTCCGAACCACTTGTTATTGAACCATTCTCTGACGGTGGGCATCTTGTTCCTCAACTGAGACAACGACAAAACAGCCCATCATCATCGCCGGGTTGCCTTGGTTTTTCAATGAGGTGCGGTGTGTGACGTAAAGAATGGGACTTATAGGACTTATGGGACGGATGGGACTTATGGGAGGAGATCAAGTGTGTGAGAGTATCAGAGTGTGAGTGTATGAGGGTCAAGACCGGTCTCATTCACTTCGGACCGCACTGTCACCCAATTACTCTCACACCCTCTCACTCTCACACCTTTTCGATCGGCCAGATATCAAGCGAATCTCGCTAATTCGCCCGCCGTTGGGGAACACCGGGGTTCGCACCGGCATTCACGCGTTCGAAGTTCTCAACGGCCTGCTGCGACGCGTTCGTCGTTTTCCCGGCGAAGAAGTCGGTCAGCTTGATGATCGACGGGCCCAGCAGGAAGATGTACACCGCGGGCATCAGGAACAACACCGTGGGGAACAACAACTGGAAGGTCGCCTTGTTCGCCTTTTCATCCGCTCGTTGACGCAGGCTTTCACGCATGTTTTCCGCGTAATCACCCAGGGCAACCGACACGCTGGTACCCATACGCTCGGTTTGAATCAGCAAGCTCGTGAACGAGTGCACGTCAGGTGCATCGACGCGTCGCGAGAAGTTCGTCAACGCTTGCTCGAGAGTTCCCAATTCGGCCTGCTCGGCAACAATCTGCAATTCCTGCGACAAGGCCGGGAACACGGTCCGCAATTCGCTGGTCACGCGTTTCAAAGCCGTGATCAGGGTCATACCCTGGCTGACGCACATGTTGAGCATGTCCAGCACGTCGGGCAGCGACCGTTCGATTTCACTGCGCCGATCGGCCGCCTGGCTGGCAATATACAGCTTGGGCAAGGCCCAGCCGAGCACCGCCACCGCGAGCATCGTACCGATCGCCCACAGCTCTAATCGCTGCGGCAGCACGTTCACCATCACGCACAGCAACAGCAACGGCACGGTCAAGAAGATCCAGCGAATGGCCTGGATGTTGTCGAACGCATGCGGCTGATAGTACCCAGCGCGAATCAGGTCCTGTTTCAGTTCGAGCTTACGTTCTTTCGAATCGGGCAAAGCCCCCGCCAGGAACGGCGTCAATCCTGGACCGAATGCATAGTCCGATCCATCGGCCAGCGGAGTGTCCGCGGGATCAATCACTTCCTGCTGATCACCGAACGCGATCTTGTCCTGAAGTTGCGACACTCCAAACATCGTCGTCGCCGACTTCGGTGCCAAGTAGGGCACGTGTGGCGCAGGTACCGTGGAGTCGGTAACGGGAGTCGTCTTGACCTGAGTCCGCGGAGGTTCCGGCGGCTTGACCGGAGCCACCTGGCCGACGCGCATCAACGTCTTAGACTGTTTGGGCTCACGACGAAAGAATTGAGGCCAGCGAAACTGGGGGAAGCGAAACCCAGGAAGCCGGGCGCGCAGAAAATTCACCGCGCGATAAACCAGCAACGCACCGAGCGCGATCACCGAGATCAAGATGGCCAGCAGGATTGTATTGTTCATAGCGCGCTTCCACTTCAGATCGACCTGGGGTCGGGTGTACGATTTTTCGAAATTTGCCGACTTCACGGCTCGTTTGCAAATAAAACTCACACTCGGCCAATTTCCAAAAATCGTGGCCCAGACCCCTGATTGACCCTACGACCTAGACGTATTCTTCAGAATTCGCAGCACAATCGCAGCCCCGATCACCTGCAAACCAATCGCCGTGAGGGTCAGCGTGCGACCCCACGGTGAATCAAACAGATCGCGGAAATAGTTCGGATCGCGCCAGGCAAAGAACATCACAACTGCCGGTGGCAAACCAATCATCAACAACGACGCCGCGCGACTGGCGGCAGTCGCTGAACGCAATCGCCCCAGGAACGAAATACGGTCACGAATCGTCCGCGACAACCGGTCCATAACCGTGACCAGATCACCACCTGTCTGCTGGTGTACCGTCAAGGCCATCGTAAACACGTTCATGCTGACGATGCCCGTCCGTGCGGGCAAATCCGCGAGGGCACTTGCCAGACCAACACCCATCGCCTGCCGGCGGGTACAGATACGTAACTCATCCCCGAGAGGGCTCGGCGTATCATGCGCGACCATCTCCAAACACTGTTCCAAGCTGCGGCCCGTTTTAGCAGCACGCGACAATTCGTCGACCATGGGAGGCATCTGCTCCATGATCAACTTCTGCCGTCGGCTTCGAATGATCGCCGTAAAAATGATCGGCAAGGCTCCGCCCAAACCGGCCGCGACAGCCGACAGCAGCAGATTGTCCGTCATCACGAACACCGAGCCAGCCATCACCAGCGAGCTCGAAAAGCAGAGGGCCGTCAGCAACGTCGCGGACATTTCCACGCCCGACTGCAGCACCAGCTTGTCGAACGCGGAGTTCATGTCACCCGTCAAACCGGAGTCCTCGGGAGACGAGAACTTATCCTGTTCGCGCAAGATACTCGCAAACGAGACTTCTCGCTCAACGGGAGGCATTTCGGTCGTCATGGCAATCACTTTTCCTCGGCCCCTGTAGCCTGACTCTCCAGAGTCGGGCGAGCCTCTGTACTCACTAGATACTTCGTAAAAACTTACAGATTACAAATTAGGTCCAGGGTCTTACCGCACCTGGGACCACTTAATCCCCGGCCTCTGTTGTTTTCTCCGTGTTCTCCGTGGTGCAATCAATCAGTTTTTTCACCACAGAGACACGGAGAACACAGAGAGGACATTCTGAGGATGGTATTTTGTTAGGAATGCAAATCTTCGATTACTGATAACGGCTCACGTAATTACCACCCGTCGTCAATTCACGGGCCGTAAACAGCTCAGTCGGCAGGTGATATCCATATGCCGACAAACGCTTCAACACTTCCGGTTCATATCCTGTCGAATAGAACGTACCGCTCAACATACCCTTGGAGTCCGTCCCGCCGAGCCGATACACAAACACGTCTTCCAGGTGATATGTTCCCTGTTGGCAATCGACCAGTTCAGTAATACGCATGACCTTACGTTCGCCGGACGCCAGACGCGACACGTGGACCAGAATGTGAATGGCTGACGCGATATATTGCCGCGACAACATAACGGGGAGTTCCGTTCCCGACAGAGCGATCATCAACTCCAGACGATCCAGAGCGTCACGCGTATCGTTGGCGTGGATGGTACTCATGGAACCATCGTGGCCGGTATTCATAGCTTGCAGCATGTCCAAAACTTCGCCACCGCGAGCCTCACCGACGATGATGCGGTCAGGCCGCATTCGGAGGCTGTTCTTCAACAGGTCACGTTGCGAGATTTCCCCCTTACCTTCGATGTTCGGCGGACGCATTTCCAGCGACACAACGTCATTCTGTTGGAGCTGCAATTCAGCCGTCTGTTCGATGGTGATAATGCGTTCGGTCGCTGGAATAAATCGACTCAAATTATTGAGCAACGTCGTCTTACCACCGCCTGTACCACCGCTGACGACGATATTCAAACGGGCCTTCACGGCCATCATCAGGAAGTCGGCCATTTCGGGAGCCAGGCTGCCCAGGCGAACCATGTCTTCGAACTTGAACTCGCGCGTCTTAAAACGACGAATGGACAACGTCGGACCACGCAACGCCAGCGGCGGAATAACGGCATTCAAACGCGAGCCGTCGGGCAGCTTGGCGTCGACCATCGGCGACACTTCGTCGATACGTCGACCAGCTTTACCAACCAGACGTTGAATCACGCGCAGCAAGTGCTCATCGTTGGCGAACTTCACGTCGGTCTGCAACAGGCGGCCGTCACGTTCGATGTAAACGCTGTTCGCTCCGTTCACTAACACGTCGCTGATGTTTTCATCGTGCATCAGGACTTCCAACGGACCATAGCCGTAGATTTCGTCCATCAGCTCGTTGACCATGACGTCCCGGTCATGACCTTCCAGCACAACTGATTGCCGCGAGCACAAGTGAGCCGCCAGGGCCCGCAACTGCGCACGCAGGGTCTCATCCGACTGTTGCCCCGCCTTGGACAAGTCGATGGCGTCGACCATCTGGCGATGCAGGCGCGTCTTCAGTTCCTGAAATGCCTGACGATTCTTTTCACCCGCGGGGGGAGGTGCGGTCGCTGTAGCTGCCATAATCATCACATTCTTACTAGAGCGGTTTCACTTAATGTTTGCGCAATCGAAAGCGTTTGAGAGTTTGAGGGTGCGAGAGTAACGGAGTAAGAGGGGGTCGGGATTCGAGTGGAATATCTCTTTACTCTCATACCCTCACACACTGTCACTCTCACACCTTCTGTCTGCGTAAACCTTTTGCTGAAACGCAATAAGTCAACTATTCTTAATCGGTCATCTTCAGTTGATAAACATATTTGCTGGCTTGAGCCGTCACCCCCACCATCCCTAAATCGGACGGCAGGACTGCGCTGTGCGTCGCCAGCACACCCGGCTGAAAAACGAGCCGGTAATTCATTCCACCTGATTCTTGAACGGCCATCACCCGACCCGCCACCAGCCCGGACGACTGAATCGTTCCCGAACCGTTCTGATCGGTCTGCGTAAAATTCTCGTACAACATGACAGCCCGGCATTCACCGACAATTGTTTTCAAAGCTTCGGCGGCCGGCTTGGACATCGTCGCTTTGGCCGAGAACAGCTCAGGGCCACGGGTCATCAGAAAGCGCCCATCGCGTCGTTCCAGATCATCCAGGCTCCAGCCCAATCGAATCTGTTCTTCCAATGGAAAATGTCCCACTTGGCCATGCACGTCAAAAAAGGCCATATTCGCGGTACCGGGATCAGCGCCCGGAGGAGCAGGGTTCAAGATGATCTCGGGGATCCCATCGCTGCCGGCCACCGCTTCATGAGTGGAAGGATCGTAGCGAAACTTGTCTTCACCCCGTCGATTTTCAATCTGGATCTGCCACGTATCCTGGCGTTGCCCAAGCGGATCCTTGGCCAGGATTGACAGGGGCAGCATCGGCACGCGAGCTCCACCAACCGACTGGAATCCCACGACATGATTGTCGATGGAGGCCTCGGCTTGAGCTCGAACTTCACCGGCAGCGACATGCGTTAAACCACGGACAAACAATGCCACAGGATTCCCCCGGGCATGCAGCCGCTGGGCGACCATGCGGACCGAACGCGGGTCATGATTCGTCTCGACGAATTTGACTTCGCCCGTGTCTTCCACTTCGACCTTGACGCCAATTGTGATGTCACCCGAATCAGAATTGAGCGTATACGGCTGGCCGGCAATGTGATTCATCGAGGCCACATTCTCAGCAGCCAGTTTCGCGGCGGCAATCCGTCCATCAGGGGCCGGTTCGGGAACGCGCAGAGCATCGTCGCTCGCCAGTTCACGACACGCAGCCACGGCCGCAGCTTCCGCGACACCCTGGGCTTCTTCCGTGGCCATATCGAGCCACAAGCGATCAATCACCAGGGCGACGGCGCTCATGACCACGACCAGAGCCAGGGCGACAATCGGCGCCAGCCAGCCCCGACGGTTCGGGCGTTCTCGCAGGTGATTTCGTCGAAGCTTCACAGTAAGGGGTCTCGGGCCACAGGTGGGAACCTGCAATTCATCAAACCACAGTCGCAGCAAAATCGCCGCGGCTGTGGTTTGCATTATTCGTTAGATTCTTCGTTTCACAGCCATTCCTATCGCGGTCCGAAGTTCCGGTTCTGCCCATTGAACGCCGTCGGAGCCGTAGGATTGATCGGCAGGCCCGGCGCATTGTTCACCGACGGACCAGGAACAGGCGGAGCCGGCGTCACTGGCGGAGATCCTGCCGGTTGATTCGGATCGGCATACGGCGTCGGCGGTGCAACAGGGGTGGCCCCCGGCGCTGTGGGGTCGTTCAAGGGCAAGTTTGGAGCTCCAATCCCACCTGGACCGTAGCCACCCGGAGCTCCGTAACCGCCAGCTCCAGCGCCGAAGTCACTCTGAGTCCCGCGTGCGGTCGCTCCGATGCCATAGATGCCCAGATAGTTCCAGTTCTCAACGATACGCCCGTTGGGCATGAACCCGATCGGTGATCGAGTCTTCAAGCGGTATTGCTCAACCAGATAGGGCTCGGGCGGTTTGGGTTGCGGTGCGTCAGGTTGCTTCGGAGGCAACTGCAATAACTTTTCGAGGGTCAACCGATCCCCATCATCGTCCGAGACAATGACGCCACCGGGACTGGGGATTGGGGTGTAAGTCAAGTTCAACACGCCATTGCCCATGGCCAGCAACAATCCATTCGCTTGCCCGGGACGCACCTCCAAGACAATGGTGTTACCATTGGCTTCAGGGGCAGATTGAGTCACACTGCGGTTGATCGCGAGGACTTTAATTCCCTTGAACAGGGTCAACTGATAACCGTACGGAATACGATTATCCAAACGTGCCCAGGACGTATTGACGGTAAATTGAATGTCGCAATAGTCGCCAGGTCGGATCAAACCGTCGACAATCGCGGTGTTCGCTCCGATCGGCAGAGCAATGGCCTTCATCCCCTTCGCCAATTTCAGCGGCGGACGCTCACCGGGAGCGTACAACTGATTGGCCTTGATCGGCACCGCCTTTTTCAGCGGTTCACGAGCCACGCGGCCAATGATGATCTTGTTATTGGCGAGCATATCCGGGGTCAGCGTGCTGACCAGCGTCGGGGCCGTACCGAG
The DNA here is from genome assembly GCA_021732415.1 of Planctomycetaceae bacterium. Lineage (GTDB taxonomy): Bacteria > Planctomycetota > Planctomycetia > Planctomycetales > Planctomycetaceae > JAKFVC01. The sequence goes on from JAKFVC010000121.1 coordinate 8,358, forward strand.
GTGCTTCTCGGTAATCTCCGTACCGACCGCAATATCCGCCACAGGCGTGGGCATGTTACGTGTCGCGACTTCGGGAGCTTTCTGCTCACGAGCCATCAGTGTGCGAACCACATACGCAGCCACTAACAGGCCCATGATGGCCATCACTCCAAACGTGAGCGCGGCAGGTGTGAGACGTTTCACGGTGCAATTCCTCTATCAACTCGCCTATTTGTAGGTCGGATGGTCCGCCTGCGATCGGGCTACTGAATCTCGTTAATTGGATGCCTGGATCAAATAGTGTGAGAGTAAGAGGGTGCGAGAGTGTCGGAGTAAGAACCAAACGAGGTGGTATTCCCACCCCACTCGCTCACACTCTCATACACTCACACTCTCATATAATTTTGATTTCAGCAGGACGACTCGAAACTGAAGCCTTCATCCCTGATTCCCTGGCGACTCACTCCCTCACGACACTCGTTTCCTCAATCAGAAACCGTCCCTGTAAACTAAAACCGACTGGCCACAACAAATCGGGCGCAGCGGTCGACATCGGAACGGTTAAGCCCACCGTGGTGATTTCACCCGCCCGTTCGGCCGGGATGTAATAAACCGTGTGGTTGTATTGCAGATTCGGACTCAAGACGCGGTTCACAACAGCTTCAATTTCGGACTGATCAGTGACTCCCATAGAGGCCCGCCGCGCTGCCGCTCGACAGGCCTGCACCACCGACGATCGGGCAAAAAACAACATGCTGAATTCGAAGACTGCCATCAGTACGGTGAACAGAATTGGCAAAACCAGGATCATCTCCATGGTCAGCAAACCACCGCGCCGCACTGGTTGGCGACGACCGGCGACTGACTTCGAGATGGACGCGTTCCGAATCTTCAACATGCAACACCACTCATCACAAGCACGGCCTCAAATCACTCTCCAGTGCCCAGCTGAGCAACCGGATGATCAAGTATTCTTTTCGTTCGGCTTGGGCTCAGCGTTCAAATTCACGGCATCTTTCGGGACGACGACTTTCGGCGGAGCCGATTTCTTAGCCGCCTCTTCCAGCTTGCGCTGTTTAGCCAGTTGGGCCTGATGTTGTTTATAAGTCTGCCGGGGCACGTCATAGGCGGTGACCAGCACCGTTCCCAAAGCCACTGACAGACCGAAGCTCATACCCATACGGCCCCGGTTGATCTTCAACATCTCCAGACGCTTCTTACTCTTGCCCGAAGTATCGCTACCCGGCAGCATCTGATTCTTAGTCTTATAGACTCCCTTAGTCAGCATGCCCCAGAGCATGACGAATCCCGTCCCCAGCACCACAAACACGGTACTGGCGATGATCATGCCGATCGTTCGATTAAATCCCAACCAGACTGACACGGCCCCAGCCAGCTTGGCATCGCCTCCGCCACCGCTACCAATCAACCACAGGATGAAATACATCCCGAAGCCAATCGCAAAACCCGCCAGGCCATTTAATAACCCGGAGAATCCATAAAACGCGAACTGATAGACCCACCCGAGAAAGAACGCGGGCAGTGTCAGGTAATTCGGAATTTTTTGGATCCGATAGTCAATGACGGCGGCGACCAGCGTAAAGGCGCTCGCACAGACAATCAGAACCCAACCAGCAACATCAGGATACATCACAGGACAGTTCCACCTACGAAGTGAGACACTTAAGAGACCATTTCCCGTGCTCAATCATCACAAGGCGATTCATCGCAAATGTGACACTGCGCAACCGTCAAACCTGGCGGTGTTGGAAACAATCCTTCGTGTTGAAAACATACGACACGTTTATGCAACAGCGCATCAAACGTCGCCCAATTGACGAATTCTCCCATAGGACCATAACCGGATTGGAGCGTAAAACCGGTCCTGACGGCCTATTTTTTTAGTTAAAGTGCCGGCAGAATCGCGACCATCATCACAACCCGAACGACAGCTCAAACCGGCAACAGGGTTACGCGGAAGAAACGCGATTTAGCGATTAACCCCCAAGACCGCGATCCTTGAGGCAGATGGAGACGTGCCTCGATGCGATTCGTGCTCTAGCGCTTGTCAATTTGCAGCGAATGGCCAAATTCCGGCGATCGTAGACGGCCTCGGGCATGGGTCAGCGACCGGGCATCATCCATTCGCTGTTCGCTACCCACGCAACGAGATAGGGCGCGGACGCGTCACGTTCCTGCATCCACAGCAAAAATGGCCGGTCGAATGTCAGTTTCCGAGCTTTTTTCGGATCGTACTCTGACGGTCCAAAATCACCGATGATGACGGCTTCGGATTCCACGATCGACCCGGTCTCATCCAGGCGGAACTGGATTGTCTGGGTTGCCTGAATGATCTGTCCCGGCTGTTGTTGAGCATCGTGAAATTGCAGGCCATTCAATTGGTCGAAGTCTTTGACGATCGAGAGTTCCAGCACAGGGATGAGTAGTCTGTCACCTCCGCCAATCGTCGTACGAAACCCGTTGGTCGCCGGTTTGGCGATTTGCGTTTGTGCGGCCTGCAATGTGGTGGCCAGAGTCTGGCCGGGGGCAATTTTCGCCAGGTAGATTTCATCTTTCCCCAGTCGCGTATGGAGCCGCACGATGAAGTCGGCGTCACTGACATGATTCAGGACGTCCACTTGGCGTACCAACTGCCCAATACGTCCGTCCTCAGCCGGGTCACCGAGAATTCCGAAACTTTCCACCCGATCGGATGCCTGGCGGGCCTGGAAAGTCAGCTGATCTTCGAAGCGATCAAACTTGACCGCAAACGGCAACTGCTTCGAGAGCGCCGCATACAGAAAGAACCCCAGGTCCGGAACCGATTGCAAATCCTCCGAAAGTGGCCCCTCAATGTTACGAGCCTTCAGTCGTTCCAGCAGTTTCGGAACATCCGCCCGCGATCCCGAACCAACAAGATAACTGTCGGCCGCCAGATTGCGCCGATCAAATCGACTTTGGTTGAGCTGATTAACAAGATCAGAAACTGTATCACTGTGCAACTTGGTCTGGTTCTCATCCTGCCATTGGTCCCACGCGATCTGGAACGTGACACAGGAAATCACATTCTTATCCCCCGCGAGCGGGGTATCCAGAACTGGTGAAACCTCCGTGCGACGAAACTCGGTGGCGGGGCGGACAGGTTGAAGTGCTTGCGGCTCCTCCATCGGGGCGGGAGGCCACTTCACTCCAGGCAGGGGAATTCCGCCGTTGATGCTGGTCAATGCTCGCAGTATCTTCCGGTCAATACTCTTGTTGATCAGGCGAACGTGCGCATCGACGAACGCCACCAGAACCCCACTCCAAGCCTGCGTTGCCGGATTGACTGGGGCAACGACCTTTTCGACAACATCCGCACTCGTCACATCACGCGGCTCCATCCAATGAATGTCGGCTTCGAAATAGCCGACCAATTGCAACGAGTTTGATGGCCCGTCGACGACGTCTGCGATTTTCGCGGAGTAGCGTCCTGGCCAGACCGTTTCCGGCCCGACGATTGCCAGGACATGCGTCTCCCCAGTCAGACTATCCGTAAACCAGGGATTACCGAAGACCTCGGGCCGCAGACGGTGAAACTGAGAGTTGTGCGGGCTGTTCCACGGCTCATTGAGCCGCAACTTCTGGTAGAGATCTTGCTGCCCCAACTGCGGCAGCAGCAATACGCGCCACGAATGGAGGAGTTGGCCATCGCTCCCCACAGTATACGCGGGCGGAAAGACCCCATATTGCTGCTCATACTGATGGAGGCCTAAAGTCACTCGCCCCAGTTGAGCCTTAAAATTACCTCTAGCAATATTGGACCGAGCACCTTGAATCCCTTGGATGAAGTATTTCGCCACTAAGAATACGACCAGGGCGAGCACCAACCATTTCAACCAGTTTCCCCAGGCACCAGAGTCTGTGGAAGTGTCATCCGCCGCAGTGGTCGTAGCGGCAATGTCTGGCGTTACTGAGATCTGGTCTTGAGACATCGTTTCATCCTTAAGCCTAATTGTACCGTGACGTGATTCGCCGTAGAGAGGGTGAAACATCATTTCGCTATTTTTTCAACGAGGTCGATTTCTCGACCCGATCGGCGTGATGGAAATTCCGTCTCGGATACAGACAGACAGAATTGCATCGACACTATTTGATGCGTACTATGAACGACCAGTCAGGTCCAAACTGCGCATCACCGCGATCCGATAACCTCACGCGTTGCTTCGAATCTCGATGAGACATCGCGAGACGGCCAAGGAGTACTCAGTGAGTCATCGCCCGGGAACCATGAGGCTGTCACCATGCTGACAATCCCGGGACATCCCAGTCGCACGTGCGAAGGCGTTTCTCGCCGGGAATGGCTGCGCCTGGGGGGCTTGGGGACATTCGGTCTCAGCCTGACCGACCTGTCTGCTGGTCACTCTCTCGCGAACACCGGAGTTTCCACGTCATCTGTCTCATCGTTCGGCCGCGCCAAGTCGTGCATCGTCCTGTTTATGTTCGGGGCGCCAGCACATCAGGATACCTGGGATTTGAAACCCGACGCGCCCGCCGAAGTGCGTGGTGAGTTTCAGCCGATCGCTACGAACGTGCCCGGGACTTACGTCAGCGAGCACATCCCGCTGCTGGCTGCGATGGCCGATCGCTATGCCTTGATCCGGTCGGTCACGCATCCTGACAACACCCATACCGTCGCCATGCATTACATGCTAACGGGCGTCCGGCACCTGAGACCCTCGACGAATCCCCAGAACGCGGCCGACGATTTTCCGTGCTTCGGAGCGGTAATGAATTATGCCCGCGCGCAGCAATGGGGAAGGGCGAAAGACGTCGCAGTGCCAGGACTTCCGGCAGCCGTGAGTTTGAACTCGCCGGCGAATCAGATTTCGGCGAACAATCATATTTTCCCAGGCTTCTTTGCCGGGTTTCTCGGCCAGGCTGCGGATCCGTTCTACGTGCCGCAGGATCCTTGTGATCCGAAGTTTTCGATCTTCCCCGCGGCCGTGAACGACCAGCGGCTCCTCGACCGTAAACGCCTGCTGTCTGAACTGGCAGTGCCAGGGGGACAGGTGAATGTCGCGGCCGCCGAACGCTCATTCGGGTCCTTCTACGATCAGGCATTTCAGCTCGTGACGTCCGCCGCGGCCCGGCAAGCCTTCGCCATCGGACAGGAGCCGGAACCGATTCGCGCCCGCTACGGATCGACACCGTTCGGACAGGGCTGCCTGCTGGCTCGGAGACTGGTCGAAGCGAGAGTGCCGCTGGTCACTGTGAATTGGCAACGCGACGATGCCTATTGGGATACTCACTCGGACAATTTCAACCTGCACAAGCAAAAGCTCCTGCCGAACATGGATCGTGGAGTCTCCGCGTTGTTGTCCGATCTGGAACAACGCGGGCTGCTGTCGGAAACGCTGGTCGTCGTGCTCGGCGAATTTGGACGCACACCGAAGATCAACGGCAACGCGGGTCGCGATCACTGGGCACCGTGCAGCACGGTGATGCTGGCGGGTGCCGGAATTTCCGGCGGGAAGGTCCACGGCGCGTCTGACAAGACTGCGGCCTATCCCGCACGTGACCCGGTGCTCCCCGAAGACCTGGCAGCGACGATCTATCACCTGCTGGGCATCCCGCCAGAGTTCACACTGAAGAACGCCGAGGGACGGCCAATTGCGCTGTCGACGGGCGACCCGGTGTGGGCTCTTTTGTAAAACTTCGTAACCTGCGAGACTTTCGTTTCCAACTATTTTGAACAGAAGGTCACAAAGGTCGCGAAGAAGTCTTTCCAGAAGCAGCCGCCCAAAAGTTGAACCCGGCTCGCCTGATCCATGTTTATGGGACGATAACTAATGATGCGGAAGCTCGTTCTCAAACTGTTGTTCGAAATCCCAACTCGGATGAGAATTGCCATGAGAAACTCCCCACTGGTGCTCGCCCTTACGTCCGCGATCGTCTTCAGTCATTCGACTTACACAACCGCCGATGACGCGGTGATCAACACACCAACGGTCCTGGCGAACTTGAAAGGTGAATGGGAACTGCAACCCAAGGTCAAAGACGGCTATCGCCAACGACTGTCGCTGAACGGATCGGCCTGCGGCGACTGGCAGCAAAGTCAACGGACGCTGCCGGTCTCGATTACGTTCTACGTTGAGGGCAATGAATTGCTGATCCAGCACTACTATGAACCGAAGGGAGCTTTCAACTACCGCCTGAAGCAACTGCGATACGATTACAAGCTCGACGGGGACACTCTGACTCTGAAACGGGATGGAGTTACAGAGACCTGGAAACGTGGTAAGCGGCCTGAGGCGAAGTCCAATTGAGCCGCCGAGACGGTTGTCGGGGAAGTGAAAACTCACGGGCCTGGCTGTCTAGCCGCTCAGCCTGCCCGGCGTTGTCCATCACGGCAACTCAAGCAAGGGAACGCCATCAGAACGGGACTGCGGCTTAGGACGATCGAACAGTTCGGTGATTGGAGGCCAGCAGTAAGCGACTGCCCAAGCCGCGCCTTCCAGGAGGCAGGCAAATCTGTCAATGGCTGACTCCCAACCGAACGACACTTGCGGCCCCAATGTACCGGCCAGGATATAACCGAGAACGACGAGACCTAACCAAATCTCGCGAGAAGGTCGCCAAAACAGCAGCAGGGCCACGGTGTTCCCAGTCAAGGCCAGCAAATACGCCAAAACGAGTGCTGCAGTCACGATATTGGCGGTCGTCGGTTCATCGCCCCATTCTCCCTGCTGCTGCCAGCTTCGCAGGGGAGCCGGCAACAAATCCTCGAAGACAAGTGCGACGATTCCATTTCCCAGCCCAAGAAGCATGGACGAAAGTACCAATAGTCGAAACACGCCCTTCGGACTCATCGTAACCCCATTTCTTGCCACCCGAGCTCACGTGATCTGAGTACAATTTCAGATCCGTTCACCGCAAACATCGGACAGAGAAGCTCGCGGATCAATCGACTTTGTCATACAAACATGTGCAGTATCAGATTCGCGAGGCACAGTCATGACCATGGGCTGGATTAGCTGACCGTGCAGTTCGTGTACACTGAATCTCTTTGCCGCACTCGGCTCGATGATATTGGCCAGCATGCCGTAGCATTTGCCCCAGCGGACATGGTACAACATGCCTACGGAACTGCGACTCGCCTATTATTCCATGTACTCAAGACTCACTGTCAATAGCTTCGCGACATCCGCTACGTGCCGCCTCAGCACGCTGGCGCTTGAATGAACATTTTCATTTCAGTTCTACCATAATCGAGGATTCTATGTTGCGGCGAAACCTGTCTGCCCCGGCGTTGCGAGTTCGCTTCTCTCGACCGGCATTTCTCAGCCGTTCACGAACCGGTTTTACACTGATCGAACTCCTGGTGGTGATTGCCATCATCGCCGTGTTGATTGCCCTCCTGTTGCCGGCTGTGCAACAAGCTCGTGCAGCGGCGCGACGGACGCAGTGCAAAAACAACATGAAACAGCTCGGGCTCGCTGCGCACAACATTCACGACACCTATAAGTATCTCCCGCCACTCGTCGCCCCGGCCTCAGGGAGTCTCACGACGGTCAAAGGCCCGTATACAGGCGCAACAGGCTATACGGTGTTCGACTGGCTGCTGCCGTACGTGGAACAGCAAAGTCTGTATAACGCGGCGAATCTGAATGTGAACACCACCGTCGGTGGCCAACCGGTCTATCGCAATGTGATTGTGTCCTATCTCTGTCCTTCTGACGTCAGCTCCCCGGGCAACATGGGCGCGACCACCAATGGCAGTGCCAATCTGTGGGCTACAAGCAATTATGCGGCGAACTATATGGCCTTCGGTGACCCCTCGAAGGCTACCGACGTCGAATGTCTGGAAGGCAAGAACAACCTGGCCACGTTCGTCGATGGGACCTCCAACATGATTGTGTTTGCCGAACGCTACGGCACGTGCGGCACAAGTGGGGTCGCCAATTCGGCCTCGACCTATGGCAACCTGTGGTCCGATTCCAACTCCGTGTGGCGACCTGTGTTTTGCCTCAACAACTATTCGCAGGTCTCGACGCCCGGCACCTACTCGCCATGTCTGACGTTCCAGGTCCAGCCGAACTGGGTCTCTGCATGTGAGTCGCGCCGAGCTCAGTCGCCCCATGAACAAGGCATGAATATCTGCCTGGGCGACGGCAGCGTCCGCTTTGTCAGCGGCAATATCAACGCGACCGTCTGGGCCAACCTCTGCGATCCGCGCGATGGGGCGGTGGTCGGCGAGTGGTAATACAATCTTCCTCACCTGGAATCTTATCGAAAGCGAATTGCATCGATGATGCGGGCATTCATGAGTCACGTACCTGTTGGCCGAGTCGGATTCTTTCCAGTTGCCGTGACCATGCTGCTGAGCGCGGTCTGCCTTTTGGGGGCAGGATGCGCGGGCCAAAAGCCGTCCGCGCCGGCACCGAAGACATTTCCCGTCACGGGCAAGGTGGTGACGAAAGACGGAAAACCGGTCCCCGGCGGGATGGTTGAATTTCAGTCGAAGGCCGGCAATCAGCTCTCGGTGACCTCTGAGATCAAACCCGACGGCACATTCTCGTTGATCTCTCGCAGGGATGGTGAACAATTCCCCGGAGCGACCGAGGGTGAATACCAGGTGACTCTATTCCCCCCGATGTCGGCCTCGCAGTCGGAAGCTCCTAAGACTCTCAAGGAAACGTATAAAGTTGAGCCCAAGGAAAACGCCATCACGCTGACGGCGCCGGACGCCAAGCCTTGAAGCGACGCTCAGTGGTGGCGCAGAATAAATTCAGCAGGTGAGCCCGGCGGCGTTAGCCCCGGGGTAGGGTAGCGAGTTGAGTTCTATTGCGGTCCCTGAAGTTCGCTATGCCAATAGGAACGCCGGTTCGGCAGCGTGAGTCGTTTCCCTACCCCCGGCCTCACGGCACGGGGCTCACCTACTCATTTTGGGCCCAAGCACTTCCACTCGGTTTCTTAAACAGAATGAGGGGTAGTGCCACTCGGTGCCCCCACCTCTACCTCGAACCTTCATCAGCGGAGCGTGTCTGTCATGAGCGTCGAAGAGATCAGCATCGACTTGAACCGGATCGAACCGCCAGATGAATTCGAAGCCGTCATGGCGCGAGTGAAGAAACGGGCAACCGTGGCCGGTGTGATCGGTGGCGCCATCGGGCTTTGCATTGCCCTTGTTGCCTGGTTGGTCAGCGGCAGGGTTCTGGGAAGGAGCCATGTTTTCCTGCCCATTATCTGTGGATTCGGAATGAGCGCCATGGTCACGGGAATTGGATTGCTGTATGCACCAGACAGCTTTTTCCAGAGCGCAACGGGACGAGAATATATGAAAGCGATTGGGACGCGCAATGTGAAAAGTGCGAAGATTGTGATTTGCATCGCGCTGCTGGTTGGCTGCGCTGTGTGGATTCTTCTGGGTGTAGGGGCAGTACAGTTAATCACCAAGACTTCATAGTCAATGCCACACACGTTTAATAAGCGGGGTTGCGACAAAGTTGGAGCTGGCCGCTGCGGGATCGGTCCGGGAAGTGATCATGGGACATGTCGTTCTACTTGGCGACTCGATATTGGATAACGCGTCGTACGTTCCCGGCGGATCGCCGGTGGTGGAACAACTTCGCTCACGCCTGCATGACTGGCGAGTGACGCTGTTGGCGCGCGATGGTGCCATTTCGAACGGAGTCCACCGGCAGTTGTTACAGATGCCGACCGACGCGACGCATCTTGTCATTAGTGCGGGCGGGAACGACGCTCTGCAAGCCTCGCCGATTCTCAATTCGCCGGTAGCCGATCCCAGGGACATGCTGGCCGAATTGGTCTCCGCTCAAAACGACTTCCGCGACGACTACCGCGAGATGCTGAGTGCCATTCGAGCCAGCCGGCTGCCGACGATCGGTTGTACCATCTACGATGCCATTCCGCGCTTACATCCCATCGAGCGGATGGCCTTGTCGATATTCAACGATACCATCCTGCGTGAGTTATTCGCCGCCAACATGCCGGTCCTCGATCTGAGGTTTGTCTGCAACGAGTCTCGCGACTATTCGTCACTGTCTCCGATCGAACCATCCGAGATCGGCGGTGCCAAGATTGTTAGACGGCTGCAGCAGATCCTGCTCGACCATGATTTCTCTCGGCAGGAAACTGTTGTGTATACTTAGATGACTTTGCGGGGTCGGGCGTTCAAACTTCAAAATTGGCCGCTCAACGAATGACGCTCTGACAATCGAGCGGCCGGCCAATTTTGAAATTTGAAGGCTCGACCCCAATCTCTAGCGTTTCACTTTTCCTTGATGTCGAATTTCATATCGAAATGGTCAAACCGAGCTTCCTAAACCTCGACGCAGAACTCTGGCTATATCCGCACAGACTCGGCCGGTCGCAGCTTTCGCTTTGCCTGTACCACTCTGCGAAAGAGATCGGACTTCCGATTCTGGAAGCCCTTGATGAGCTGCAGTCGGAAGGGAGTCTCTCAAAACGTACATTGACTTTTAAGGCGACGCCTCGCGCCGGGTGCATCACGACTCTAAGACTGCTGCGGGTCACGGATGACGAAGACTTGCACGTCCTGAATGTTGCATCAGAAAACGATACCGCAACCATTCAAATGACCGACATCGGACTTCCGCTCTTCCGAGATGCGGTCCGGGGTTGGCTCGAGGGCGGAGAAGACTTTGGTGTTTCAGCTCAGCATTCTGATTTGAAGCCGCGTCAGTTGGGTACACTCGACCGCGCGTCGGGTGAGCTGTGGTTTTGGGGACCAACTTATGTCAGTCCCTAGGCCATCCACTGAATTAATGATTGTCTTGCCGATTTCTCGCGACGAATTGGCGGTAGAAATGGCAAATACAATAAAAGTGGTCCCATTGGGAAGACGAGGAGAACTCCGGATGTACTACGATTGATCTCGGCGTACAATCTGCAGTGAACCTCGTAGTCGTTTCAAGCCGGTACTCCAACAAGAAGTCACCATGATGAAGACGTCTCTCCGTTCGACTTTATTTTTGCTGCTGGCTGCAGGCTTGATTGTGACCACGGCCGCTTCCGACGATGGCCTTCTGGCCAGATCAGATATCAGCCCCGGCGGCGCGATCTCCGACGACTCGGTCGATGCGCAGCCGAAATTGGTGCGGATTTCCGGGGACATTGATGGCAGCGGGCGAATTGTCTGCGCACGCGACAAGCTTACTTACGTGCATATGCATTGGGGGCGGCCCAACAGCATGATGTTTGACGGCGAGGCGTGGACCAATCTGGATCTGACGCCGCCGGCCTGGAGCGACTATAGCCACCGCTTGGATTTGACCAAAGCCTGGATCGTCAAACGGGTCGGACGAGATACCATCGCTCTGGAAAACACGGCAGACGGCTTCAATCTTTATCTGAATGACTCGCCCAACGGATCACAAGTCTACGAGATCACTATCGCTATCCCACGGCGGAAGTGATCTGGTCAATGGATCGTTGTGAGCGGCACGGCGCTTGCCACCGGTTCATTCGGGTTGGACGTTGCACCGAAGAACCGGTGGCTAGCGCCAGGCCGCTCGCAGACGGAGTCGCCGACAGGGGTTGCTGACATCGCGTCTGCGTCAAAACATTGGCGACTCTACGAAACGTTGCGTTCCAAGCCCGATTGCTGGGCTGGACAGTCTGGCATAAACTCGTCTAAGTTGAGGGAGATAAAGACCGCCCCGTTCCGGGATTAGCGCCGATCTTCAGGAATTCGTCATGACCAGCGATTTTGATCCTTACCACAAATGGTTAGGGATCTCCCCATCCGATCAGCCGCCGTGCCATTATCGGCTCTTGGGGATTTCTGAATTCGAAAGTGATCCGCAGGTCATTGACGCCGCCGCCGATCGCCAGTTGACCTTTCTCCGCAAGCAGCAACTGGGTCAGCATCAACGCGAAGCGAATGATTTGCTCAACGAGGTCGCACGGGCTCGTCGGGTCTTGTTGAAACCCGAAAGTAAGAGCGAGTACGACGCAACTCTGGCCGGTGGGACCGCCACAGCGAGGCAGTCCGTAATCGGCAAGTTACTGAGTTTACCCCCAGTCGCCCTGTGGGCCGGGGGCGGCGCCGCGGTTCTGGTAGTGCTGATTGGAATCATCTCCTTCGCACTCTCCGGGCGGACTCCGGTCGCACCTCCAACTGTCGCCACGACAAATCCCTCGGCGGAACCCGTCAAATCGCCTGGTAGCGAAGACGAACCGACTGTCGTCGCGAAACCCAAGCCCGATCAGTCGCCTCAGGGACCGGTCGTCGCCCGTCTGGATCCCAAACCGTTATCGATTCCGAAACCGGAAAAAAGGTCCCAGCCCGTACGACTTCCTGTCACTGGCGAGATGCCGGAATCTCCCAAGCCGAGCGAAGCCGTCCCCAAGCCGCCTGCCAAGGTCCGGACCAGGACTCGCCCTACGCCACCGCCTGAGAAACCCACCCCCGTGCCCGTCGAGGCCCTCACCAAGGGAGCTGTTCCTGAGCAGGCGACCCAAAACGAAGCGAAGAAGGCAATCAAGGCGGATCTTAAAGACGAGTACGCCAAAGCCAAGAAGCCCGCTACGAAAGTGGAATTCGCGACCGCCTTAATCGAGAAGTCAAAAGAGCAGCGGGAAGCGGACGCTCGGACGTTTGTGATGCTGACCGAAGCGCTGGACCTGGCTGCGGATGGAAATGATACCGCCGTGGCTCAGCAGGCCATTAGCGAACTCGAACGGCGATTTAGTGTTCGTCCGTTTGAATTGAAGTTGCGGCTCTTGTCGGCCACCATTTCGACGCCTAAGTCACCCCAAGAGGCGACCCTGCTGCTCACCAAGTATTCGGATCTGGCCGAAGAGTCCGCCAAGGGTCAGGACTATGCGACGGCGATCAAGGCGATGACGACAGCCACCAGTTCGCTCATCAAGCCGATCTTTAAGCCGCTGAAGGAATACGCTCGCCAGGAATCCAAACGGTACACCGCGTATCAGGAAGCGTATCTCGTCGCGAAGACGGCTGAGGAGAAGTTGGCCTCGGAACCCACCGATCCGGATGCCAGCCTGACGTGGGGGCGTTTCCTGTGCTGCTATCAGGAGAACTGGGAAACGGGCTTACCGCTGCTGGCTCAATCCGATGAAAAGGTCTGGAAATCGCTCGCCGAGCGAGAACTGAAAAAGCACATGGAAACGGCGGCCTTGCTGCAGTTGGGCGATGACTGGATGAAAGCGGGCGACAAGGAAAAGGATCCGGTTCACTTTCAGACGCGGGAACGTGCCAATCTGGCGTGGGAAGCGGCAGTGGAGAACGCGAGCAGTGAAGAAGAGACGAAGGTCTCGCAGCAAGTCGATCAGCGAATTTCGCGATTTTTTGACAAGTCGCTGGCCACTGCCAAAGGGGACATCACAGGAGTCCCCTTAATCGGCACCGAGCCCTTAAACCCGGGAAGCGAATTTACGATCGAATTCTGGGTGGCTACAACTTCGGTCGAAGGCATACTGATCACCAAGCGGTTCTCCAATACGGAATCCTCGGTGCAACTCCGTCTCAGCCTGCGTGGTGCAGGAGCGGATCCCCGGCTGCATCTCGAGACCATCCGCGACACTGGAGGGGGTGGTGGCGGCGAGACCAGCAATACGATTTCTGATGGTCACTGGCACCATCTCGCGTTAGTGGTCACCGATTCATCATTGAACTTATTCGTCGACGGCAGATCGGTTGCCAAAACACCTCTACTATCGGGTAACGGATTGCAATCGTTATCGCCGTGGAGGCTTGGCTCCGGACGAACATCCCCCTATCTCTCGGGCCAGTTCGGTCGCATCCGCATTTCAAATGTGGTCCGCTACACGGAATCATTCACACCGCAAAAACAGTTCAGGCGCGACCTGTCGACACTTTATTTACGCTGATGTCGGGGAAACGACGCCGGCCAAATTAGAGCGTGCATAGCGCAGCATGCGAAATTGGTATGAGTCTACGTTTTCGCATTTATCCCGGAGGGATTACAGAAGGTAGCCGGTGGTTGAGCGCAGCGACACCACCGGTTCCAGGCTAAAAGATATTGCTCGACCCTGGAGGGGTCGCACCGATGGACTCTGCGACCCCTCCAGGGTCGGAATTCAATGTGAGATCGGTTCCGGTGGTGTCGCTGCGCTCAACCACCGGCTACTCTCTGTGACCCCATCCGGGGTCAAAGTATGTGTACAACACGCAAACCAACGAAAGCTCTCTAATTGGGAATATGAACGCTCCGCTATTCCTTAGATTCTTTGGACTTCTTTTCAGTCCCCTTCGGCTCGTCTTCGTCTTCCGAGTTGGCTTTTTTCTCGCGGGCTTTTTCTTCAGCCTCAAAAGCTGCAACGGCTGCCTTATCCGGTTCGCCCAGCAGTTTCTCCAGGGCTTCGCCCAAGGCCTCGCCCTGGGCAGGCATCTTGATCACGTTGCCATCTTTACCGACCAGGATCGTGACGGGGATGCCCATCACACCGTACTTGGTCGCCAGCGGGTGATCCAGGCCAGCGGCCTTTTCATCAGTGCTGAACATGATTGCCCAGGGGACCTGATGCACGGCAATGAATCTCTCCAGATCTCGCTTGCTGTCATCCAGGCTGACGCCGACCACATCAAAGCCTTTGGAATGATACCCGGCATAGTTCTTTTTGATGTTGGGCAGTTCAGCCACACACGGTCCGCACCATGTGGCCCAGAAGTCGATCAGGACGACTTTGCCTTTATAGGCGGCCCAATCAATCGGTTTGCCGTCGACCAGATCGCCTTCAATTTCCAGCGGTTTACCGACCAGCTTAAACCGTTCGGCCATCGCGGTGAATTTCTTGCCGACAAGCTCACCCTGTTCGTCCCCCGCATGAGCAAACACCATCGCAAACTGTTCGTACGCTTTGGCCGCCAGGGATTCACGGCCCGTGGATTCGATCATCCGGCCAATAATCTGGGCCATCTGGATCGACCTTCGACTGAATTTGCCGCTCGATTTGACAAACGCCACGGCATCGTCAACCAGGGCTTCCTGTTCGTTCTCCTTCAGCTCTTTGATTTTTTGCAAGTTGGCAAACAGCAATTTTTCCTGGGCCATTTTGGCCAGTTTCTTGCGCGGATCAGTGCTGTATTTCTTAGCCAACTCCAGCGAGACTTTTTCAGCCCCCTCGTCGCCCAACTGCCCCTTCACATCGAGCGCTTCGAAACGGATCGCGAGAGCTTTCAGTGCAACTTCGTCATCCGCCTTCTTGTTGGAGAGAATCGAGTCGGTCACTTCCAGCATGACAGGAACGAGTTTCGTGATATAGGTGACTCGCCCTTCCTGAGTCGGAATCGTCTCGATTTTTTCCATCAGACCTTCGAGAACGCTCATCAGCTCGTCCGGCAGGGCACCAGCCGGAATGGTAAACGCATCCTTCTTCGCGACGGGTTTTTTGGGGTCAGCTTCCGTTTTCGCTTCGGCTTTGGATTCCGCTTTGGCCGGCTGTTCTTTGACGGCAGCAGCCTTCTTCGGCTTCTCGTCTTCCGCAGTCAACACGCCCGCGCATTGAACCAACAATAAGCCGACGAGACCGAGTATCCACCTGGCATTCAAACTCATGACATTCCCTTTTTTGCTGTCGGTGAAATACCTGGCTTCCACCTGATTGATGACGGATCCCTGGAGAGGGCATCTCCCGAACCCTGATGGAGACGAAGCCAACCGACTCTGATTTTACAGCGGCATCCGTCACACATTCGCACGGGAGTGACTGTTATCGTCCGCTGGCGCTTGAGAAAATTCAAGCACAGCACGGATTCGCCTGGTCGTTCCGAGAGCAAGCTAGCCTGATTTCGCAGCCACAGCAATCACGTTCTCAACTGGTCGGCTCGCGGCTGGTTCATCGAGGCGGACCAGAATGGGAAGCATGTTGGGCATGGAAGACTCGCGCCGCGTCACGACCAGCGACTCACTCTTGGAATTGCTATCGGCTCAAGTTGCGTCGCGCACAAAATGGCTTTTCTCGCCACCCTATTCTTTACTTTGATTCGTCCGCGTGGCAGCCCACTTGCGATATTGATCTGACTTCACGAACTCTGCGAATACGGGAACATTGCGTAGATCGGGCCACACCACTTCGAACTTCGTCTCGAGGATCGTCAGATATTTGACCGTCTCATCGAAGTTCTTTTCCGCGAGGGACACATCGGCACCTGTGGTATAGGCGTCGTAATAGTCTGGCTCGGCAGCAATGGCATCTTCAACGGCCTGGCGTGCTTCCGGAACCCGCTTTAACAGCAACAGAACCGCCGCCCGTTTGACCAGCATGGCGGCGTCGCCACCGACGCTTTTGTCCACACTGTCGACGCATTTTAATGCCAAGTCATATTGTTTCAGCATGACGTAGCCATCGATCAGAATGAAGTCGAGGGCGACGTCATTGGGATGGAACTTGCGAAAGTCCGCAATGCCCTTCGCGTATTCTTCTTCAGAGATCGCCTGCGCCGCTCGCAGTCGGATAATCAGCAGCGATTTGTCCTGACGAACGACTGCGGGCAACTCGTTATAGGCTTTCAGGGCCTCGGGAAATCTCTCCAGCCTGACCAGCCCAGTCACTTTCTGAATGTTTTCGCTGTTCGCCAGAAATGGATCAGGTCCCAGTGCAGCCTTTTCGGCGTTCGTCTTGAGCATTTGATTGGCGACGGTCCGCCACGCGCGTTGCAGGGTTCCAGACATCAGTTCAGCGCTGATGAAAACATACAAATCGTCAACCACCACATGTCCCTCGGTGTTCCGGGCCAGCAGCAGCTTGTGATAATTGAGCCCCGCTTGTTTCCCCAGGGCCAGCCGGAACATCACGTAGGGTGTCTTGTCGGTCACATTAATGCGCACGCATTTGTAAGTTCCACCCTGCCTGATCGCCGTACTGATGCTGGCCGCCAGGCCGCTTCGTGTGGCTCGATCTAGGGCGGACTTTCTGAATTCAGACCGACTTTTATCAATCGCCTGAGACTCAGGGAGCGCAGTCGCTCTGTCAATGATCGCTTTCCAGTCGATCAAATTGCTAAAGGCTTTAACATTTCCCTCCAGCGCCGCGGCCTCCAGAGAATCGGCCAGCGCCCGGGCTTCAGTTTCCGTAATTGCCTGGACCTTCGCCTTGCGAGCAGTCGCATCAGTCTGAGCAGACAGTCGCGGCAAATGGATCGCAGTCCCTGTGGCGACGACCGCGATCACGATCCACAACTTCGTTGACGTCGTAACCGCAGTGGCCATTTGAGACAGGACAAAAAACGGGTTCACACAGGCCTCACCTTCGAATGAGAATAGGGAATGAAAGCAGGCAGATTGATCTGCCGCCAGACGAACGCGCAAATCATCCCGTTGGATCAACGATTGCAAGCTTATTTTGCCAGTGGCACCGTCGCCAGGTAAATGTTCGTCTGCGTCGTAGGATTGGCAGTCTCGTGGCCGGAATAATAGCTGACCAGCATGTCTGAACCATGTTCGACGGCTTCGGCATACGCACAGTCTCCGCCCGCCGGCAACACGCAATACAGTTTCAGTGAGCCATCCGGCTCGTAGGTGTAGATCGCTTGCCCGGCCTGGTTCTTCTGCGAGTCCATGGTCCTCGTCAGCAGGTAGGTGACTCCTCGGAACGTATGACAGCTATGGCCTGAAAAGTGATTGATCGGCGCGGGCCGAGGCTTCCATTCGGCATACGGTGCGTCGGCTTCCAGGATCTGGGCCTGCGGCTTGCCATACTTGGAACGCAGGAAGGCAATCGCTCGGTCGCCTTGGAAATGGAGCGTCGTCTCGCTCTCCCAGTTTCCACTGCGAATCGACGAAACCTTCTCCCATTTCAGGCCGTCAGCCGATGTGATCAGATGCACGTCGCGGCCTTTACCCCCCGCCTTGGAATCATCCTTCTTATGAGCCGCCGACCAATACTTCCCCGCATGTTCGACGGGCTTCCAGAGGATGTAACGTGGTTCATAAACCGGCTGTGGCGGACTCCAGTTTTTACCATCCTCGGTGTACAGGACGAAAGTCGTCAGCTCGCTGCCCTTAAGGGCGGGATCGTAAAGAAACAGACGCTTCTCCGTGGCCAGAAATTGCGGATCGCGATCATCCGGAAGCACATTGATCCTGGCCGCCTCTTTCCAGTCGAGCGTATCTTCAGACCGCAACACAATCAGATCGGCTTCACCATAGCCATGTGAATCCGCATGGCGAAAGGCGATCCAGTAGGCGCCGTTCCATTTGCGGAAGGCGGTGAAGGCATTGTGCTTGCCATCACCGTAAATCTTGCGGATTTCCGTCGGCTTCACGGGGCCCTCGGTTGGTAATGGCTGAGCCCACAACAGACCTGGCAGACCGAATACCGTAACGCAGCAGTTCAGCAAAATGAGCGCTCTGAGCATCGCAAGTTTCTCCCTGAAGTCACATGGGAAGACCGAGACTATGCCGTATCGTAAACTGGTCGCAGCTGGAAGTCGTGCGCGACACTTCGGTCAAGATGGTCTTCGATATGGATGACGCCAGAACGCAGGTAGTTGGACGGCGACTGAGAGTATTCCCATCGCAATAACGACGGCCAGGAACCCCAGAGCAGCACCGACCCAGCAATACGCTTCGAGGATCATCCCGTGTGCCTCGACTGCATCCAATTGGTTGGATCCGGATGAATCAAACTGGGTCGATTCACTGCTGACGTACACTCCATAACAATGTCCGCAGTACAATCCGATCAGACTGCCCGGCACGGTACACAGCATCCCGACCGCGGTTATGCGCTTCGAGCTGCGCGTGGTTGATTCTGCCTGGCTCATGTTAATACAGTCCGAGCACCGGTTCGCCGTGATCAACCAGCCGGCGCGGGCGGTTCAGGTTATCGCGATACTCGGTATCGGGATCGATGCCGACCGCGTGGAAGACGGTGCTCAACAGATCGAAGGGATGCACCGGGTTCAACTTGGGATAGGCTCCAAAGCGATCTGATTCCCCATAGACACGGCCCGGTTGGACACCCGCTCCAGCGATGACCGCACTATAACATTCCGGCCAGTGATCTCGTCCGCCGGGTCCGACATTATTCGTCGTCGACGCACCAATCTTAGGAGATCGGCCAAACTCGCCGACGGCGACCACCAGCGTCGAGTCGAGCAGCCCGCGATCGTGCAGGTCCGATATCAAGGCGGAAAATGAGTGGTCAAATACCGGACAACGATGATCGCGCAACATTGGGAAGTTATTGCGATGGGTATCCCAGCCGCCATCGGGTCCGGGCACAGGCTCATCATCCGAACGAGCGGGCCAGGTCACTTGAACAAATCGCGTCCCCGCTTCCACCAGCCGCCGAGCCAGCAGGCAGCTCTGCCCGAAGCGCGTCATGCCATACCGTTCACGAAGTGTCGCGGCTTCTTGTTCCAACCGAAAGGCTCGCACCGCATCGTGCGACTGCACCAGAGACAGCGCCTTCTGATAGTACGCGTCGAAACTGGCCAGTTCGGTTGGCTTGGACCGTAAAGACGTGGGCTTGCCGGACGGTTTCTCCTGCAACTTCTGGTCGATGTAGCCGCGCAGATCGACGCGATTCTTCAAGCGATCTAACGAGACATCACCCGGCAGCGAAAACGTTTCCAGCTTCAACGGCTGGGTCGGATCTTCGTACATCGTGAAGGGATCGTAGGAGGCCCCCAACAATCCCGCACCTTGTCCGACACCGACAATCACGTTTTCCTTGACGGGAGATCCCACCGCCACGTAATTGAATCGATCGGTCCCGTGCGGACTGTTGTACGCAATCACCGAGCCCACTGACGGCAAGTCGTCCCGAGTCGGCGGCACCGACAATCCGGTCGGCGAGAAATTGCTCGATTCATGCCCCGTCATCAGCAAGTAGATCGCCGAACCATGATTCGGCAACCCCTTCGGCTTACAGCCGACAGTCCGCATGATCGTAAACTTATCCGCCTGCTGAGCCAGCTTGGGCAGCACTTCACCAATGTAAACGCCAGGCGCGGTGGTCGCGATGGGGGAGAACTCACCGCGGATCTCAGCGGGAGCCTGCGGCTTCGGATCCCACAAATCAATGTGACTGGGTGACCCCTGCAGATAGACGAAGATCACCGACTTCGCCCGCCCGAATCCGACCGGCCGATCGTTGCTCTCCCCGGCCGCGGCCTGCGTCCGCAAGACATCCGGCAACGCCAACCCGATCATCGGCAGACTGCCGATCGTCAGCAATTCCCGCCGAGACAGGGAATCACACAATCGACCACGCGGACCGAGAATGTTCCACATTGCCTGTGCCTGTGTGATTTCAAGAGAATGAGAGATAACTCCAGTTTGTCTTCCTGGATCACTCAAGTCGCGCACTAAACAAATCCAAGTATGCACATAATCATAACAGCGCGAGTCAACTCACGTCGAGTACGCTCTGTACGCCACACAGCTCATCACGAACTCCGGAGTCGGATACTTGCTTCGGTATCGGATCACAATTTGGAGATATCACGCCCAAAAGCGAAAGCCCGGAATCGATCCAGCGGCACCAGGACTTTGCTGCGGACGCTGACCAGTTGCGTCCAGATGGCAGCTCGCCATTGTTGATAGGCCCAATAGCCCGACAGCTTGGCGTGCGTGTGCGCCGTATCGGCAACCGCGGCGGCGCCGCCGATGAAGGAACTGGTCCCCCAATGTTTCCATCGAAAGGGGACTGCTGGAAGTCTCTGACCGCGGGCGTTCAGGCTCTTCGCCAGATAGCGACCTTGCTGTTCGGCCACCTGTGCCAGTTGCGGAAGAGTTTGACCAGTCGGGCACGCACAGTCCCCCAGGGCATAGACGTCTGATTGACCAAGGACCTGCAAAGTATCGTCTGTCAGCAACCGTCCTGAGCGGTCCTTCTCGTTTTCCAGGGCAGCGATGACCGGATTTCGAGCAAATCCGGCAGACCACAGGACCATTCCACACGGCAGGAACTCGTGGTTCGGCAGGTAGAGACCGCGGTCGGTGACCTCCTGGACTCGAGTCCCTGTATGAATTGTGACTCCCCGGTGGAGGAACTCCTGCCGCACATAGTCCCGCAGGGCTTCGTCGTAGGCATTCAGCACCGATTGGCTGGAGTCCAGCAACGTGACGCGCACTTTGGAGGCCAGATGCGGGTAACTGCGCGGAAGATCCTGCCGGAGCAAGTCAAATAACTCACCGGCAAACCGCACTCCGGTCGGCCCCGCACCGACAGACACGAAGTGCAGCAATCGGGCTTGTTCCTCCTCCGACGTTCCCGGCAATGAGGCCCGCTCCAGATTGACCACTAAGGTGTGCCGGATCTTCCGGGCATCTTCAATCTCCTTCAGGAAGTGAGCATGCTGTTCGACACCCGGCACTCCGAACGTGTTGGTAACACATCCGACCGCCACGGCGAGAACATCGTACGGTTGCTCCCACACGGCATCGGTCACGACGCTCTGGCAATGAACGGTCCGCGCCGCCAGATCGATCTGAACGGCTTTCGCGAGGAGAAACTGCGCCCCAGGACAGCGTCGCCGTACTGGTTCGATGATCGTCCGATACTCGATGGTCCCGACGGTGGTACTCGGCAGCAGCGGAGTAAACAGGAAATGGTTCCGAGGGCTGACAACAGTCACGTCATAAGCCCGCTGGTCGATGCCGCGCAGCAGGGCAAACGCACCGAATCCGGTCCCCAGGATCAGCAGTCGCTTCCGTTCCACGGTCACCTGAGTCCCTTGCCGAGCAGTTCAAATGGGCGGAATCACTCGGATCAGTTTACCCGGGTTGGAGCGACTGACATAGCCAAAGATCACCCGGGGTATCGCTTGCGCTCAACCCCGGGCTCATAGCTTTCACCCCTGCCGAAGTGGAGACGAGAGCATCGCTCCATTACGACAACAACAACTCCAGGTCCTCTGCGGTCAGATCCCGAATCAAATTGTTGTCGGCTTGCAGGATGGCTTCGGCCAGATCTTTCTTCTGTGATTGCAGGTTGAGGATTTTTTCCTCGACCGTGTCACGGCAGATGAGACGATAGGCGAAGACCTGCCGTGTTTGGCCGATACGGTGGGCGCGGTCGATGGCCTGAGCTTCGACGGCGGGATTCCACCACGGGTCGAGGATGAACACGTAGTCGGCTGCGGTCAGGTTTAAACCCAAACCGCCCGCCTTCAGACTGATCAGGAAGACGCCGCAATCGGGATCCGTTTGGAATCGCTCGACGTGCTCTTTCCGGCGACGCGTCTGGCCGTCGAGGTACTCGTAGACGATGTTCCGTTTTTCGAGGGCCGGCTTGACGATCGCCAGCATGCTGGTGAACTGCGAGAAGACCAGCACCTTGTGGCCTTCGGACAAGAGTTCTTCCAGATGCCAGATCAACGCGTCCAGCTTGGCACTGCCGTCTTCTAACAACTCGGGCTTCAGCAGACCGGGATGGCAGGCAGCTTGTCGCAGGCGGAGCAGGGCCTCCAGGACGTGAATCTTGGATTTGGCCAGGCCTTCGCGCTGGACTAACCCGAGCAGAGAAACCCGGTAGTGCTCGCGCAGTTCCTGGTACATCTGCGTCTGTGCCTCGCCCATCTTGCAGTAGATGGTTTGTTCCAGACGATCGGGCAGTTCCTTGGCCACTTCCTTCTTCGTACGCCGCAGGATGAACGGTTTTAGCGCTCGCGACAGAAGTTGACGCGATTCGGCGTCGGCAGCTTCGGTCGTTTCGGGCTTGAAGACGGTGGCTCGGCCCAGCATACCGGGATTCAGGAATTCGAAGATCGACCACAGGTCGCCCAAGTGATTTTCGATCGGCGTACCGCTCAGGGCGAGACGGTGCTGAGCGTGTAACAGGCGCGACGCCTTCGCCACTTGCGAACGGTTGTTCTTGATGGCCTGGGCTTCGTCCAGCACGACATAATCGAAGTGGACGTCCTTCAGGTGCAGGATGTCACGGCGCAGTGTGCCGTAGGTCGTCAAAATCAAATCGTACTGCGTGAAATCAGCACGCAACTTGGATCGTTCCAGACCCGTGTATTCGAGAATCTTCAAATGGGGCACGAAGCTCTTGCACTCGTTGTGCCAGTTGAAAATCAGTGATTTCGGGACCACGACCAATGACGGCTTGTGCTCACCCCGTTGCGCCACGCGTTCGTGGATCAACGCCAGCAACTGGACCGTCTTACCGAGACCCATATCGTCCGCGAGACAGCCGCCGAAGCTGAATTCCTGCAGGAATCGCAACCAGCCCACACCGTCTCGTTGATAGTCGCGCAACTTCCCGACGAAGCCTTCGGGTTCATCGACAATGTTGATGCCCTGGAAGCCATGCAATCGCTCACGCAGCTTTTCGAACGGCTCGTCGTAGGTCACCGATTCCTGGGCCGCGAGTAGTGCGTCCAAGATACCGACCTGATTCTTCCCGAAGCGGACGTAGTCATCTTGAGACACGCCCAAGCCAGCCAGCAGACTGTATTGCTGGAACCATTCTTCCGGCAAGATTCCCAGCGAACCGTCGTCCAACCGGACGGTGGTATCACCACGGGACAAGGCCGAGAGGAGTTCAGGGAAGGGGATCGTGCGGCCGTCGAAATCAACTCGGGCGTGCAATTCGAACCAGTCGATATTCGACTTCACCTGGAACTGCATGTGGCCCGCTTGACGAACCTGCTTGCCTTCGGCGCGAACCTGCCAACCGAGATCGACCAACCGGCGCACGGCCGGCCCGAGGAATTTGGCGGGAATTTCGACATCGGTCCGCGGACGTTGCGGATCGACGACGCGTTTGAATCCCAGTTCGGTCAACGCGTCCCAAGCCTGATCTTCGATGTCGCGGTTACGAGGTACGCAACGGCCGATCGTCCGCTGGACTATCGCGCCTTGGGGACTGGTCCCGCGCACCATCAGACCGTCGTAGTCAAAGTTGATCTCGCCCTGCAGACGTTCCTTCTGCCAGCGGAAGCTCTTGGGAGATTGAATCGACAGGTTGGGAACCGGGTCGCAAATATGCTCAGCCAACTGCAATTGCGGGGGCAATTCCAGCTTGGGCAGGGCGGGCATATCCAGCAACCGGTCGACGAATTCCTCTTCTTCACCAGGAGGAATCGTGAGGGGTTCGGCACGCCGCAGCAATTTCACCCAGTCGAAGGCCCCGTTGTCACGGAGCGGATCGATGGCATCTTCGGTGATGACGAATCCACCTGGCACCAGCAGCAGGGTGTCGTTCATCCCCAGCAACTCTTCGTCACGGCGCAAGCGCCCCTCGAGAGTCCACTTCTGCTCTTCGGATGAGAACACAACCGCGAGCGTCAAATCCCACGGCGTGCCGCCGTTCCACTTGAGCGGCGTGCCGAGGTTGCCTTCTTCCGCACTGACCAATTGCACGCGCCCCGTTTCGCACATCAAGGGGAGCACGAATTCGGCGAGGACCTGCGGCAGCTGGAAGCGAAAGACGCTCCCTTGCTGCTCGGCCTGTTGCGCGTACCAGCTTGTCCGCTCCGGAGTTCCCCCGCACAGATACGCGATGATCTGGCGGTCGATCCCTTCAAATTCAGACAACTGCCCGGGTTTCAGTCGCAAGGTTTTCAGCTTGCCCCATTCTCCCGAGCCGCGACGTTCGCGCTGCGAGGTCTGGATGACAATCTGACCTTGTTCGCGGCTTTGAGCCACATCGATTTCGTAGTAGATCTCGCGATCGCGGGACGAAATGGGCTTCACGACGTCCCGCGACTGCATCGTCTCGCGCAGCTTCAGAAGCTGAACGTCCCATTCGCGCAGCTTCGCCGGGGCGACTGCCACCTGCCGACTGGCTGCGACGCGTTCGGGCGTCGGCATGTAGACATCACGGTCATCGCCATCGTCCCAAATATCGAGGCTGAGGTCGCCCATCGATTCGGGTTCTGACGCAAACGGCGGGACGTGCCCCGTCTTGATCGTACCGGTAATCAAACCGGCTTGATCGACGAGCAAAATCGTGGCCCAGAGATGTTTGCACGCGGGCTCGGTCGGCCGACCCTGGTTACAGGTGCAGAACATCTTGACTGAAGTCTCATCACGCTTCAGTTGCGTCTGGTACTCAGTTCCATCCCGCACTACGGCAAAGATATCTTCCGGCGTAACCCGCGTCAGGCTGACGCGTTCGGCCTTGAGGTATGCGGCCCCTCGGAAGCGAATATCTCCGCGAAAGCGATTCTCCAACAATTGCGCCAACGTCATCGACGGCTCCGTGCCTGACCGTATCTTTTCGCGGGGACTCGAACTGGCTCGATCGCGATTTTGATTGCGTCTAGGAAACAATGGATCCAGACGTACGCGAGGTTGCGCACGTCCAGATTCGCAAAATGGGCGAACTCGCAATTTTACGAGATGCCAGACGATTCGTGAATACCAGCGACCGAGTTTCTCAGAATGAGTTGGAAGTGTTGCGAAAAGCTTGGTCAGAATGACATCGAATCGAGATGTTCGATGCGTATTTCTGAACGACAGCTGGCGGAGACACCGGAGACGAACGAAAATTCCCTCCGGCAGAATCGTTCGCGACTCATTTTGTGGTCAACGTGAAGTCGGCCACATCGCTGCCATCGTCCGGCACGGTGAATCGCAACGCCGTCTGCTTGGGATCGCTGTACTTCAGGGGCAGTTCGACCGGAACCGGCTCGGGTTTATCGCCAGACGGTGCGGCCATGGGGCGCGTCATCCCGGCGTTGCCAGGAGGGTCACCAATGGCGACACGGTATTCTCCGGGCAGGGCTCCCAACGCCAGCTTGTAACTGCCGTCAGTCGATGTGATGCCGACTGCTGGACGCTGGTCGCTGTCGAACGTGACGCGAGCTCCCTGTAGCGGCTTGCCATCGAGAGTAATCGTCCCGGAAACAGGCACCGGCTTGGGATCTGACGAACCACCGGAACACCCGCAACTGACCGTGAGACACAACAGACTGACACTGGCGATGAGAGAAACTTGGGCACTCACGAATCAATTCTCCAAACGCTGAAACAATTGTGATGACATACAAGTGCCGATAATGGCTTTGAGACTACGCCTCAAACAAATTCGTGCCCCGTAATAGCCCCCCTCGCCCTGGTA
>JAKFVC010000002.1 GCA_021732415.1 Planctomycetaceae bacterium
ATGCCGAAAGATACGATCATCGAGGCCGGTTGCGAACCGATGAAACAAAGGGATTGGTTTCGGCGCATCGACACCGTCAATCAAATAGATTTCGCCATGCCGAGTTCCTACGGCGACCCGGCGATCCGGAAGCACCGCGAAGGCACCGGCCTCGATGATCGTATCTTTCGGCATTGGAATGTTGACGATTGGATAATACTCACGCTCGCGTTCCTCGGTTCCCCAACGTTCGCCAACCTCCTCGGCGCGAAGAACACCAAGGGCAGACATCACGATCGGAAGCAGAAGACAAAGGAGTCGCCGGTGACTACTTCTTGAGTGGTTCATAAAGTAACTCCAGGGAAGATTTGCCTTGGGGGATTTGCAGTCGCAACAACAACTCAGAACGCTTGGGGTCGTTCGGTAGCGGCCTCAATTTCGTTTTGGCCGTGGGAAGCGTCAGCCGCAATCGACCAATTTGATAGACACGTTCGGACTGCTGGCTGATGTCTCCCGTGAGTGCTCGAAACCAGACGGCTTGCGGCATCGGAGACTCGAAGGTCAGAACCCGTTCGAGCTGTCGTTGCTCATCAGATCCTGCGGCTACCGACCGATCTTCGATCTCAATCGTGCCGCTGCGATACATGAACGTGGGAATTAAGGATTCGCCGAGGAAGTATCCTCGGAATTGATAGCCCAGGTTTTTGGGATAGAGCGGGTTGGGATTGGATCGGGCGTCTTTGGTCATCACCGGCAGCAACGGCCACGGAGCATTTTCATCCGCGAGTTGCACGAACGAAACATCCTGAGCCAGCGTCAGCGGTTCGCTGGCAGGATTGAAATCCCCGGAACCCTGGCCACTCCAATTGACGCCAATGAAGTCATCCAGCCAGATGGCAGACAACGTTCCCGTCTCGGCGTTAAACGCATAGTTCAATTTTTCTGGGAAGCCGACGGCGATGCCTCGAAAGCCCGCAACTCGACTGCGTCCACGAAACGTCTTGGCATGACCTTCCACCAAAAGTTTCGTACTGACACTGCGGACACCGGACGGATCGGCGGCGGACGTCCCGAGCGAGAGGTAGTACCAGATGGCTTCAATCTGCATGTCCGTGTTGCCATCCAGAATCGTATTGTATGCGGCCACACCATTGGGCCAACCCGTCGGCATAATAGTCCGCGGACGAAACGCACCAGGATTTCGCAAGTAGCTGTTGAACCAGCCGGGCTGGAGCCGCTGAGACGTTGTCAGCAGGTCAATCCCTTGATTGACCTGTGCCACTTTGCCATTGAAGTTGTGGCAGGCAATGCAGTTCAGGCCCTTGTCGCCCAGCAATTCTCGACCCGCCGCGCGAAGCAGTTTCTCTCGTTCGCGCTCACCTTCCGAGCGACTCTCTGGATTCGGAATCTTCATTTCTCTGCTTTTCAACACGTCCAAGCGAGCGAAGACACTCGGCAAATGCTGGAGATTGGAGTTGCCGTATTGCGGCATCCGAGTCGCCATGTAATGGCGGACACTTTCACCGTCGAAAAGCACCTTCTTCATCCAGGCCGGTTGCAGCTTGGCCCCGACCAGTGTCAGCGGCGGTGGGATGCGACCATCGTCCCCCAGCTTCTGTTCGCTGGTGGCAAAGAACGGGTTGTGTGTTTCGTGAACGCCGCCAAAGTCATCCCGAATATGACAGGCGATGCAGTGAAATGCGGTCATTGTTTTCGCAGCCACAACTCTGTCCGAGTCGGCAGCCGGTTGTTCTCGAAGCGATGCCTGAATCGCCTGAACCTGAGCGCCATCGAGATCGAAACGGGGACTCCGAGTACTCGTCTTGGACAAACAGCCGCGGGTGAGATCCGCAGTTCTCAGTGAAACGACCAAGGGAGCCGGCGCAGTACCGAGGAGTGAATGGCAAGCAGCGCAGTTCAGTTCCTGAAAGTATAGTTTTCCTTTCGCCACCAGCGGTGCCTCTGGAACCAAAGCCTTTCCCGGTAGTCGCGTTTCTCCAATTAGATAACCTGCAATCGCCAGCGACTCTGCGGGAGTTAGTTTCATATCCGGCATGCGCCCCGAATTTCTGACACGCAACGGCTGAAACAGGAACTCGCCGAGAGACTTCGCACTGTATTTGGCGGCAACATGCCCCAGTGGGACGGCCATCGGCTTGACGCTCTTTTTCTTAGGAGCAGGATCGTCGTCGTCATCCTCATCGTTGCGTGTTGGTTTCTGCGGCGCGTCGGCGAGTGCATCCTTCGGACCATGACAGGCCACACAGCCGACCGAGTGAAACAGCGCTTTGCCTTGCCGACGATCAATCGGCTCGGTTGCTTCAGTTGGAAAAACGGACTTCGACTGGGCGATCAGAAAGTGAGTCAGAGCTTCCGCGATTCGGTCTCTTTCCGCCTTCGGTTGCGACGTCAACACGTCCGGCATCGTTGTTCCGGGATGAGCCGACGACGGCGATGCGAGAAATCGTCGGAGGTAATCTGGCGAGATCCGCGCACCAGCTTCCGTCAAATCCGGGGCGGTCTTCTCCGGCAGGGAACCTCTTTCGACGCCACTGTGACACACCGCGCAGCGCAGTTCCGAGATCAGCAAACTCCCAGCCTGAGACTGAGTCAGCGGATGGTTGCCGGGCAGAGCCGGTTCGCCGGGTTCCGCGGTGGCCGTGCCGACCAGTAGAGCCGAAATCAGTGTCCCCAAAATCATCCGGCCTGTTCTGTGGGCCGTGAAATCCCGTCTTCGCAACTCAACCACCGATCGATGGTTTCTCATCGTGATCCTCGCTTCGGACTTGCCCACTGGATTCAAAGGAAGCTCTTGGAAGCGATCACTCTGATCGCTGATTTCGACTTATTTTCTTGCCGGTAATCACCAGGCGGTGCTTGGGGATCGTGAAGATGAACGCCACTACTGACGATGCTGTCATGCGCGCGTCGGAGCCGTAGCCGGCATTGTCGCGGTTGGGCTGGTAATAGAAGCTGCCGTCGGTGCAGTGGGCCATCGTGAACCACCAGCGGTTGGCGTCCATGAGCTTTCGGAAGCTGTCGGAGTCGATGTTCGCCGCGAGTGCGGTGTAGGCCATGCCCATCGGGGGCGAACCGTGAGTATCGGGGAAGCTCTGCGGATGCTGGCCGATCACTTTCGCATGAGACATCGCTCGTTCCCGATAGACAGGTTCGGCATAAGGGCTGAGGAAGTTGGCGATCCCCGTGGCTCCGGTTCGTCCCATGTCGGCCCAGCCGTTGGGAGGTCCGCCGATCTGATCGCCGTACCAAACGTAGCCGTTGGGCCCCGTCCCCTTCTTGAGGAATGCGAAAGCCGCGTCGTGCTTCTCGCGATCGATCTTAATCCCGCAGCGGTGCATCAACGAGTAAGCCAAGGCACCCTGCCCGGTGATCATCGCGATGGGACCGTAGCCCTCGAAGCCAGGGTTGTGTCCCCAGCCACCGTGAGAATCCTTCGGGCCTTTCGGAAACGAATCCGGGTGCGACTTCTTCGCCTTCGGATTGATCTGCGACATGTGGAGGTACTGGCCCTTCGCCAAATGATCGTGAACTTCCTGAAGCTCCGGCAGCACCCATTTTTCGCCGGTCGCCAAGTGGTACTCGCAGAGGACGATCGCGGCGCTCATGTAGGTCCAGTTCATCAAATCGGCATATCGCTTGTCGTTCGGACGAGTCTCCCGGCAGTGCCATCGCACATTGCGTTCAACGGCTGGCAGATATTTTTCTTTGCCGCTCGCCAGCAGCGCCAACGGTGCGAAGGTGTTGTGAACGGGATCGCCGAACGAACCGTCTTCTTGTTGATGCTTGGCGACGTACTCCAGTAACTCGGCGAGAATTTTGTCCGACTTGGCACACGTCCCCGGATAGGTCGCTGCGAAGCTGCCGTACTTCTGACCGACATCGAGGATGACCTCTTTGGTCTCGCCACCGCGTTGCAGTGTGAGCGAGAGCTTGCCCTTCCCGTCACCGCTCTGACTCGCTTCGAGCACGTTCGCCAGTTCCAAGATGGGCCCGTCAGCACCAAAGACTTTCTCGCCGTATCCATTGCGGTGCTTCTCTTTGAACGACTGTCCGCCAGCGCCGATGATGAGATCGCCGATCTGGACGTGACCATCCGCCGGTGACTTGGGGAAGACATACTTGATCAGCAATGCCTTCGGTTGATCGGCAACCAACTGTGCTCGCAAACCAGTGATGCCCAGGTTGTAGAACCAACCGAGCACCGCCGCATCCGGCCCCGATTCCGCTCGCTCCCCCCACGGGCTGTCGTTGCCGTGATAATCGACCTGCGCCTGCAACGGCGCTGCGAGGCTAAGAAATACGAGGCATGTCAGTCGCAGCATCAGGGGGCGGATTGTCATCGAATGATCCTTTGAATTGGCTTCTACTGCGAAAAGTGATTTCGAGTTCAACACACTTTATTCCTTGCCTGGCCACTGACGCCACCACTGTTGGAAGAGCTTCAATTGCGCTTCGGCAAAGTGCATTTGACTTTGTGAGAGCCGATCGGATTCATTGAAGTGTAATTCATAGTCGGCATCACCGAGCAACACGAGCAGATACTTGTAGTACAGCACCAGGTCAGGCCCTTCGTCGAAACGCGACAACTCGGAGAGAGCATCTTCCAGTTCTCCCGCCAATCGCCGGGCTTCGACATCACCGGTCGCAGCCAGTTTGCAAAGCGAGAGCAGGTGCAGCACTTCACGGGGCAGACAATTCCCGATTCCAGTGATCGCGCCAACGGCACCGCAGCGAATGAAGCCATGACACACTTGCGTATCCACGCCCACCATCAGCAGGACGTTGCTGTCGGCATGAGTGATGTGCTCGGCGGCGTAGCTCAAAGAATTCGCTCCGCCGAATTCCTTGAAGCCGACGAGATTCGGAAACTCGCGCCGCAGATCGAAGAACAGGTTCGCCTTGGTCTCGAACCCGTAGTAGGGACTGTTGTAAATCACGGCGGGCATATTGGGTGCCGCCGCCAGCACTCCCGCGAAGTGTGCTCGCTGAGCCGCCGGAGAAGTGCCACGGGACAGGAGGCGGGGAATGACCATCAACCCCTTCGCCCCCACTCGCTGCGCGTGAGCGGCATGAGCAGCGGCTCGCGCGGGATTCTGAGCACCCGTGCCGACGATGACGGGGACTCCGGCTTCGGTCAGGCGGCGCACACCTTCTTGTCGTTGCTCATCTGTCAGCAGCGGCCAGTCTCCCATCGAGCCGCAGTACACGACTCCGTTCATGCCAGCCGCCATCAGAGCCTGAGCCTTCTTCACCAGGGCCGGATAGTTCGGGGTTCGATCCGCCACGCACGGCGTCATCAGCGCTGGGACACAGCCTTGGAAAATGTTGGAGTTCATCGCGTTTCCTCACAAAAAGTTTTTGTAGCCACGTTCGCCAGAACGTGGGCCGAGAGACATGCGAACCCACGCTCTGCCGAGCGTGGCTATGACGATCACATCACCTCGACGACTCGTTTACCGAGCACGTTCATCTTCGGTTCGATGCCCAGCCCCGGCGACGTGCTGGCGGCCATGAAGCCGTGCTCACGTTGCGGCGCGCCATCCGCCGTGCTGACGGTGACGTAGCTATTGAAATCCGTGCTGGTGAAACGGAACTCTTCCGGAGTACTGTGCGCGAGATGCGCGATCGCCGCCGTCGTGATGTCGCCTCCCCAACTGTCTTCGAGCGTCATCGCAATTCCCATCGAGACACACAGGTCGCGGGCTTGCTTCGTTTTCGTCAGCCCTCCGAGTTTGCTGATCTTCAGATTGACGACGTCCATCGCCAGATCCGCTTTGCCACGCAGCAGCATGTCGAGCGAGTCGATGTTCTCGTCGAGCACAAACGGATGGCTCGTGTTGCGCCGCACCGCGAGGCACTCCTCGTAAGTCAGACAGGGTTGCTCGATGTAAACGTCAATGTCTTGTACGGCTCGGACCACGCGCATCGCTTCGTGCTGAGTCCATCCGGTGTTGGCATCCGCGACCAGCCGGTCCGTAGGTTGCAACATCCCGCGCACCGCGCGAATCCGTTCGATGTCGGTATCAGGATCGCCGCCCACTTTCAATTGGAACCGTGTGTAGCCCTGCTCGCGGTAGCCTTGAACATTCTTCGCCATCTCATCGGGAGCTTGTTGCGAGATGGCTCGGTACAGTCGCACGCTCTCGCCAAAGCGGCCTCCCAGCAACGTGCAGACCGGCAGTTGCGTGGCCTTGCCGAGAATGTCCCAGCAGGCGATGTCGATTCCCGTTTTCACATACGGATGCCCCTTGAGCGCGGCGTCCATTCGATGGTTGAGCTTCGTCAGTTCGCGCGGATCAAAGCCGATCAGATGGGGTCCCAGTTCGCGGAGTCCGGCTCGCACTCCTTCAGCATACGCCGGCAGGTAGAACGGCCCCAGCGGACAGACCTCGCCGTAACCGATGAGTCCGCAGTCGGTCTCGACACCAATGATCGTGCTGTCGAACACTGACACCGACTTCCCGCCGGACCACTTGTACGAGCCTTCGACCAACGGCAGCTCAACCCGGTGAGCAAAAATACGTGCGATCTTCATCTGAGGCGTTCCTGCATGGCGTATGATGAAATTGAAGGATTGAATTCTAGTGTCAGAGGCAACGAATCTCTTGGCCCAGAATCGCATCGAACCGTGAATCCGCGCACAAACTTCCCGAATCTTGACAACCTCCGCGCCTTTGGGCGTTGTTGGTCGTTCAGCATCAGTGTTGGCCGGGTCGGCTGCGGCCGGTGGATTTGGATTGTTCGAGAAGTGCTTTCAGTTCGGTCGCGATTTCCGGACGCTCGATCGAGAGGTTCTTCGTCTCGCCCGGATCGGTTGCAAGATTGTAGAGCTGGCCGGGCGCGTCGGGGGCCGTGTCGGGAAGTTGGAACGGCTTGAGGCCGGGGTCGTTCTCGTAGCGATTGCCGCCGGAACCGGTGTGGTCGAGGTACTTCCAATCGCCGCGACGGATCGAAAGCGTGCGCTGTCCGCCGAAGGCTTGCTGCAAGAGATAGGGACGGATCGGTGCCTGATCCTCGCCAAGCCATGCGGGCAGCAAATTAAAACTGTCTTCCGCAGCGTTGTCCGGGAGCTTCGCGCCGATGATGGCGGCGACCGTCGCCATCACGTCGGTGAGACTGGTGAGCTGCGCGCTAGTCGCACCGGGTTTCACCTTGCCGGGCCAGCGGACGAGGAACGGCACGCGATGGCCCCCTTCCCAACTGTCGCGTTTGACTCCGCGCCAAGGTCGAGCGCCGTCGTGATTGTAGTCCGCGCGCATGTGAATGACGCTGGCCGTTTCCGGGCCGTTGTCGCTGGTGAAGATGACAATTGTGTTGTCGGCGACGCCGAGTTGTTCCAGTGTCGTCAGCAGCTCGCCGACCACATGATCGAGCTGATGGATGAAGTCGCCATGCGGGCCGGCCTTGGTCTTCCCTTGGAACTCCGGCGCAGCGAACGATGGCAGATGCACGGCCTGCGCGGAGTGAAAGAGGAAGAACGGTTTGCTCGGAGACTGACGAACGTGCTGCTCCAGAAACTCGCGACTCTTCTTCAGGAAGACGAGGTCCACTTCCTCCATCGGAAAATCCGGTGAGATCAGCCCGGCGCGGCAATCGTTCGCGTAGGGATGCTTGGGCAGCCGCGACTTGTCGAGCGGTCCAGTCGGCGGCACAGGCACGCGGTCGTTCTCAATGAAGGCATACAGCCAGTCGGTTGTCGGACAGCAAGCGGTCCCGAAGAAACGCTCGAAGCCATGATCGACCGGCCCGCCTGCGATGCGTCGCGAGAAATCGACGCGACGAACCGCCTCGACCCCATCACCGCGGACCGGCTTTCCCTCCTTGTCGAAGAACGTCAGCCCGACGTGCCACTTGCCGACGCACGCCGTGGCATAGCCGTTGTCGCGAAGCATGCTCGGCAGCGTGAGCCGACCGGGCGCGATCAGCGACGGCCCGCCGACTCCCGTGAAGACCGTAGCGCCATTCAGTACGCGAAAGGCCATCTGCCCCGTCATCAGGCTGTAGCGCGTCGGCGTGCAGACTGTGCAAGGACTATGAGAATCGGTGAATCGCATCCCTTCGCGAGCCACGCGATCAATGTGCGGAGTCGGAACTTTCGACTGGTCGTTGTAGCAACGCACATCCCCGTAACCGAGGTCATCGGCGAGGATGAGAACGATGTTCGGCTTCTGCTGTTCGGCCTTGACGGCCGCGAAAGCAACGCAGGCCAAGGGCAGCAGAGATAACGTGGCGAAGAAAAGTGCGGCTGTTTTCATGGTTTTGCGTTTCGGAGAGACTGGAGCGCACGGAGTGCCTTCCCCAAAGCGTGGATGCGGGAGTCGTCGGCCTTCTCATCGGCACCGCGCGTGGGCTGGAGCCAGCCGCCTTCGTCGTGCTCATTCCAGGCATAGATGATGATCGCATTGGCGGGATTGATATCGCGATTGGCCTTCGTCCATTCGATGGCCTCGCGAATGTGGGCGGTGAGCTCCTCCGGGGTTGCGGTCGTGGCATCAATGAGTGGTTTTTGCAGTGCGGGTGGTGTTGGGTCGGGCATGGCGACTTTGACCAAATCCTTGCACCACACCGGAGGACGCTCCTGGCGTGGACGAGTATCCCAGCCAGCGGTGGCAAAGGTGATGCAGGGAGTGCCATCCTGCTTCCATTGGTCCCACAGTTGACGGCGCACGTCGAACGACGTGAGTTCCGCGTAGGATTTAGGATCAGCCGTGTAGCCTTTGCCTGATGCCGCATAACGTGAGACTGCATCAAAACCGAGACTCAAACGCCCCGCCTCTGGCTTTCTCCAGTCCATGAGCACGAGATAGGGTGCTTTCAGACCGGCTGCGATGGTTTGTTGCTTCAACTCGTCCCACTCCGCCCTGCCAAGCTCGGTAGTCTTCCCGAACAAACACAGCAGCGGTCGGCCATCGAGCACGGTTTGGTAATCAGGTTGCCGGAAGTGCTCCACGAGCCTGCCCCAAGCCTTCGTCCCTGCCTTGTCGAGCCGCGCGCCCTCCTCGACGAGGCAGTAGTGGATTCCTTTTTTGTCCTTCGCCGCCAGATAACGATTCATCGCAATACTCATGCCCGGCGCTTCATCGAGGTAGTCCACAACTGACCAGTAGTTCAGCCCTGCCTGCGCCGCATAGGCAATCTCATCGTCCATGATCGCCTGCGAATCGCCGTTGATCTGCACCTTGCCATCGCCCATCACAACAGCGAACCACGGCAGGCGAAAATGATACTTTGGCTGTCCGAGCGATGCCTCGACAGCCTTTGTCACGGTCACATCTCCGTACCAGCCATCCCAGCGGATCGCGCCGACGATGGGTCCATCGTCACCAGCCTGCAACGCGGCCAACGGCGCGAGCAGCAAGCACAAGGCGGCGAGACGGATTGCTATTGTCTTCATTCAGTAGTTCCAAATCTGATCATTTTGCATTTGTCGTTACTCATGGATTCAACTTGGCTTCAAACCCGATGCGTTGACCTGGGACGAGCCGGTCGGACTCGATGGTCAGCGCTGGCGCGGTGCCACCTGATGCGATCGAGAAATCGCGGTGCTCGCCGGGCAGCAGAACCGCGAGCGATTCGGCGGCTCGGACCCCGTTCACGGCGGGATAGGCATCGTAGTAAATGGGTGCGACTCCGATGTTGGCGATCGTCACGCGGGCGGCGGATTCGCTGGCCTCGAAACGCTCCACCTGGAACCGGTATCCGCATGCCGCGCTGTGGCGCGCGAGCTCGTCCTCCTTCATCCAGCGAGGCCATTGATCGGCGATCATGAAACTGATGTGGAAGGCGCTGGCCTGAGTCTGCCATTGCCCGCTAATCATGCGCGCGAAGTCCGCGGAATCCATCAGTTGCTCACCGCCCGCTGGCGAGCGCTGCCATCGGTCGCGGCCGAAGAAATCGCCGCCGGTACGGTTGTAGCCGGGCTTCCAGGCACGATGGAACGTATCATCGAAGATTCCGAATGGCAGCGCCAGCAAGTCGGGCATGGCTTTGAAGGGCGTGCGTTCGGCAACGTGCGCGTCCTTCGAGATCAGCCATCGGGTCACTTTGAATTCATTGGCCATATGCCGCATGAACTCCGCCTGAAAGGACTTGTCAGGAAAGTTCACGCCGACTTTTTCGCCCGGATCGTAGATGTGATATTCCGCCCAGAGTCCGAAGCCAACTTCGAGAAATGCGACGCGCGGATCTTTGTCATACTTCTGGGCAAACTCGGTC
Source organism: Planctomycetaceae bacterium (assembly GCA_021732415.1). Classification (GTDB taxonomy): domain Bacteria; phylum Planctomycetota; class Planctomycetia; order Planctomycetales; family Planctomycetaceae; genus JAKFVC01. Next base: position 10,216 of record JAKFVC010000002.1, read on the forward strand.
CAAAACTCAAGGACGAAACGCCGCCACTCCGCATTCGTCCAGTCAGGAAAGCCAGTCGGCTGACCCTCGCTCTTCTCGGAGTGGTCGTGATAGCCGGGCGCGGCCTTGATCCACGCGGGCACGCCGCTCGGGCGGCCCGGATAGGTGTCGTGCATGCGGAGGATGAGCTGATGCCCGCGTGCCGCCGCCTCGCTCATCAATCGCTCGACCCTGCTCCAATCGTAAATGCCGCGCGCCGTGGCGACTTCATCGTAACGCAGGTAGGCAAACTCCATCGAGATCGCCGGTGACTTTCGATGCTCCGACGTACTCCAGAAGACAAGCCCGGTCATCGGCAGCGTCCCTTTGATTTTGGCGCGAAGCGGAATCGAATGAAATTCATCGGCTCCATACGCGCAGCTCAACGTCAGGAACAGTAAGGACCAGGTGGCGACGCGGAGTGCGGTTGACTTCATTGCTGCGTTTTTTCGATCAGGGAGCGCGAGTTAGAGCCGTATCCGGCGTTGTCGCGGTTGGGCTGGTAATAGGACGTGCCGTCGGCGCAGTGGGCCATCGTGAACCACCAGCGATTGCGTCCATTGGATTCGTCATGGCAGAGGCACGGGCGTTGGCGGAGCGAACTGTGCCGAATCGTTTCATTGCTTCTTCTATCACTGAGTCGCCTGCAAATTTGCCATCTCTTCGGCAAAGGCTTTGCCAATCGGCGCCATAATCTTGGCGGCACCGAGATAGTGGTAGCCCCCGTCGGAAGCGCCCTTCAGACGTTTTAACTCATCAGGCTTGAAGTTTTTCGCGATGGTCTTTTTGAGCGTCCTTTCTTTCGCCGCAGGAGTGAGCTTCGGATTTTTTTCGGCCTGTTCCTCAAACTTCGACTCCAACTGCTCCATCCGCTCTTGCAGCTCGGCCAACTGGTCGTCCCAAAATGGTGCCGTCTGCACCGCCACCACGTTGCCTTGAAACTCTGAAAGAGACACGGGGGCAACCTGAGCTTCGCGAAAATACTTCTGGGGTGGCTTCTTCCCTTCCTCCACACCGCCGATTCCCATGACGCCAATCACGAAGGGCATCTTCGGCGCGGAGAGATCGTTGCGGACATCGCGGATGAAATGCGCCAGCAGTTCTCCGTAAAGGTCGTACCCACCGGGCTGCATCTGTTTGTCGTAGGTCCAGTCGGAAACCAAGTCGTTAAACCCTTGGAACCAGACGAAACCAGCGAGTTCGTAGCCCTGTTCTTCATCGTATTCCGGCACCACCTGTTTGATGTCCGCAAGAACCTTTCGTACATGCTCGATCATGTGGCGGTAGAACAGGCCTGTGTCCTTTGCCTTCTCGGCCTTGATCTGTTCCAAGTCGTCCCCCTGCTCCTTGAGCTGAGCCAACTCGTAGTCACTCCACACGTAGGGCCCAGCGCTGGGTGGACGGAAATCCGTGTGCAGACTCTTTCCGCCCCAGGAAGCTTTAATGATGAGTATGGGCTCATCAAGCAGTTTCTCCATGTAAATGCCGAACGTGAATTCGGGACCAATCTCTTCGGTCGAGGCGCCGAAACCCGCCGTCAGCTTGCCTTTCTGCTCGATGACATCAGACACGCCATCGCCCTCACAGCCGACCGACGAAATCCAGACCTTCTCACACACTCGTGGTCTGTCGTCGGCATCGCGCATCTCCTTGAGAATTGGCAGCGTCTTGGGGTCATCGGCCAAGGAATCGAACGTCGATATGTTCACATGCCCTTGCATGTTCGACTGCCCCGCGAGGACGAACACCTTCATCGGCTTGTTGGCCACACGGGGCTTGTCGGCCGGTTTGACGGCGAACTTCGCATCCTTGCCGGTGATCACCAGGCTGTGCTTGGGAATCGTAAAGATGAACGCCACCACGGACGATGCCGTCATGCGGGCGTCGGAGTCATAGCCGGCGTTGTCGCGGTTGGGCTGGTAATAAAAACTGCCGTCGGTGCAGTGGGCCATCGTGAACCACCAGCGGTTGGCGTCCATGAGCTTGCGAAAGCTGTCGGGATCGACGTTCGCGGCGAGCGCGGTGTAGGCCATACCCATCGGGGGTGAACCGTGCGTATCGGGGAAGCTCTGCGGATGCAGGCCGATCACCTTGGCGTGAGACAGCGCGCGCTCGCGATAGACAGGTTCGGAGTAGGGACTGAGGAAGTTGGCGATGCCCGTGGCACCAGTTCGGCCCATGTCGGCCCATCCGTTTGGAGGTCCGCCAATTTTGTCGCCGTACCAAACGTATCCGTTTTGCCCGGTTCCCTTCCTGAGGAATGCGTAAGCAGCATCGTGATGTTCCCGATCAACCTTGATCCCGCAGCGGTCCATCAACGAATACGCCAATGCACCCTGTCCTGTGAGCATCGCGATGGGACCATAACCCTCGAAGCCTGGATTGTGACCCCAGCCGCCATGAGAGTCCTTGGGCCCTTTCGGAAAATCATCCGGGTGTGATTTCTTGGCCTTGGGATTGATCTGCGACATGTGCAGATACTGGCTTTTCGCCAGGTGATCATGGACCTCTTGCAGCTCCGGCAGCACCCATTTTTCACCCGTCGCCAGGTGGTATTCGCTGAGCACAATCGCGGCGCTCATGTAGCTCCAGTTGATCAAATCGAAGATCCGTTTGTCCTTCGCACGAGTCTCGCGACAGTGATACTGCACGTTGAGCTTAACGGCTGGCAGATACTTCGCATCGCCGCTTGCCAGCAGAGCCAGCGGCGCGAACGTATTGTGGACAGGATCGCCGAACGAACCATCTTTCGCCTGATGTTCGACGAGGTACTTGAGCAACTCGGCGAGAATCTTGTCCGACTTCGCGCATGTGCCAGGGTAGGTCGACGCATATGCGCCGTACTTCTGACCGACATCAAGTTCGACGTCTACGATCTCTTTACCGCGTCGAAGCGTGAGCGCGAGCTTCCCATTACGAGCAGCGCCCTGACACCCTTCAAGCACGTGTGCCAGTTCCGCAATGGGACCGTCAGCGCCGAAGACTTTCTCGCCGTAACCGTTGCGGTGTGGCTCTTTGAACATCTGGCCGCCAGCGCCGACGATGAGATCTCCAATCTTGATGTGACCATCCGCTGGTGACTTGGGAAAGACATATTTGATCAGCAATGCCTTCGGTTGATCGGCGACCAACTGAGCTCGTAAACCGGTGATTCCAAGATTGTAGAACCAACCGGGCACTTCCGCGTCCGGCCCCGCGTCCGCTCGCTGCCCCCACGGACTGTCGTTGTCCTGATAATCAACCTGCGCCGGCAATGGCGATGCTAGGCCAAGAAACACGAGGCACGCCAGTCGTAGCATCGGAGAGCGAGTTGTCATCGATTGATCCTTCGGTTTGGTCATTGACTGCGAGAGTGTTCATTCGCAGCCCACCATGCCTGAATCGGCCTTAGCGACAGTCAGTCTTGCTTCTGGACAGGCAGGTGAGCGTGCAAGAAGTTTGTCAGCAATGAATAGAAATGCGGAACGGTATTATTGCCTTCATTGATCGCATGAGAACGTGCCGGGTAGGGCATTACTGTGAAACGCTTGTTGTGAGCGATCAACTCGTTGATCAGCATCTCGGTCCCCTGATAATGGCCGTTGTCGTCTCCGGTTCCGTGGACAAGCAGCAGGTTTCCCTTCAACTGCTTCGCATGGGTGATTGGTGAGCCGAGTCGATAGCCGTCGGCGTTGTCAGCGGGCAACCCCATGTAGCGTTCCTGGTAGATCGTGTCGTAGAGAAGCTGATCGGCATTGGGGGCGACGGCGATGGCGGTGTGATACAGATCGGGATGGCGGAAGAGGGCGTTCAGGCTCATGCTGCCGCCGCCGCTCCAACCCCAGATTCCCACCCGTTTCGAGTCGGCGAAACTCCAGCGTTTTAGCAAGGCTTGCGCGGCCGCCGCCTGTTCCTCCGGCGCAATGATGCCGATCTTCCGGTGGATGCACTTTCTCCACTCGCGCCCGCGCGGCGCATTCGTTCCCCGATTGTCGACGCTGGCGACCAGATAGCCCTGTTGTGCAAGCATCCAATGCCACAGTCCCCGCGGTCCCTGCCAGGCGTCTCGCACTGTTTGACCATGAGGTTCGCCGTAGACATGGAACAGCAGGGGATGTTTCCCCGATGGATCGGGCGACGGCGGCTTGAGGCACCAGCCGTCGAGCAGCAAACCGTTCCCGATATCGACCCGGAAGAATTCGACGCCCGGAGAATCGAGCTCGGCGAGCTTCTTTCGCAGTTTCCCGTTGTCCGCCAGCACTCGAACCACACGGTGATCATCCAGCCGAATCAGCTCAACGACTGGCGGTGTCGTGAAGGTTGAGCATCGATGGATCGCCCAGATCGCATCGGGTGAAACATCGTAGGTATGCCAACCGGGCTGGCTCGCCGGCGACAAGCGCTCGGGTTTCCCGCCGTCGAGCGACACCCGGTACAGGTAGCGCTGAGTCGGATTGTCCGGTGATGCAGCAAAGTAGAGTCTTCCCTGGGCTTCGTCGATTGATTCCACCGTCAGCACATCGAAATCGCCAGCAGTGATCGCAAAGAACCCCTTGCCATAGGCGCTTGCGCGATAAGCATGCCGCCATCCATTGCGTTCACTCAGCCAGACGACGCTCTTTCCGTTGTTCATCCAGCGTACGGGATTCTCATTCTCCAGCCATGCCGGATCTGTTTCTGTCAGCATCGTTCGAATCGCGCCGGTCTTCACATCCCACAGCATGACGCGGTTGACGTTCTGCAGGCGGTTCATCTGCTGGATCAGAATCGCTCCGCCGTCGGGAGCCCACTCCATCTGCGGGAGATAGTGTTCGCGCGGATCACCCGGCAGGTCGAGCCAACGGGCCTCGCCGCCTGCGGTGGTGATCACGCCGATCCGACTGGCCGAGTTCGTCTTGCCAACCTTGGGATACGGGAATGAAGTGAGGCGAGGATAGGTTCCCTGCGTGTTGTCAATGAGGTGGAATTCTTCGACGCCTGTGGTATCAAATCTCCAAAAGGCAATTGACTGCCCGTCAGGGCTCCAGCGATAGCCGTCGCGGATCGTTAGCTCTTCTTCATTGACCCAGTCCGCGGTGCCGTTGATGAGCTTGGCCGACCCGTCGGTCGTCAGTGCCATGATGCTCATCTCGCGTAAATCCTGAACGTAGAGGTTGTTCTCACGGACATAGGCCACGCGTGAGCCATCGGGCGAGAACTTCGCGAACATCAGCGTTGACGGCGATGCTTGCCCGCCCAGCTTTTTCAGTTCTCGGCTGGCGATATCCAGAACCCAGTAATCTCCTCGCGAGTTGAGTCGCCAGACACGCTGGCTATTGGTATAAAGTAAGAGTCTTGATTCATCTCCCGAAAACGCGAAACCGTCCACGGAAAGAGGCTTTGACTCGCCAGAAGGGATGAATGCACTAGCCGGCACCACGATTTCCTCGGTGCCGCTGGCCGCGTCAACGCGAAGCACAACTTGGCCATCTCTATCGGCCGTAGTTCCGTTCAGCGTAAAGTAGCCTGCGCCCAACTTGCTCCAGACGATAGTGCCGATTCGATCCTCTTGGAACTCATCTGCGGAGAAAATTCGCTCCACCGTCAACTGACTCCTTGAGTTTTCTGATCTCATCGGGATCTTTTCTGAGTCGGAACCTTGTCGAGGATCGGTGTGGGATTTGACCTGATTGCGAGTGCGAGGAGGTGTGGCAGCGTCGGCAGCACAGGCATTCCCGCACATCAATTGAAGCATCACGAAATAGACACTGCAGACCAGCATGTTACTTGGGATGGATTGGAGTTTTTTCATGATGTGGCACACCAAGACGGTTCCTGATTCAATGTGCGGCGATGGCAGTTCATTCCGCTTCAATCGGCACATCGCAGAACGTCAGTGCGGCAAGACCATTTTGGCCATAAAGCAGGTTGTCGGGGTTCCAGTTGGCGCTGTCGAGGTAGGTCACGGTCTTGGACGTTGATGGCTCCTTCAACTTCAGCGTGATGCGATTTCCATTCGAAGTGCCAGCAACTACTTGCTTTGATTCTCCGTCGAGATGGAACTGACTGACGAGTGCGTCCGACCAATTGATTTGGTAGTCGAACTCCAGAATCAGTCCGTCGCGCTGTGCCGAAGTGAAGTACGCTCGCTTCAGGTTCGGCGGATTGAATGGGCCGACATGTCGGTGATAGAGGTGGTACTGCATCATCGGATGTAGGAACCGAGCGAACTCGGCGTAACCCGCAGCGGGGAAGTGACAGCCGCCGGGCGGCTTGATGCCGAGCGTCGAAATCACGCTCAGGTTCGAGAACAGCTTGGGCAGCGTGCGTTGCACTTCGCGCAGGCGATTGTCCGAGCCGTTAATGCCCATCGCGCATGACTTCGGCCAGATCTGGAACGCATAGTAATGCTGGATGTTCGGGTAATCCTCTTTCCAACTCGCGGCGAGGTCGATGAAGAACTGGCGATAGGTCTCATAGCCGTAACCGCCGGTCGGGCCGTCGGCACCTTGATCGTTCTCTCCTTGATGCCAGATGACGGCGCGGATGCCGTGCGTCAGCTTCGCTTGTTGGGTTCGCCATAGCTGTCGACCATAGATCGTGTTGACGTCGGTCGGGTCGGCGTTGTTGCGTTGATGCTGGTCGATGCGCGTGCCGCCCACTGCTCCGTTGATGATGCAGATCGGGATCTTCTCGCTCTCGACCAACCGTCGGCCGAGCTCCATACCCCAATAACCGATCTCCGACCTGCCGCCAGGACTGCGCGCTTCTGCATTGGCCCAGAGTTTCAACCGCGAGCCATTGGGATCGCCCGCCGTCGCTCCGAATGTACGAACCCACTCGCTTGGCACAAGCGGGTTCTCTTTGCCGAAGTCGTTCGCCACCGCGTTCGACTGGCCGATGATGAGGAACGCGTCGCCGCAGACGATGTTCTTTGCGGTGTGCAGCAAGGTCTCTTTGTTGCCGGTCCTCGAACCGAACTCGGTGCGGTACTTGATGAGCCCCAAGTTCAGCTTCGCGGACAGCACATACTTCTTGTCCGCAGTCAACTTGGCCGTTTCGGTCGTAAAGAGTTGATCGTCGGCGAAGACTCGCACAAAGACCGAGTCGGCGGCGGCGGCGAGCGTTCCGGCATAGACCAGCGACCCGAATTGCGAACTGCCTCGTCCCGGGCCGTCGCGCGGTATGAACTGGTTGTCTTCCGGCTGCTCTGAATCGGGGAGCGGTCGCGAAACCCAAACGTCTTTTGACGGTGTTGGCTCCTGTACAGAGATCGTAATCGACTGGACAACCGTTACGCCGCCGTTGTCGATCGAGGCGGTCACTCGCATCGCGCCGTTGCCTTGCGCCCGCTTCAGGATCAGCTTGCCGGCTTCGATTCGCTTGATGACCGCTACCTCGTCGACGGTCCAATTGACGTTCAACTGTCCCGCGCCTTTGGTCTGCATCGCAGCGATGTTGCTGATCTGCGGCACGACTTCGATCGTCTCACGGCCGTCCCATTTCGCCGGAGCAGCGAGCCTGAAAACGGGCTCGGGGATGTCGTCGCTGATCGTGATCGCGATGTCTTTCGTTTTCACTTCGTTGGCGTAGATGGTTTTGACAGTGAGCGTTGCTGTCAGTCCATTGTCGCCGTTCTTCTGCGGAGCAAAAGCCGACACTCGTCCCGCATCGAACGAATACTTGAACCGGTCCGTCGCCACGATCGATTCATGTCCGTCGCGTTTTAAAATCCACAGCACCTTCTGAGCTCCGCCTGCCTTCGCAGTGATCGTCGCGCTCCGACCTTCGGCCACGGCAAGTTGTGTTTGCGAAACCGAGAACTCATTCCCCGGCTGGACGAGCGGACCTACCAACGTTTGATTCGGCTTCTGGTTGGCGTATTGCAGCTTGATCCATTCCGCCGTGCGCGCGACTTGCGAGACGCGAACCTCGTCGAGATCGCCGACGAAGTCATAATTGTTGTACCAACCACCGATCCACAGCCGGCATGGGCTTTTTAGGTTGAGCGGCCCACCTTCCTTGAGATTGGTGCCGTCGAGAACACCGTTCACATAGATCTTCGATTCCCCTTCACGATAGGTGTGGACGACGTGCGTCCAATCGCCGAGCGGCACGCGGTTGTCACTCTCCACGTTGCCGCCGGAGAAGTAGCAATCCATCCGGATGTGCGGTGGACTGCTGAACTGCATCACGACTTTGCCTTGAGCTTGTTCGTTGCCCCAGGCGATGAGCGTCGTATTCGGTCGCTCGGGACGAAACCACGCTTCGGTGCTGTGGGAATTCGCACCGGTCGGATAATTCGGAATCTTGTCACCTCCGAAGATGCCTTTGCCGCCGGGCAGGTGCCGCGCCGTTCCGATCATCCCCGCAATCGGCGTCGAGCCGTTGTCGGTGCTGTTGAGCGTTCCCACTTCATCCTGCACTTGGTCGTTCATGTGCCAAACGCTGAGATAACCGTTCGACTCATTGAATACCGCCTTGCCATCGGACTCGCTGGACGCATTGGCGTTGCCCCAATGCGCCTTGATCTCCTGGCGCGAATTCCCGGTGATCAGCGGAACGCGCACCCAAATGCTTGCGATGCCCTTCGCCGCATCCCACTCTTCAATTTGAAACGTGAGCCGTTCGCCAGTGCTTGACGAGAACCGCAAGTCGGCACCATTCGGCTTCGCTTGAGTGAAGTCAAAAAAGTCTCGATGCAACCGCACAAGCACGGGGAATTGTTCGGCTTTCGCATCGGCAGGCAAGTCCACGCCGTCGGGCGTCGTGAGCAACCACATCGAACCGGAATGATTCCAGTCCTGATACCTCGCGGCAGCCGGCACTGGTTTGTCATCCGCGACGCTTGACATGGTCAGCGCGAGCGGCAGTAGGGCGACGGCAACGAAAACAGATGCACGAAGGCATTTCTTCAAGGGGATGAGATTCATTTTCCCTCTTCATCGAAACAGCGTTGGGGCCAACAAATCGGAGACGCCACTTTAATTACACGGTGCCAGGTGTGAGTTGGATTCCTGTTTTGCGGGTTGCAGGATCTCTGCATCACTTCGTCTCGATGAGCTTTTTCATCGCTTCGCCCATTGCCTCGCCGATGAGGTAATAGGTCTCGGCGTTTGTATTCCAATGGTAACCTTGACCGCTCGGTGAGATTTCCTTTGGACGCCAGAACGCTTTCGTGCCGACGAGGGCGACGTTGCCTTGGAATTCCGGACGTTCGGCGACGGCAGCCTGGGCTTTCATCAGCGACAAGGCGCGCGGATGTTTCTCCTCGGGACCGGTCATGCCTGTTTCGGCGATGACAAACGGCAATGCGGGGACGCCCAAATCTTTGCGAATGTCGCGGATGAAGTTGGCCATGTTCTCTTCGTACTCGGCGTTGAACTTGTCGTTGATGCGATCGTTCCAGCCTTGATGCCAGCCGAATCCGGCAATCTCGTAGCGACCATCGGAGCCGGGCACGAGTTCCTTCACCTTGGCGAGTGAGGCTTTCGTGAGCGTCAGTGTTTCAAGGTAATACTTGCCGACGATTCCAGGAACAGCAGCGACCTCAGCATCCTGCTTCTCTCCGAGCGAGTACGGAACCTTGCCCGAACTCGGCGGTCGAAAATCCACCGCGAGACTCTTCCCGCCCCACGCGCACTTGATGAGCAACACCGACTCGGTCATCGCGTCTCCCATGACCCAACCGAAGCTCAGTTCCGGGCCAATGCGGTCCGGCTTTGGACCATAACCCACCGTGAGTGGCCCCTGGCGGTCGAGATACGAAATCCAAACGTCGTCGCGCACCACCCACTTCCCGTCTTTGCCAACGAGATGGCCGAAACGCGCCGAAGTGCCGGGGTCTTTCACGAGATACTCCAGGCTCCCTTTGCCTCCGTTGCGTTTGGGATCCGCAGCGATGAATCCCTGCCCTTCCATATTGGACTGCCCGGCGAGAATGAAAACCTTCACCGGCTTTGCCGATTCGGCCGTCTCGCCCCAAAGCGTCTTCAACACCGCGAACATCTCCGGATCGTGATTCGCCAGTTGCTCGCGAGTGAACGGGAAAAAGTCGTTCGTGGAGAAGAATGCTTCGCTGCACTCGGCGAAATACTCCATCGGATTCGTGATCGCGTAGGCACGAACGTTGGCCGAACGGCCGTCGCCGAATCGCTGTTCGACCTTCTCATAAAGGCCCTTCGCTTTGGCTTTCTCGAAAGCGACTTTGATTTCATCGTTCCCGAAGCCTTTGGGGATGACTCGATCATGGTAAGCATGGGCCAGTTCGTGCAGAGTGAAATTTGGCATCCGTTTGGTTTCACCCTCGAAGTTACGGATGTCAGAGAACTCGACGGCTTTTGCCATCGCGGGGTCTCGTTTGTTCGCTCTTAACCAGCCGGCATCGGGGTGATATTCGGCGCGCGGCTGCACACCGGCATATTGAGGAGAAAACCACAGCGGAACCTTGCGCAACTCCGCGACGGCCGCGGCAGGTACAACACGGGTAATCTCTTGAAGCTGAACCGTCAGGAGTTCCAAGGCTCGCTCCGTCGCGGCTTTGTCCTTTTCGAACAACTCGTCGCTGATATGCAACGTCCAGCCTTCGACCGTTTTCGTTTGTCGGCCGGGAACTTTGGATGGCTCGGCGGAATAGACCAGATAAGTTCCCGCAAGAAAGACGAGGCAGACAACGGTGATGCAGGGCTTCATGTGATTACTCTGGTAGAATCATCGGTTATAAAATTGTCATTGTACCTTCAGCGACCACCACGCTCTTGGACCAGAATCGCATAAAACTGTGAATCCGCGCACAAAACATCCCGAATCCGCCATGCATTCCCGCGTTGCGCCGGTGGACGTCGCATTATTGGAACGGCTGTTTGACAGGTCTCCGGATGTGGCATTTTTCGTTAAAGACGGTGTGGGACGTTACGTTGCCGTGAACGAGTCGCTCGTGGCACGCCATGGATTGAAGAGCAAGTCGCAAGTCATCGGCAATTGCCCGCGTGACATTTGCCCCGGTGACTTTGGCCGGATTCCCACCGAACAGGACGAGAAAGTCCTACGCACCGGCCGTCCGTTGGTTGACCATCTCGAAATGCAATGGCATCGACCGAACGACCCGGTCTGGTGCCTGACGACGAAGCTGCCGATGCTGGATTCAAACGGTGCCGTCGTTGGCCTGATCGGATTCTCGCGCGATGTCCGCGTGCCGGTCGAACCTCACGAGATTCCCAAGGACTTCGCACGTGCCCTCGAAGAATTTGAGCAAAGCCTCTCGTCTGAGGTGACTCCCGCCTGGCTCGCACGTCGTTCCAAACTTTCGTCTCAACGTCTGGCTCGTCTGACCAAGCGACTCTTCGGTCTGACGCCGAGCCAGTTCATTACCAAGTCGCGGATCGCAGCCGCGTCGCGGATGCTGCGCGATCCCGATCAATCTGTCTCCGAAATCGCACACGCTTGCGGTTTCTACGACCACAGTGCCTTCACCCGCGCCTTCCGATCCGCCACCGGTATCACACCCTCTGAGTTTCGTACTCAACAGTAAGTTACATGACTCGGGCGCCACAACCGTCTCGTAGCTGGGAGTTGCCGTCAGATCTTGGACGCGTCGGTGGCATCGACGTGGCATCGACCGACGCATTCTCGGGCTCGCCGATAATTCCACTCATGACGCCCATCTCAGCATTGATCGACCCTCGTCGTCATCGGGAGAGCGAAACGCTCTCGATCCCGAGATTCCCACCAACCAATCGGTGAAGGCACGCCTCCGTTGCTGCCTTCTGATGAGTCCGCACCGATTTCTTGCAAAATTGAATTCAACAAAGTTTGCCGCCTTGTATCATGGCAAATACTACGGCATTCTGCCGTTATGAGTTACCCAGAAGGAGTGCATTCTAAACATGACTCGGACGAAATCCGTGAGGAAATTTCGTGGGTGACTCGCAACGGATTGACCTTGCGAACTCCACTTCCCGTCTCACCGGTTCTGAAGCGAATGGCGCTTGATCCGATGGCTGCGGACTGGGGCGAACGACTCCAGATCGTGCGGCAGGAGTGTGAAGCGGCTGATGCGGAGGCCCCACCGGTTCAACCGGCCGCCACGCGAAAACCGCCCCCTGGGCAACTCTTTTCCAAGCCCGGCGACCAAGGTCGCCTGTTCTGATTCATCGCCTCACCCGGCAGCGAAAAAACGGTTTTGAATGTTTAGAACAGGTTGCGCTGGTGGATTCCGCGTGGCACGCTCCCTTGGGACCTTGCGTGTGACAGGTCCTGCCTTCGGGCGTCAGGCACTTTCGCATCACGGGCAAACGGGAGATGAATCATGAAGGTGGATTTGAAGGACGGTGTGTGTCGCAGTTGCGGTGGGGAACTCGAAATCACTGACGTCGATGACGCTACGATGGGCGTGGAATGCCAAGACTGCGGTGATGCCTACGACGTCGAACCCGACGCCTTCGGTGACGGCTGCATGACGTATTACGTGGAATTTCTGGCCAATCACGAATCGGAAGAGGAGTGATACCGAGCCATGGATCCACAAGCTGCATTGAATGAATTGCTAGATGCGGTAGGGGAGCGAGATTGGGACCGAGTCGAGGAACTTGCCGCGGGACTGCTACAATGGTTACAGAATCAGGGCTTTCCGCCACAGACGATTGGGCGGGAGACGCTGGGGCGGAATTGGCATCGTACAGTCGCCGAGTTCGTCTGCTACATGGCTCAAGCGAAGGTCAGAGAAGCCCGCAAACGGCGAGAACGACGACAAGGTGGCTGAAACCATCTCGTCACGACTTCCGTGCCTGACTGGCATTGCCCTGTATTCGAGAGAATACGGGGCGTTTTCAACGCAATTGTCGTGATTTCCTGTTGTGAAACACTGATTTGTGGTAAACTTCAAACATGGCTATTCGAGTTTCTGATCAGCAATTGGATGAAATTGAACACGGCCGGGAGCCTGCGCTCATCGTGCATAGCAAGCGGACCCGCAAGGGATACGCGTTGATTTCGGAAAGCGTCTACGAACAGGTTCGCCCGCTCCTCCAATTTGTCGCATTACGCCTCGATTCTGAAACTCCCAGCGAAGAAACCTCGCTCTGGACTGAGGAGAATAACGGGCGGCGTGTGGAATTGATCAACAAGAAGTTTAATGGAGGTTTGACGTCTATCGAACGAAAAGAATTGGCGGGTCTGAATGCGGCTGCCGAGAAATTTCGTGATCAGACGTCAGGAGCGCGTACCGAAATCCTGGAACTCATCTTGGCCGGATTGAAGTTGCAGCAGAATTCAAAGCCAGTCACCGGTTGAGGCATGGACGGATACAATTAAGCGGCTTGCCGAAGAAACTCGAAAATGGGGGGATTGGATCCAACAACAGGCAGAAGAAAAACTGAAAAGGTTCTACCCAGCCGATTGCGATGGTGGTGAACCGCTTGCTTATTTGTGGGCTCGCACGATCATCTCAGAAGCCCCCGGCACTGAGGAGGCACCGGTTGAAGTTCCGATGATGCGATCTATGTGGTTAGCGAAGGGAAGCAATGCGAACCGCGCCCTCCGTTGGGTGCGCGACTCGCAGGGGCGCGTCAAGACAACCATCGCAAAGATCGTACAGACTAATGGACGATCAATTACAGTCCGTCGCCCGCAGTTTGAAGTTTTTGCCCCTAAGCGGCCGTCTGAAGTTGATCAAGGGACTGTTGCACGTGGTGCCGTTACCTGTCCTGTGACTGGTTACACGACTCCTGTCGCTAGTGTGCGAAGACAGCTTCAAGAAAGGCTTGGAGGAACAAGAGATGCCCGATTGTTAGCCGTTAGGGAGTCGAATCCGAAACTTAATGACAGAGTCTGGAGGCAGCCATCGGATATTGACGGGGCAGCAATAGACGCAGCAACTGTTGCAGCCAAGACGCTGACCGAGTCCGACTCCCCAACCGCGCCGTCAATTCCAGGAGAAAAGCTTCCGCCTCAGGGCACACTCGGATTTCGCGTTCAGCTATATGGCATCCTCAAATGGGGCGATCTTTTTACGGCCCGCCAACTGGTGGCTCTTACGACTCTTAGTAGTCTAATCAAAGATGCATCGAAGAGAATTCGTGAAACGCACGATGAGGCCTTTGCAGATGCGGTTCAATGTCTGCTTTCACTGGCACTCGGCCGACTGACGGATTTTACATCATCATGTTGTGTGATGAAGGCGATGGGTAATCGTGGAGTTGTGCATACATTTGGTCGCCAAGCACTCCCAATTGTTTGGGATTTTGCCGAGACAAATCCGCTGAATGCATCGAGTGCAAGTTGGCTGAATATGATCGACTACATGGAACGTGCGATTGAACCACTTTGCGTCATAAAATCAATCGGACATGCAGAAGCCGCAGATGCAGCGAAGCATCCACTTTTCGATGGATATGCGGCATGTATTGTGACGGATCCACCTTATTATGATTCGGTTCCATATGCAGACTTGTCCGACTATTTTTATGTTTGGTTGAAACGAATTGTTCCGATTTCGGCAGGGTTCACAGGCTATCTAACGCCTAAAAGTGAAGAATGTATCGTTGATCCTTCGAAAGGAAAGGACAAGGCCTTTTATGAGCGTACGATGAGCACCGCCATGGCGGAGTCACGGCGGATTCTGTCGCCAACGGGGATTGGGGTTGTCGTATTCGCCCACAAATCTACATCGGGCTGGGAAGCTCAGCTTAGAGCAATCATTAACGCGGGATGGATTGTCACCGGTTCTTGGCCAATCGATACCGAGCAACCCACTAGGCTTCGCGCGAGAGATTCTGCTGCACTAGCATCATCAATTCACCTCGTTTGTCGGCCCCGAGAAGGTGTCGGTGACATCGCAAATGAATCGATCGGCGAGTGGCGAGATGTGCTCGGTGAGTTGCCGAAGCGAATTCACGAGTGGATGCCGCGACTGGCGGCCGAAGGCGTCGTCGGAGCGGATGCAATCTTCGCCTGCTTGGGGCCGGCGCTCGAAATCTTCAGCCGGTACAGCCGTGTTGAAAAGGCCAACGGCGAGCCCGCCACGCTCCGCGAGTACCTCGAATTCGTTTGGGCAGCAGTCTCGACTGAAGCCCTGTCATTGATCTTCAAAGACGCCGACGCCAGCGGTTTGGAACCCGACGCCCGTCTGACTGCAATGTGGCTGTGGACGCTCGGCGGCGGTGCCTCGAACGGAAGCGGCAAGTCATCCACTGACGACGTTGACGAAGCCGAATCTGATTCGGATGAAGACGAAGAATTTTCGGGCTCAGGTGGTAAGGTAAAACCCACTGGTGGTTTCACGCTGGAGTACGATGCCGCACGCAAGATCGCGCAAGGGCTGGGAGTGCATCTGGAACAGAGCCAGTCGCTAGTCGAGGTGAAAGGGGATAAGGCTCGCCTGTTGCCGGTCTCCGAGCGCGCTCAACATCTATTTGGAAAAGGCGAAGGCAGAATTGAAGGTAGTGGAGGGAAGCCGAAGAAAAAAGCCCAACAGCGTTCTTTGTTCGAGGAATTAGGAGACGTTGAAGCGGCCGAGGCCGGTTGGACCGACATTAAAGGTCCGTCCGCCGGGGCCACGGTCCTGGACCGAGTCCACCAGTCGATGATCCTATTCGCCGCGAACCGAGGTGAACTGTTAAAGCGATTTCTTCTGGAAGACGGAGTCGGCAAGGACGCCCGCTTCTGGAAACTCGCCGACAACCTCAACAAGCTGTATCCGTCCGGCACCGAAGAACGCCGCTGGGTCGAAGGGGTGCTGGCTCGAAAGAAGGGTTTAGGGCAATAGCCGTTCGGCGGGAGCCAGATACTCGCGCATTGAGAGATTCGTATGGCCTCGGATGACATCCTCACTGCCCGCGAATTTCCGTTACAATCTTACAGTAAGTGAGATTCAGCGACTGACTGGGAATTGAAAGGCGGACTATGGAAAATCTTCATGTGGGAATCCGCGGCATCAAGATTCGCGACTTTCGGGGAATCTCAGAACTCGAACTGTCATTCGTCGGGCTGCAAAACCTTCCTTCGCCCGTCGTCGTGATCGGCGGGCCGAATGGTTCGGGCAAGACGACCGTCTTGGAAGCGTGCCTGTGGGCTGCTGGTTTTACGGGCGTCTTGAATGGCAAGACGGGCATGGACGCCATTCGCTCCGGCGCGAAATCATTTCACATCGAAATCAAGGTGCAGACGGGACCAGCGAGCGGTCAGACTTATGGCTATAGTCCTCAGTCGTCACCGAAAGGCGACTTTCCCTGCGTCTATTTCTCGTCGTGGCGGGCACCAGGCTTGGTCGGTGCGCTGGGCGTTACGTCGGGAAAGCGCGGTCGTCGGCCCGACAAGACGGAGCAAAACCGCTTCTGGAGAATAAAGCAACATTTAATCAACGCTCGCTTTCATGATCTGTTTCCCACCACACCCACAGCCCCGGAGAAGAACGGCGATTCCCGATATCAGAAGATGATGACCGCCTTGAACAAGGCTTGGGTCATGTTTTATCCCGGCGAATCATTCATCGTCGAACCTGTCTCAAACGATCCCGACGCGGGATTTGATGTGTTCCTGAACACGGCCCAAGGGCCACGCCTGTCGATTGAGGTGCTCAGTTCTGGTCAGTTGGAACTGTTCTCTTTCGCGGGAGGCCTGCTCGTCGAGACCTTTGCGGAGGGACTGATCGTCATTGATGAACCGGAACTACATCTCGATCCTCAATGGCATCGACAGTTGCTGCGGGCGCTGGTTTCTTTGAAGCCGGAATGCCAGATCATCGTCGGGACTCATTCGCCCGAGATTTACGAATCCGTGCATTCGTTCCAACGCCACTTCCTTGTTTCTGCCGATGATCCACGCGCTCAACTGTGGAAACTTGAACCAGCAGTAGAACAGGTGATCGACTAAATGCCAGTTGATGCCGACCTGCCAAAGCTGCACCGCGGTCCCATGAATTTGTGGGTCGAAGATGCGTTGACCAGCGAATATCTCAATGGAGCCTGGGGAGAGCCACGCATTCTGTTCCTGATTGCGGGTTCGTCTGACAGTGTGAGACCAGTCGTCAAACATGCCTGCCTTAACGGTGCGAAAAACGTGTTCGGTCTCATTGACCGGGATTTTGAGGCGACGAATGAACCGCGATGGGCGAACCCCGAGCTTCGCCATTTCATACTCCCCGTGCATGAAATGGAGAATTATCTGCTGGATGCAAATGCTCTCGCCGGATGTGACGTCCACAATCGTGGCAGATCGGTCGCGGAAATCGAAACGAGGATGTTGGGCGTCGCGGGAAGCCTGTTGTACTGGATGGCGGCAAATTCTGTCATCAAACGAATGCGGCAAACGTGCCTGGACGACTTCATGGCTCGGCCAAAGCAAGGCGAACTGCATAGCGAGGCAGAGATTTGGACGTACATCGAAACAACTCCGTGGTATCAGCACTTCCCGGCAAAAGTGTTGGACATCAATACTCCGGCAACCATCCAAGGCTGGATCAACGAGGCGGTCACACAGTTCACCGCAGACCTGGGAAATGACGCTTGGAAACGCTCGTTTTCTGGCAAGGAGATTCTTCGAGATGTCCGAGGATTTATTTACGATCCTCCGCCTTCACCCGTTGTGTCGTCAGCCACCCATGATGTCGATCTGGCGCAGTCGATCGCCCGATGGCATATCACGAACAATTGCGTACCCGCCGATTTATCGATCCTATTGGGCCACATCCGAACCAAGGCCGGCGTCTAGGTCGCATCCTTGTGAAAGAACTCGAAAACGGAAATAGAGGTCAAGATTGTCTTCGCCGGGCCGCTTTCAACTTTGGAGTGACGCTTTCCTGAAGGTCGTTCAGGAACCGGAAACTGCTGCGCCCTTGAAAGCAGCGTCGTTGGCAGAGGATTTGAAAGCTTGGACCGCGTGTCTTACGTCGGCAGTCGTAGCGTCGTGCGGCCAATTGGGCTGGCCTGCCGCCGCTAAGGGGCACAAGTTGGCGGAACTACCGCAAGCTGGCCAGGAATACCTGAGTATCGACGTGATGGCATTTCCAGTCGCGTCAGATTGCGGACGCTGGCGATTGCCGATGGCCGCGTTCGAGTTGGAGAATCATCGCACCGATGATCGGGTGTCATATTCCCTTTGGAAATTACTCTGTGTCCGATCACGACTCCGCGTGGTGTTCGCATTCCGTCGCGAGTGGGACGAGAGCCGAAAGACAGTAGATGCGGTCTGCCACGATGTCATTGGCAGCCTTTCACCCACCGAAAGAACCGAAATCACTGGTGAGACGGCAATCATCATTGGAAACCGAGGAGAGGGTGAAACGTTTCCGTGGGGATACTTCAAGATGTGGTTGCTCGACACAAACGTCGGGCGGTTTGCCAAGGTCTAACCGAAGAAATACGTCTGAATTCTGAAAGTGAGCGCGGAATGGCGAAACTAAAACCTTGGTATCAGGTCGTGACACCTCGCGAAGATTTACGCGATGGTCGCCCGTTGGATGCATCGGAATTCGCCGTCCACCTGGACCACATCCGTACGGGACGCGGATCAGTGTCGAAGGACTATACCGATCCGGCTCGTTTCTTTGAGCGAACATACCTCACTGGAAGCCTGCTGGAATTGTCGTCTCAGGTCGCTCGACGCCTGAACGGAATTCAGCTTGAGACTTCAGCCGTATTCAATATGGCCACGCAGTTCGGTGGTGGTAAGACACACTCATTGACCACGCTGTTTCATCTGGCTCAGCATGGTGATGCTGCCAAGAATTGGAAGGGTGTCAGCTCGATCCTTCTGAAAGCGCAGGTGGATTCGATCCCGAAGGCAAAAACTGCGGTCTTCGTGGGCACCGAATTTGACGTCATCACCGGTCGCAAAGGGGATGGCGAGCCGACACGAAAAACACCCTGGGGTGAAATTGCCTGGCAACTCGGCGGGCCAGAGGCTTTCGCAAAGGTGGCCCAGCATGACGCTCAAGGGGTGTCCCCGGCCGGCGATGTCATCCGTGACATGCTGCCCACCGGGCCGACGCTAATTCTGATGGATGAGTTGCTCAACTACATCAGCAGTGGGCGCAAGCTGGGGATGCGCGATCAATTCTTCAATTTCCTACAGAACATGTTTGAAGAGGCACGGGCACGGACGAACCTTGTGCTGTGTGTGTCGATTCCTCGGTCGGACCTGGAAATGAATCCGGACGATCAGCGGGACCACGATTCGATCAAGAAATTGTGCGACCGGACTGGGAAAGCGATCCTGATGTCCGCCGACAAGGAGATGTCCGAGATCATCCGGCGTCGCCTGTTCGAGTGGGATGGCCTTACCGCGGATGCCAAGGCGACCTGCTCAGCCTATGCCGAATGGGCCGCAGATCATGCCCAGGAATTGGCTGGCGTTAATCGGGATGCGATCCACGAACAGTTTCGTGCCTGTTACCCATTCCATCCGTCGGTCGTTTCGGTCTTCGAGCGGAAATGGCAGAGTCTGCCGCGATTCCAGCGAACTCGCGGCGTGTTGCGACTCTTGGCACTGTGGGTGGCACACAACTTCCAGGATGAGCATCGCAACAATTCGAAAGAGCCACTGATCACGTTGGGACTTGCCCCACTGGAGAGTCCGTTGTTTCGGGCAGCACTGTTCGAGCAATTGGGCTCGTCCGAGTTGGAAATTCCCGTCACAGCGGACATCGCGGGCAAGGCGAATGAATCGCACAGTCTGAAGCTCGACAAAGAGGCATCGGAGGCAATCCAGAAGGCTCAATTGCACCGCAAGGTGGCGACGACGATTTTCTTCGAGTCGAATGGCGGTCAAAGCCAGTCGCAGGCCGAGGCATCGCTCCCCGAAATCAAGACCGATGTTTGCGGTCCCGATATCAACACGGCCGACGTGGATACCGTGCTGGAAGGACTGGCGGGTGCAGCCGGATGCCTGGTCGAAGTTTACTTGCAAAGGCTGGGCAGCAGCGGGGGACTCGACGAGGTTGTCGACTCTGTACCAGCCCGAAAGCTTCCGACTTACTGGCCAGCGTCGATGGCCGAGTGGTCAACAAAGGGCGTGCGCGATGCGTTCTACTCGTCACCGCTGTTGCCGCGATTGATTAATCCGGACGTGGTCAAGCGAGCGATTGCGGACGGGGTCACGCAGGGGATCTTCGGCTATGCGATAAAGGACGCTTCCGGCCGTTTGAAACTGGAAAAGATGAAGGAAAGCCTGTTCGACGCCGATGTCGAGATTTCAGACGATGTCTACATCCTCAAGGCCGAGGAAGCCCAGAAGCTCAAGGAACCGCCTCGCCTCGCGCAGCTTCTGGTGAGGCCAGAGCACACGACGATCAAGATTGGCGAACAGGCCGCGTTGACATGTTCGGGAATCGACCAATACGGTCTCCGCAGGAAGGAAGTTGCGAGTCTGAATCGTCGCAGCTTTGACCTGAAGTCAGCTCAGCCGACCGTCACGGTTGAAGCAGAGTCGTCGAAGCATCGGAAAAAGGACGTTCTCCCGCTGCACCATGATCTTGTCAGCCGCATCCCCACTTGGTTCGCTCATCTGAGCCTCGATGAGCCGCTTTTCCCAAAGTTGAAGAACCGCCGCACCTGGCTCATGGTCAAGAGGGATCTGGAGCGGGCCGGAATCCCCTACGAGACTCCGGAAGGTATCGCGGACTTCCACGCGGCTGGCCGGCACAGTTACATCACCGGCCTAATGACGAACGGAGCGTCACTTCCCGAGGCGAAGGAACTGGCCCGACACAGCGACGTAAAACAGACGATGAAGTACACCCACATCGGGATGAAGGAACAAGCGGCAGCCTTGAAGAACCTTCCGTATCAGGAGCGCATTGGGAGCGCTTCCGCTGGCTCTGGCAGTCCTCCGGCGTCACCTGCTGGCACCAAGAAACGCAAAAATAAGCAATCCAAAGAAACAACAAACCCCGCTGGAGTGCGGGGTTATGTCGTTCTCTGTCGTCCTTTGGCACTGAATGGCCTCGAGGGGCATTTCAGTGTACAGGAGTGGAGGCGGCGGGAATTGAACCCGCGTCCTGTGATGCTTGGAAATGAGCCTCTACGTGCGTAGTTGGTTGATTGGTCTCGTTGCGGAAGGCTCGACCAACAAGGCCTTCTCGCCGCTAGTCCACCACAAATCTTGCTCCGGGCGTAGTGGGCATTGACCCGGAGCCAGCCTGATATTGCGACTGACTTTCGGACTCCTCAGGCAGGGATTCCTAGGCCAGAGCTACCTATTACTAGGCAGCCATTGAGAATTGCTTGTTGGCAATTATTGTGTGATCAGCTTTTTACGTGGCCATCTGATCAACCACGGCACGCCACCCAAGTCACCGGCGATCCAGTCGAAACCGTTCGCCCCCCCTTGCGCTGCAATCGACACCGACCTAACTGCTTTGATCTTCACTCTACACTGCTAACGGTGACTCGGCTTAATGAGATCGCCGTTGTGTCTCCCAAAAATAAATCCTGACCAACCCCAGCCGCTTCGCCCCCTCCTCGCCACTCGGGCGATTCAGGTTCTCTGCGGCCTACGCTGAATCAGGCATATCCAATTATCGGGGCACGTCCTGTCCAGTCAACACCCTGTCGAGACAATCGTCACGATTTTTAAGGGTTTTCCGTTCCACGCTGACCTCCGATGACGCTGGCCGCGGGTGTTGCGGGGCGAGTCTGGCTAACCAGATCAAGGATTCGCTTGCGGATTGCCGCGTGGATCCGTTCGTCCCACTCGGCTGCGACGTGGGCACTGAAGTCGAACGTGGAATCATATGCGGGGCCATTGGGTGTCCGAAATCCGTGCTTTTCGTCTCCCAGATCGATGTTCTCGATGCGGTCCTCTTTCGGCCATTTCCCCCAACCAAATAGATTTCGCGTATGGAAATTCGTCGCGCGGTTGATGTTGATTGGCAATCGCTTGGGGCGGGCAGTGTCGGCGCGGCCGGTTGAAGAGGGGTCGAGAAAGACGACGTAGTCGATCGCGACGGGGGTCGCTGAATTGGCCAGCTCCTGGCAGACCTCGAAGGTCGTATGACCGCCCCAACTGTTGCCCACCAGGACGACGAGGTCTCGCGGGTGCTTTCGTATATGTCCGCGAATTGCTTCGGCGATGATTGCGGTTTGTGGGGCTGGTTTGGATTTGATCTGGCCGGCACGCGTGCAGTTCCAGTTGAAGTATTCAGTGACGAGCTGCGGGTGTCGGAGGTCGCCTTGCAGTCGATAGAGGCCGCTGTTGCCTGCGCTCCTGGGGGATGTGCCCGCGATTTGCTCCGGAGTTGGATCTGAATCCATGCCGCCAATCAACACGACCAGCGCATTCCGTTGCTGTCGTTTCGCTTCAGGAGTTTGAGCGGCGGTTGGATGAAGCGCTGCTCCGATGAGCATGATCGCGACGCACGCAATTCTGATTGGTTGTATCACGCACTAATCCATTCGCGAATGATCTTAATTTCTGTTATGGAATTCCGAAGAATTCCTGCTGCCTCAGGAGTATTCTAAACGAAGGAGAATCCCGGTGTGAGCCCAGTCGCACGAGGGTTCGGAATACGAAGAATCCCGGGCTTACGCCGCCGGGCTCGCCTAAATCGTGATTTCAACGAGTTTGCTCAGAGGATCTCGTGAATGATCTCGCCACGGCTGATGGGGAGGGGACGGCCGAGCGTGTCGTGCATCTCCGTCATGGGGTCCAGGCCCAGGCAGTGGAAGATAGTGGCGGTGAGGTCTTCGGGGGGCACCTTGCCCTCTTGTGGATAGGCCCCGATGGCGTCTGACGCTCCGTGAATGATGCCGCCACGGATGCCGCCGCCGGCGAGTGCGACCGAGTACACGCTGCCCCAGTGATCTCGGCCGCCGGCTCCGTTCATGCGGGGGCTGCGACCGAATTCCGCCATGCAAACGACCAGCGTTTCGTCGAGCAAGCCGCGGGTCTGCAAGTCTTCGAGTAGAGCTGATATCGCTTGATCGGCCGGCGGCATAAGGTTCGTTTTGAGACGCAGGCTTTCGCGGGCGTGACTGTCCCAGCAGGGGGAGTCGGATGGTTCCTCGGGACCGCGATGCCAGTTGACCTGGACCAGGCTGACGCCCGCTTCGACGAGACGGCGGCCGAGCAATACGCTTTGACCGAATTGTGTTCGGCCGTAGCGATCTCTCATTGTCGGTGTTTCACGGTCGAGATCGAAGGCCTGGCGGGACTGCGTGGAGCCGAGAAGATCGAATGCCTGCTGTGCGTAGCGCCCGTAAGCAAGAGGCAGCCCCGATTTGGCCGCTGAATCGAATTGCGTGTTGATCTGCTGCAGCAAAGAGAGCCGGTCGGACATGCGGCGGTCGTTGACATCGACGCTGAGTGAGAATTCCGGGACTCGAAAATTAGGATCGCCGGGCGAGCAATTCATCAGCCAGGGCTCGGCGGCGCGGCCCATGAAGCCTCCGTCCTGACCCGGCCAGACACTGCCATCGGTATTGAATATTCTGTGAGGCAGGCGAATTGCCGCGGGTAGCGAACTACGGGCCGGAATGTATTTGCGGACGACGGCACCCATGTTGGGATAGTCGTTTGGGAAGCCAGGGTTGGCGTTTTCGGTATTCATCGGGGCATGTGGCTGCCCGGTCAACATGTAGTAGCCGCTGGAGGAATGTGCGTTATCGCCACTCGACATGGCGCGCAAGATTGCCAGCCGGTCTGCGACTTTGGAGGTCTGAGGGAATAGTTCGCAAATCTGCATGCCGGGGACTGCGGTGTCGATAGGGCCGAATTCACCTCGTACCTCAATCGGAGCCTTGGGCTTGGGGTCCCAGGTCGAATGTTGCGGCGGGCCACCCATCAGAAAGAGGATGATGCACGACTTCGCCGAACCACGTCCCGCGACCTCTGCCGCCGGGGTCGCCGCTTTGGCAGCGCGGGCCTGGAGTAAAGTCGGAAGGCTGAGGCCAAGTGTTCCCAGACCACCAGCGCGAAGCATCTCTCTGCGGGAGAGGCCATCACACAAGCGAGATCTGGCTCCGAGAATATTGAGCATGGCGAGTTGGCAGGCAGGGCGGCAAAGCGAGTCAGATGGAGTGACTCATCATTGTCGGGGGGGCAATCATGCATCCATCACCACTTATGTTATCGGCCGTTTGGATGATTGCCAATGGGGGAATGTCCGATGAACGCGGACTGGGGGTAGCCGCTATTTCGCGCGCACTGTCACCAAACAACGTTAGCTCCCCTCGCCCTGGTAC
>JAKFVC010000210.1 GCA_021732415.1 Planctomycetaceae bacterium
AGAAGGGCACAAAGGTCACGAAGAAGGGACAAGACTCAAATCGGCAGAAATGCAGATCGATGTCATTCTCCGGGGCGCTCGACTCGCAGCAGGCGCATCGTGTGCGCCCTCGAACCATCGCGCAGACCGAGCCCACTCTCCCCCGGTACGCCGAACTTCGGTTGTACTCCATGGCAACCGCCGCGAATCCCCGGTCAGTCCCAGATCTCAGCTCAGGGCCCCCATTTCGCCGACTTGCCGCCCAGTGAATCCCGGCCAAACCTCTATTACGCAGGTCACAGTTTGATCATACAGCAAGGCGTCAATCTCACCAAAATGGGCAGCCCCGGACACAGCCAACGTCGGGCTCCTTGCGACTCGCTGAGCCGGGAATATGAAGATGAAAAATCGCCAACCCATCCAGACGAGACGCCCTACGGAATGATGTCGTATTCCTTGGGCAATCTCCGCAAATCCGGCTTTCGACCTCGACCGCCCAGAAAGGTGATCGGGAGCAGCAACGTATTCACCATCAAGATCCGCACGAGAACACCGTAAGTGAAAAACAGATCGAGGTCCCCATCCCAACCGTGCTTTTGCATCTCGGCTTGAGCCCACGAGACATCCAAAACGATGATGAGCAGAGCGGTAACCGTGTGACCAACAGGGACACTCCACCAGAATCCGTAACGAGCAGTACAGAACGCGATCGCGGCGAAAATCAGCCACCAGATGATCCCATATGAGGGCAGCGACAGCAAATTCAGCAACAGCACGGTCATTTGTAACCCTCTATTCAATAAAGTGTTGTGTCCTTACCGGTCGGATTGTCCAGATTTTAGTTCAAATCACCATTCTTCAAAAAGGCTTGCCGAATTATCCCAAGACAGTTTGACAATAGACAATCAGCCTGCTGTAATCGAGGTATGTTGATATGACGATTTCGTGAGGTATCGGTAGCTCATTATCCTGCGAACGATTTCCGTTGCCGCCGTGCTTCGGAAATACTCACCGTCTGTACTGCCCACATTCCGCCAGTTGATGAATTTGCTTGAAGCCTGAGTTCAGTCGCTCCCCAATTTTCCTATCGCGTATCGCAGACCGCCACTGCTCGGGCGGAAGACTGCGCTCGCAGGTCCGTTTGATTGCTATTTGTCTTGGTCTTTACGCCAACCTGTTCAGAAGGAGCAAATTGATGGTCCGTCCCAGAAATGGATTTACGCTGATTGAGTTGCTGGTCTCAATCGCGATTATCGCCACACTGATTGCCTTATTGCTGCCGGCAGTGCAGCAAGCGCGCGAAGCCGCTCGACGCAGCCAGTGCAGCAATAATCTGAAACAGTTCGGCCTGGCCTTCCACAACTACCAAAGCACCTGCCGAGTCTTCCCGCCGGGCGCCATGGGGACCGGCTGGCATTCCAGTGCCTTCATGCATCTGCTTCCGTATATGGACTTCGCGCCCCTCTACAACACATTGAATTTTCAAGGAGTCAGCCCGGGCGGCATTCCCTACGGTGGTGATACCAGTAACGACGTCGCACTGTCGAACGTCTCGCCGCCGCTGTTCCATTGCCCCTCGTCCGATCTGTCCAAGGTGGCCGCGTTCAACACGTCTCGCAAGATTACGACGGTCAGCTATAAGGTCATCTGTGGTTCCTGGACGGACAATCGGTCTCCCGCTCGCTCGTATCTGACCAACAAAGGGTACGTATCGTTTAACGGCGTGCTGCCGATGAATACCGCCATCGACCTGGCGGCCATCACGGACGGCAGTTCCAACACGATCATGCTCGGTGAGCAATCCGGATCAGTCAAATCGGCCTCGGGACAAGCCCTCGATTTTCGCGGCTCTTCGACGGAAGGTGCCTGGATGGGGACCGATCTGTCAGGCACTCCCGGCAACGGTGCCTCAGGCGATTCTTACAACACCACCACGGTGCGCTACCCGATCGGCTATAAAGGCTTTACCGGCTCGCGGTCCGATGGCTTCAATGTGAACGACCTGACCGCCGTACCGCTGGTGGCGTTCCCTCCCGGCCAGAATCAACCGTTCAATTCGGTTCACACCGGTGGAGCGTACGTCCTGCGAGCCGACGGCGGCACGCGATTCCTCAGCTCCTCGATCGATCTGTCGATTCTGCTCAAACTGGCCCAGCGCGACGACGGCAATATTTTGGACGATTACTAATTGCGATGGCCTGCTAACTAGGTGCTTGCGCGATACGAAGGTATCGGAGACTGAGAGTCTCACGGCAAAGACGGATTGCCTCATACTCGCCGATCAGGCCCCCGTCGGGCTTGTCCCGGCGGAGCCCTGACTGACCAGCTACCAGAGCGAAACGCGCTTGTCCCTCAACGCGTAGTCTCCGATGCCCCCTGCCGCCGTGAGTAAGAATTGACAAACCAGCGACTGGAAGGCGGCAGGGGGCATCGGAGACGTAAAGGTTGAGAACTCGGCAAAACTCTCGGGTGGTAGCTGGCCAGTCAGCACTCCGTCGGGGCGAGCCCGACGGTGGTGATTCCGAATAGGTATTGTTGGGCATTCTAAATCTCATTTCAACGGCAAAGCAGGCCCGATCGCCTGCTCTGCCTGTTTCTCATTCAGGACCGACAATGACTGCACTACGCCAATTCGTTCCGTTCGCCTTACTCCCTCTGTTGATCGCAGCCGGCTGCGGCGAATCGAAGATTCCAACCGGCAAACTGTCCGGCAAAGTGACCTACAAAGCCGAGCCCGTCACCGAGGGCACCGTAACCTTCCGCAACAACGAACAAGGCACGGTCGCAGCCGGCAAATTGGATGCAGCGGGCGAATACCACCTGCTATTTGGCGGCGGCCCCGAGGTCCCCGCAGGGGATTACGTCATCACCATCACACCGCCGGAAGCGCATGTCCCGATTGCCTCGGAACTGGTTTCGGCTGGCGGACAAGTCCCGGTCGTCAACGGCCAGCGAGCGTTCCCCAACATCCCTGCGAAATACCGCAGTTTCAACACATCGGGGCTGACGAAGACCATTGACGAGGGGGAGAACTCCTGCGAAATCTCGCTCGATGAATGAGCCGAGGGGGGTAGTAGCTATCTGGGGGGAAATTGGAAACCGCCCCAGTTGGGATTGTTCCAACGGAGCTACGCCGTGAAGGATATTTCGACGTCATGGGAGGGTGAGGCTCCCGCCGAACCTCAAGCGTCTCTCGGCCCTCGCCAGACTATGCGGTTCGGCAGGAGCCTCACCCTCCCATCGCCTCGAATCACAAATGAAAGCTGATTTC
Organism: Planctomycetaceae bacterium; assembly: GCA_021732415.1. Taxonomy (GTDB): domain Bacteria; phylum Planctomycetota; class Planctomycetia; order Planctomycetales; family Planctomycetaceae; genus JAKFVC01. The sequence goes on from JAKFVC010000210.1 coordinate 3,251, forward strand.
TGCAGAAATCACTGACAAGAATCCTTTACAGCGTAACCAACCGGGGCGTTTTCGAAATGCCCGACCAAATGCCGGCTACCCCCGATCCGACTCCACAATAACAATCTGTTTACCTCCGCTCCCATTCGTAGTATAAGCAGTCATGCACAGCCTGGATTGATTTCTGGGCCGGTCAATTTCGAGTGGAGTGACTCGCCAGCATGGCACAGCCACGAATTCAAATCACGTGGTGGTTTTGGATCCCATTCCTGCTGCTCGTGCTCTGGCTCCTTTCGCTACTGATTCCCACTCTTCACTGAGCATGGCGTCCCGTTGGGAGTCGCGATCATGGACGAACAGAGAAAGCCAATCCCGTGGTACTGGTGGACAGTCGCCGGGTTACTGTTGCTTGTGGCGTATCCGCTGAGCCTGGGGCCCATGGGGTGGCTCTTTACACACTCGGAGCTCCAGCACAGCGACTGGGCATGCGGCGCCATCGAGTGCGTGTACTGGCCACTCGTAGAACTGGTTGAAATTTCGCCAGATTTCAGAGCTGTCGCCATACGATATCTCGACCTTTGGTTTGATTGTGCGTTGTAGCAGCTCGAGTCGCGCATTCAGGTTCGAGCAGCCCTCTCCTTTCTCTGGTTGGTCAGAACGCACAATGAGTGCTGAAAACGCACACTTCGTGCGATAAACGTCCACTACGTGACACGACAGACTGCTTTTCCAAATCCAGTCGGTGTCCAGTGGAACGGTTATACAGACTGTATGGCCTGGATCGCTTGGACTCAGAACTCGATTGGCTTCGGCACGGACGTTGCTTTGACGTCTTGAATCATGATTCATAACTCCGCTGCTACCGATTGGTCGTTGACTCGTGAACGCATCTATCAGCGTTTTCTGGGCAGACTCCCCAGGCACAAGCGCGAGCCCCTCGATCTGGTGGACTTGATTCACCATCAATTTCCGCAATGGACGTGGATGGATATCGCCCGCTGGATGGACGGTTCAAAAACACCCACCGCCCAGCAGCACGCCAAGCTGCTGCAATGGGAACAGGCGCTGAATGCTCCGCTACGCTCTTCGAGTTCCCTCGATCTCGCACCCGGTGATCGCGTCTTGGAACTTATTGGCCAAGAGCTGTGAATCACGGGGGTGATGAAACGGTTGAATTTGGCGGAGATAGAGTTCCTCCGAGATTCGTAACGCTCGTCAGCTGCATAAATTCCCCGAAGGGGATATGTATCATAGCCCAGGGTTGCCCGCTCCGGCGGGCTACCCTGGGTCATGAATTCGGATCGACATTTACCCTGTAAGGGTTACTTCTTCGGTCTTCAGGGAATCGCGAGCGCTAACCCTTACAGGGTAGGACGACCTCTTGGGGGCCATACCCAGGGTAGCCCGCAGGAGCGGGCAACCCTGGGCTATGATGCATAACCCCGTTGGGGTATTTATTCAATATTGCGACTTGAATGTGAAACAGATTTCCGACCAACCTGCATAGCAAGTAAATTCAACTTTTCCCGTTTTTCATCACCCCAGACCAGTCCCCGTTGCAACGCCCAATCAAATCGGGGCGCCTAAACAGCGAGATCAGTCAAACAGTCCCCGTTGTTGCTTCACGGGTTGGATACATCTGGGGGAATCTTCCTTATGGATGTTCCCCACGGGATTCCGTGCCAGCCAGTCATCCGGACAGGGCGCGAAAAGGTGCTGCAGCGTTTTCCCGTCCGTGGTCGCTGGATCAAGCCATTCCGCGAAGGTGTCAGGGGATAGAATCACGGGCATGCGATCGTGGAACTGTTCCATGAACCCATTGGCCCGAGTGGTCACGATCGCACAGGACTCAAGCTCGTTGTCGTCTTCATCAATCCACATTTCCCACAAACCCGCGAACGACAACAGGCTGTGGTCCGTTCGGAAAATGTGCCACTTCTGTTTGGTGTGTTTCGAAGTACTCTCGAACTCGAAAAAACCACTAGCGGGGATAATGCACCGTCGACGCTTCAGGGCCTCGCGAAATGAGGGCTTCGTCGCGACGGTTTCAGACCGGGCATTGATATTCGCTTCCGTACGAGAATCAGCCCATCCCGGAATCAATCCCCACTGCGTCAGGACCACTTCACGGGTACCATCCGGATTCTGGCGGATCGTCGGTACAGCGTGAGTCGGCCGGATGTTGAAACTCGGCTGGAATTCAATCGCCCGCAGGGTAGCAAAGACTTCCATCAACTCGGCGGCAGTAGCATCCAGATGATAAACGCTACACATCGGTATCATCCTCCCTGAGGGAAGAACAAGGTGTCGGCAGCCAAATGCCCTTTTTGGTTGCTGGCACCGTTTCCTCCCCCCGTCAACGGCCAGCGTACATCCCCCAGCATCCCAGCAAAATACCGCAGTTTCAACACCTCGGGACTTAAGAGGACGATCGATGAGGGAGAGAACTCCTGTAAAATCGCGTTAGATGAATGGATCGGTCTAAGGACCTGCCCCAGTCTGCAGCAGTAGGGCCGTTCTTCTCCCTGTCGCGACTTGTTGCGCCAGACCCATTGACAAATGCTGAATTCCGCGGGAACTCGCATACAGAAAAAGTGATCTCCTCGGCAAAACATTTAGACGATTTTGACATGGAAGCGGTTGATCGATTGGTCGGCGCCTCCGGTCGCGCTCCTGGAGAATGCGGGGGACTTTACCGTGACCTTGCCGATGCTGGTGTCGGCGAGGATGCCGTAGTCGGCGGCGCCTTCCGGGGTTGATGTGTCGATACTCTCGAGAGCGACTGCGGTGACGACTTTCGCGGCGATCAGGCTGTTTGAGAACAGGCCGTTGATCTTGATGGACTTGATGACCAAGGCGGGAGCGAACGTGCCGCCGGACATCGGGTGGGTAAAATCGGCGGGGGTGTAGCCGGCACTGATGCCCGAACGCGTCATGGCTTCGGCGGTGATGGTGCCGATGCCGCCGGCGCCGCTGTAGACCGAGAAGATCGCGTCCAGGATCGAACCGGCGATCGTCGCCTTGTTAAGGGTGTTCTTGCCGGCCGCGATGCCCTGGCCGGAGAGGAACACGTTGGATGACATGTTGCCCTTGATGGACAGGGTCTGGATGCTGGTGCCGAAGATATTGCTGTGGCCCATGCTGGCGGCGGTTAGTGTCTTCACGCCACTACGCAGCGTGATCGTCGTGTCGTCCTGCACCCGGTTGAAGGTCATCTTGATGAATTGACTGGGACTGCCGCCCAGGGTGATGTCGGCTCCGTTGAGAACGTCGTGGAGCGCGAATGTTAAGACGCTGCCGCCCAGGTCGATGCCGGTGCCGGTCAGATTGGCTTTGGCTCCGGCCAGGGTTTTCAGGCCGCCGGTGCCGGTAATCGAACCGATGTTGGCGAAGCCGTCGCCCCCGTGTGCGGTGACGGCGATGGTCAAGGTGCTGGAGGTGTTGGTGCCGGTCAGGATGATCTGGATCGGTCCCTTGCCGTTGCCGTCCGGGTCGTCGAGCGACAAGGCAACGCTTCCCGAGCCCTTCAGCGTTACTGAGACGACGTCTCCGTCGCTCTCGATGATCTGGGTGCCGGTGACGGTGGTGTCTTCATCGACAATCGTGACCGTCGCCACCGTGTTGTTGCCGAGGAGGTCGTAGCCGCTGGGGTCGGTGAGCGTCACCGTGAACGTTTCGTTGCCTTCATCGAGGCCGTCATCAACGATGGGCACATGGATGGTGGCGGTCGTCTGGCCGTCTGCGAAGAGGACGCTGTCGAAGCGGGTCAGATAGTCGGTGTTGGCGGTCGCGCTGCCCGCGGTGGTGCGGAAAATCATGGCAAACGTGCCGTTCGAGCCGCCAAGGCGTTCGACCGTGATATCGGCTTCTGTGGCCCCTTCCGCAACACTGACATTTGTGACACTAAACTGGAAACTGCCCGGCAGGAAGGCGCCCGGCGAGATAAAGATGTCTGACTTTTGCTCGCCGTAGAACAGGAAATCGTTCAGGTCGACAATGCCTGGCGCGAGGTCGGTGGCCCGGCTGGTAAATATGACAAACGAGCCGGAGGGGGTGATGCTTGGGTTTTCCGATTGCGAATTGCCAGTGACATTGCCATGGACACTGAGCGCTGTCGTCGTTTGCGTCCACACATCCCGGAGAAACACATCCTTGTTGACGAATGCAGGCTGATTGGTGTCGATGAGCCCGTCTACCAGGTTCGTGGAGTTGCTTGTGAACGTGACGAAGCGGCCATTGCGACTGATCGACGATCCCTGCGCCAAACCGCCTTCATTTCCCATGGCCTGGTTGGTGGGATCGAGGCTGATTGGGATCATTTGCTGTTGTTGAATGTCGTACAGAAACACGTCGTAATAGTTGTTCGTATCCGTGATGCCGTCGACCATGTCGGGCAACGTCGTATCGAAGAGCAGGTATTGACCATCTGGCGTCAGATCACTGATCGATGAAGAGTGGGACCCCGCCAGGCTGCTGTCGCCGCGAATAATGGTCGTGATCCCCGCATACATATCACGGATGAAGGCGTTATCGTAGTGGAGCGGATTGACCAGTCCCTGTACGACATCTTCCGCGCCGGCGTAGAAAGCGACCAGCCTCCCGTCGTCAGTCACCGGATATGTGCCACCGGGAGTATCGTCGAACGTGGAATTTCCCGCTTGATTGACGGAGACCAGTTTCGTCGCCCCTGTGTCCAGGTCGCGCCAGATCAAATCCACCTGCTCTTCCGGTCGAAAGGTGTCGCCATCGATAAGATCGTGGTGGAACCGGGGTGGATCACTGTCAATTCCTGTGACAACGTCCGTGACCGAGGTGGTCGTCGGATAGACGACGAAGCGGCCATTGGTACTGATCGTAAAATGAGTATAGGTCAGACCGGCATTCGAAGCCGTGCCATCCAGTGCCTGGCTGACGAGGATGGTCTGCTGCTCGAGCAGGTCATAACGATAAAGATCCATGGACTCATTCGTGTCGACACCGTCCTCGACGATGTCGTTGGCATTGGTTTTAAAGAAGACATACCGGCCGTCGTCACTGATCTGGCCATCGTACCCGAACTCGGGGACCACATTTCCGGTGGTGTTGGCGACTCGACTGCTACTCACCAGGAGCGTTTGATTCGTCAATTGATCGAAGAGGAAGAAATCCACGGCATGCCCATTCGCATCGGTCACTCCCGCCACCAGATCTGTCGCGCGGCTCGAATACAGAATGAAGCGTCCATCTGCACTGATATCCTCAAGTAGCGATCCGCCATTGCCGCTGGCCGTTCCCGACACATTGCGACTGATCAACCGGGTCGTCTCCGTCAGGCGATCTCGCACGAAGATGTCCGAGATGTTAGCCGCATCAGATTCGGCTTCGGGAGCATTCCCGTCGACAAACCCGGCCACGAGATTAGTAGACCCACTGGTGAACGCGACAAACCGGCCATCGTCGCTGATCAGGGTGTGACCGATGCTGGCATTGCCTGTGCCACTGCCGTCGCTATTGATGGTAATCAGCCCCAGGCCGTCGTTATCGCGGATCATTAAGAGGGCCTCGCTGGGTGATCCCAACGAGGAACCGGGGCTGGGATCGAGCAACTGGAGGTAGATCCGTTCGTTCTCTTCGAGCGTTGAATCGTCGCGAATGGTGACGTCAAAGGTCAGCGACGTTTCCCCCGGTGCGAAGACCAGTGTCTCTTCGACGGCATCGAAATCACTGCCGGCCGTGGCACTCAGCAAGTCGCCGTTCCCATAAGCACGGTAGTCGACCGCCGCACTGACCGAGGTATCGCCCGTGCGATCGACTCGAATGCGGGCCGTCGTGCCGTTCTCGTCGACTGTGAAGGTGTCGGCGCGAAACGCGAACTTGGGGGACGACTTCGCACTGACAAACACGTCCTGCAGTCCGTTCGCGTCGGTCCCCGCCAGGTTCGTCGCCAGGCTATTAAAGACAACCGTCAGGCCGTCACTGCTGAGGGCGATGACCGCGGACGTCCCGTCGCCGGCAATGGTCGACGACGAACCGGCACCGCTGACCAGGACATTCAAACCGAGGGCCACGTCGTACACTATGACATCGGCTAAGAGGTTTGTATCGGACTGACCCGAGACCAAGTTGGTCGCCAGGCTGCTGTAGGCGATGGTACTGCCGTCACGACTGATGACCGGCAGGGCCGAGTGGTTGTTGCTGCTGGCCAATGATCCAGAAGCGTGACTGACGAGCGTATTCGTACCGAAATCGTTGTCGAAGACGAAGATGTCGTAGGCGTGGTTATTGTCTTGCGCCGCGATGTTGGTGGCCGTGCTCTTATAGGCCACGAAGCGGCCATCATTGCTGATGACGGGCGTTTCGCTCGACCCGGAATCTCCCGTCGCTGCGGCGTTGAGGTTGCCGTTGGCGTGGCTGACCAGCGCGATGTTGGAGCCGGGACTGGCCGTGCGATCGAAGAGGAAAATGTCCGAGTTATGGTTGTCGTCAGTGATCCCGGGAACTAAGTTTTCGGCGAAGCTCTTGAAGGCCAGGTAGCGGCCGTCGCCGCTGATGGCCAACTCGAGATCGCTGAAGGTGGAGGCGTTGCCGGTTTCGGTTTCCGATCCACCGGCACCGCTGACGAGCAGCGTGGTGTCGACTGTGGCGACGCTATCGAACAGGAAGACGTCCCAGCCCCCAAGCACGCGGTTGTTATCGACTTGTCCCGTGACCAGATTTTCGGCCCCACTGGTGAAGGCGACATAGCGTCCATCGCCACTGATCACCGGATTGAGCGACGTGCTGTCGCCGCCCGCGGTGGCCGAGTCGGCCGAGCGACTCGCTAGTAACATGTGATCATTAACGGCATTGTAATGGTAGACGTTAAACCCGCCCCCATCCATACCGGAGATCAAGTCCGAAGCACCGCTGAGGAACGCGATGTATTGTCCATTGTCGCTGATGGCTGGGCGGCCATCCCCAGGCTGCGAAGCACCGTTGCCACCCGAACGGGTATTGCCGGCGGTGGTCGGGGCGCCTGCCGAGTGACTGATCAGGCTGGTGGTCCCGTTGACGCGGTCGAACAGGAAGACGTCCGCGTCGAAGTTCGCGTCGCTCTGACCGTCGACGAGGTCGGTGGCCAAACTGACGTACGCCACGAATCGCCCATCGGCACTGATTGCGGGCAGGAAGGACTCGCCATTCGCGGCGGTGTTCGACGCACCGAAGGCGTGACTGACCAGCGTCACCGCTTGAGTCTCATTGTTATAGAGGAAGACATCGCGGGTCGCGGTCGCGTCGTTCTGGCCGGAAACCAGGTTCGTCGAGTCGCTGACGAAGACGGTGTATAGCCCGTCGGCACTGACGGAACCGGCCTCGGCCGAGCCGTTACCGGTTGTTGATGTTCCCGAAATGACCGAAGCGGGCAAAATGGACGCGTTGCCGGTCAGCAGACAGCGCAATTCCAGGTGTTCCAGGAGCGACGACCAACGGCGGGGGGATTTTCTCTTGCGCAGCATGTCGAAACTCTTTTCGCGGACACAGTGGGATTAACGTCGCACATTGGCGAATTGAGCCGCACTTTGTCGAATTGAAGTTGAATCTTGTGGGACTTAAGTTGGATTTCTGGAGGCCGGAAAATGGCCGACAGGAAGGTCAGGGATTCCAGAAAATGAACGGTCTCGCACGTCCCAAACAGAGGGTGCGGGTGAGTCGGGTCGACGCGTGATCCAGAATCGGCAAGTAGTCGTGCGATCAGCTCTGAGGGACGGGCTCAGGGGGAGTGGACAGGAGATGGGGAAGCTCGTGTCAAGACAAGGAAACCCGACTATAGCGGCGTGACCTGGCGCTGGGAACGAGAAACTCCATCCTTAATGGAGGAATTCGTCTAATCACCCGATTGATATTCTGTCAGAGTGTTTTCGGGGGGATGCTGGCGATCGCAATGATTGGGCAGTTCGGTTGCGGGCGTGACTCAATCGCTGGGCAGATGCTTGACGAGCCTCGAGGCCGCATGCTTTTTCAGCCTTTTTGCGTCAATGCCACTTAGTGACTATTGAGAAGATTATATAACAACTCATATAAAGAAATGAGTGAACCGCAGGGCTCAATATAGACCTGAGCGGGAAACACAGGGAACCGGTCCATATAGTTCGGGCGAAAGCCACCGATATGAACCTGTCCCCTTGTTCGTGCTCGCGCCCAACCAGACAAATAAGATTGCCGGTTATCACTCGTTGGCATTCGCAGAGATTCCGTCGTGCAAACGGAATTGTTGTCCGAAATCGTCGCAAATTCGGATAGTACGTTACACCAACCATCCTGGACTCAGCGGAACTTGAAACATGTTCAAACTCATCAGATTTGTCATCCGTGCCATGATCTTGACGGTCTGCCTGACCCTATTCGCGGTCGCAGCGATCGCAGCGAACTGGAGCAGCATCCAAAATTGGGCTGCAGCGCAACTGTCTGGATCGCCCGCTGACTGGGTCGAACACCTGAAGCAACGCGCAAAACAAATCCAGATCCCAAACGTCCAGAACCTTAAGGACATCAAGGCGATGTTGCCCGAAAGTTTGAAAGGCCTGAAGGTCGTCCGCGATCTGGATGCCGCGGGCCCAAACGTGTCAGGAACCGAATAGGCAATTCGTCTTCCTCTTGCCATCATGCTCCTCTCTGCCTCTCCGCTCGAATCAGACAGAACCCTCTCGTGCGTGCAGGTGTCAAAACAGTAGTCAACCCGCCGATGGCGAGGTAAACTGCACCCGCGGACGAGTCTGCAGCGATCCTCGCGAACGGGGTTGCGTTGACACAACGCACACACACGGAATAAGTTACACTCGATGCTCCCGTAGCTCAGCTGGATAGAGCGGTGGTTTCCTAAACCCTGTTTTGGGTAGCGTGCAAACGCTGCATTTCCTGCGTTTTATGCGGTGAAACGCACTTCGGCAGATTCGCGATTTAACCTCACTACAACCCGTTTACCCCTGCTTCTGGTTGTAGTACAACCGGCAACCTCTTGCAGGGATGTTATCCGAACCCGCTCGGTTTAACGGCCGTCAAGATGGAGTAGATAGACAGCCTTTAACGCCTCAGATACGATCGCATCGGGATCAGATGTGCGCTTCCAGAAATCTGAGGCAACAATTCAATGGGACACTGGGACGAAAAATTCAGGCAGCATGGAGTGTTCCGATCTCTCCCGGATTTTGGAGCGCGACTCGATGAATGCTTCTCGGTTAGCGACGATCCCGTTGCAGCGGAGACCTTGATGCGGCTGAAAGCCGTATTAGCCTTCGTTGGCAAACGGCTGGAAATTGCAGACCCACTATTTGTCCCCAAGCACCCATTGAACGTGTTAATGGAATCGTTCAACAGCGCCTTCTCGCAACTCGGAGACTTCAAGAGCGACGCTGCCGTTGGCCATCTTGACACAGCCAGCCAACAACTCGACGAAGCCCTCCGGGTGCTTTCTGAGATTCCAAGTGTTGTTACATCCGAAGACATTGGCGTCATCGCTGCGGCAGCAACCCAATACCGTGACGAACTGGTCCGGCTCGAAGAATCAGGACGAGGCACTATTCGAGACTTCGGACTGCACGCTGGGGTCCTTGAGAGTCGAATGAACGTGTCCACCGCTGAATCACAGCGGAAACTGTCTGACCTTCAGGCTGATGTTACGAGCCTGAAAGAACGAGTTGATAAAATGGTTTTTGACTTTCAGCATGATTACTCGGAAGCGACCACGTCCCGACAAAATGAGTTCAATGCGCTGATCGCAAAGTTTGGAACAGACTTCGTCGATTTAAGAGACATTCACCGAAATGACTTTAAACACCTAGAAAAAGAATTGGATGTGCAAAGTTCTGGGCTCGTTCAAAAGATTGATAAACTAAAGGGGGAAGCCGAAACACTTGTTGGGATCATTGGCAATCTCGGCATGACGTCCGGCTTTCAGAAGGCAGCCAAGACGGCGTGGGATGAAACGAAAAAGTGGCAGCATATCACCATTGCTGCAATCATCGCATTGGTGGTAACAATTCTAGTGACATTTTTAACGGGAAGCACAATCGCGAATGACTGGCCTAATCTAGTGGGGCGAATTCTGCTGTCACTCGCCTTCGCCGCCTTAGCCAAATATGCGGGAACTCAATCCGATAAGAACTTTCAGATTTTTCGGATGAACAGTCGTTGGGAATTGGAACTTCAAGCCCTCGGGCCTTATTTGGCACCGCTGCAAACTGAGGAGCAGCACAAATTCCGAATCTACCTCGCAAATAAGGTGTTTGGCCAGGATGATACTTCCTTGCAAAAGAACGGTTGGAGTAGTCCAACGAACATTGTTGACATACTTACCTCAGAGGATGCCAGGAGTACATTGCGCGAGATTGCTCCACATTTAGCGCCTGCAATTCCAGAGATGGTAAAGGCTTGGTCTGAGTCGCTGAAAGCATCGCGGCCTAAACGATGGTTTTGGTGGAATTGAAGCCGATGACCGAACAACGAAAATCAATCCCGTGGTACTGGTGGACGGTCGCCGTCGTGGCCGTGCTCTCGCTGTATCCGCTGAGCGCTGGCCCGGCCTGTTGGCTCTTCAGAAACGGGTACATCAGCCGCGGAGTGTACCTCAACACCTATTTGCCGCTGATGCAGTTTATCGACACCTGCCCGCAACCCGTGCAAAATGTGCTGCTGTGGAGTTACCGTTGCTCGGATGAACCGTGATCTCACGGCGGGGTCCGGTCCCCCGGATAGTTCACGATATTCCCGCCTGTCATTCCGCACGATCTGTAGTGCAGGTGGACCCAAAGGTCATGAGCAGCCTCCAGAAGTTTGTCAACGCGCACGAATAACGGGTCGCGCGGGTGGAAATGTTCCTGCTCCATGCGCTCCTTGAGCATTCGGAAATACTTCATCCGTTCCGATAGAGCGTCCCGCATCTTCGCATGCTGCTCCGCGGTCAGATCATCGCTTTGCATCGTGCATTCCGGTAATGCCAGAGTTCTGTCTGGTAAACCCGGGAGTGTAGCGGGTGAAGAGACTCCAGCAAATCGGGACGGGTGGTCAGTCGACAACTTGGGAGTGGTCCAGCAATTGGTATGGAATCAAACCGCGGCGCGCGATACCGTGACATCGCCAGATGATTCCAGGTGGTACTTGGGAGCGAATGGTGCGGCTTGCCTCTTGTGCTGCAGGAGGCAAGCCGTTTTCTTTTTTACGGCTCGCCGAATGCCATTTCGTGAATCGAGTCTTCCCCCTGCCAGGCCTTCCACTGCTCGCGGAGTTGCTGGCATTTGGCCTTGTCGCCGGCTTCATAGGCTGTGCGGTATTCGGTCAGGATGTCGGCCACGTTGAATTCGTCTTCTGCCTCATCGCTCATGATCAATCTCGTGTCGCTGGTGGATTGCCCGAATATCCAGTGTAATGGTCGTGCTGATCTGAGAACATTCCACGAGAGTACACCGTGCCAACGTCCAGCAAAATCATCGTGCAAGAATTGTTCGGCCACTGGTCCGCATGGTTTGAGGAAGATCCTGGAACGGCATTCGGTGGCGATACGCCTGGAACGGCCGTTGAACGATTGTGGATGGCCTACCTGCGATATGTGGAACTACACGCGCCAGCCGATTGACCGTCAATCTTAACGAAATCTTCACACTGAACATTCTCGCCAGTGTACCGATTTGCTACTATCCCCCTGTGTCACCTATTTTGGCATTTCGCCATCAGCAATCACAGAGGGAACTTTCACATGAGAATGTCGACAGTTATTGCACTTGTTGCGGTTCTGATTCTTGGGACATCCGCCCCGGTCTTCGCGTGGGGGCCTGCTGGTCACAAGATTGTTGCCTCGATTGCATTTCTACAGCTGACGCCAGCCGAGCAAAAGAAGGTTGCAGATCTGTTGGCGAGTCATCCGCGATTTGATGAAGACTTCACAGATAAGATGCCTGACGACGTTTCCACTGGCGACGACGCGACGAAGCGAGAATGGTTGTTTCAACAGGCAGCGATCTGGCCTGATTTGGCTCGCGGATTTCAAGCCGCGGATAAAGCGGAATACCACCGCCCATCATGGCACTACATCAACAAGCCACTTTTTCTGACACCGGCCGATAAGACTGCCCTTGAAAGTACAATTAGCGTCAATGTCACGCTGGATCCGCCTGCGACTGCCAACAAAGACATGAATGTCATTCAGGCAATTCGAATTGCGCGGTCCACCCTCACGGACACCACGGCCGAAGATGAAGCCAAGGCGGTTTCACTTGCCTGGTTGTTTCACACGGTTGGAGACGTTCACCAGCCACTGCACTCTACGGCTATGTTCTCCCGCAATCTATTCCCGAATGGCGACCGTGGAGGCAACAGCGTCAAAACCACCCAGCGTGGAAACTTGCATTCGCTGTGGGACGGGCTCCCCGGTGGAAACATCAAATTCACAACGGTCCGCAATCGAGCACTGACCCTCGTAAATGACTCAGCCTTGACCGCAATTCGTACGAATGCTGCGACCGACTTAAATGAAGCGACATGGATGAACGAAAGTTTTGACTCGGCAAAAAACTCGACCTACGACGCGGAGGTCGTCGGCTTATTGAAGCAGCTCGAGACTATGAATATCGACATCGATCAACATCCGATCAAGCTGAGCGATCAATACCTGAAAACCGCTGGCGAGATAGTAGAGCGACGCCTGTTAGAGGCAGGAATCAGACTCGGGAAGGTCTTGAAGGAAGTGGTGGCCGATTAGCCCGAATGCCAGTCATGACGCAAGCCCCGGCCAGAGGTGAATCCGGCCAGGGCTTGCGGGTCATCGAAACTGTGCTACTGCTCTGGCGATGGTGACATTACGTCTAGAGTAGGTGTTTCTTCTTGTACGCGGTTTTTCTCCCATTGTAGACTGATAGCTGTATTGGTTTATCGAAAACTTCTGGCAAGGGGAACCCCATGAATCGAGCTGTTTGGAATCTCTTGAGTTTCGCTTACCCCCTTGCATCAAGCATGACACGCCAGGCGAAGCGAACTGAGACGCGACGAATCGGCCGGCCCGAATACTTGGAAGCACGACTGCTGCTCACCCCTTGGGATACCAACTGGAAATACGGACCACCGCCAAGCGAACAACCGCCCAATCCGCATCCCTATGACTTCTCGAAGTTCGACGATAGCTGCATTATCGAAGTGCCCGAAGTTGGAGGCGTTCCAGTTGATGCCAAAGTGAACGGGAACTCCCTGAAGGGCAAACTCCAATCTGGCAACATCACCGGCACCATCAAGTTTAAAGGCAATTTTGCGAACAGCGAAACTCCTTCGAACGGTGATACCTTTACAGGCAAAGTGAAAATCAAAGTCACCGAGCCCGGTAACAAACCGCAAAAGTTCAACCTGAAAGTCGTTGGTCAGCACGCGACAAGCTAAGGGGTGTTTTGATTGACGAAAACACCCGACCGAGACAGCTTGCTCCCGGCCGGGTGAATTGTCCAGTCTGGTTGCTACTCTGCTGCGGCCGCCTGAATGGTTTCAAGTCGCGTAGCAATGGCCCGCTCGATATGAGACAGGTTTGCGAGCACCTTCCACTGCAATTCGGTCATCGATGGAAATCTCCGCAGCAAGTGGATGATTTCATCACGATGTCGATGGAGGCGTTCCAGACGATTAGGTGAGGCGAAGCCGCTCGGCGTGTTGACCAGAGCTTTTCGTGAGATCATGCCGCGCCTCGCACTTCTATCGATGTCGCCGCGATCTCCAGAATCACCGGTGCGCCTTGAGTTGCATAGCTCGGGTTGGCGGCCACGGATGCAGACCAACCCGCCGGATCGACCTTGCGATACCACTTCAGATACTTCGGTCGCGTTGCCTGTCCAATAAGCCATTTCAATTTGTTGACGGAGATTGCTGGCAAGGCAGGCCCATCCTCACTGCCGTCTGCCCACACGACAAAGATAGAGAATTGGCGATAGGCCCGGATGATAGGCCCATGTGCATTGTCGCTGTCATGCTGGCGGACGTACTCGTCGTGCTGCGTGATGGTCCCCGGTGCGATTTTTTTGCCGCGAACGACAGTCGAAGGATCGTGCATATCACTGTGACCTTGGCTGAAGTAGGACAGCAGTTCCATAGGCTATCACCTCAGCGATACCTTCCCCTATAGCAGTGGCATCGTATCTGACGTTGATGATCCCGTTGGCCGCGAGCGATTCAGCGTGCCTGATCATCGCTTGAAACGCCTCATCTCGCGACTTTTCACATACGGATTGATAAGCCGTCACACTTCCCCCCAAGAACTTTTCGAAACCTGCGCTAAAATTCTCTAATGCTGAACATGATCGGACAGAAATTCCCCGCACGACGCCCATGCTGCGCACGGTTTTCACGCCGGGTATCATCCATGATGTGGTGATGAAGGCTGGATTCATCAAATCGCTTTCGTTTTCTTGAAAAAACTTTGTGAGAGTCGAAAAAGAACGCGTGAGTGAACAGCCCAAGCCATCCCCCACGCGTCTATTCTGATGTTGCGCGTCGTGGTGTTCAACTCGACAGCTTCACGTGTCACGAAATCTGGGTCATCCGGTCACCATCCCGTGGGCTCTGTATTGCAGAACAAAAAACATCTAGAACTTTGTGCTCTTCTGTTGACGTGAACATACTGGCTTTGGAATACTGTTCAATCGCCAGTCATCAACCGAGAATAGCAAATGCGAATTTCTACTCTGATTTTTTCTGTTCTCGCGATTGTCATTATTGTCGGTCCAGTTTTGACCTGCGTCGAAGTGCCCATGTCAGCCAGAGAGGTAAGGGGACCTGACGGCACAATAATTCGCACTCCCCTGGACTACAGCGGCCAACCGCATGGCGTCGAGATTCGTTTTCACCCTGACGGAAGCGTGCATGTAAAAACTCAATACTATCACGGCGAAGCAGTTGAGATTACGCAGTATTGGCCAAGTGGTCGACCGCATTATATTTCACGAAGAGACGGCAGCGATCAGTTTATCAGGCAGGAGTTTCCTGATGTGGAATCACCGCAAGGGTTGCCGTCGGCGTCGCATGGCGATTCACCCTGAACGCTCGCCGGTCTTCAGGTGGCCATCGCCATGCCGCTGAGCGCCACCGATATCGCATCCCCAGACAATGGAATGTCGCCCAAGGCACCCAGAACGCAACCGGAGCAACCCTAGACGGTTGGCTTGGTGAGATTCTTCGCGATCTGTTCGAGCAATCTGCGGTTCGCCCGGGTGTCATCGGCCATTGTGTAAATTGGCCAGACAAGAATGACTTGAAATCCCGCTGCCATCGCCATGTAGCAAAGGAGATGGCCGAATTGAGGCGCGCGTGATGCATTCACCAAAAGAATACCCAACATCAGCCCCATCACGGGGATTGCAATCGACAGCAATCGAGCAGCAACACTGACCGACCCCGGATCGGCACTTGATGCCACCGCATCCTTAATCATCTGCTCATCGAAATTCTGAGTTTCCGTTTCAGAAGCCGGCAAACGAATTCCGCTCTTCGAGGAATTGGAGTCAACGACCTCGGACATGACTCCACATTTGGCGCACGGCTTCACGTGACCAAGGACCGACTCGTCGACTTGCATTACGGTCCTACATTTTGGACAAGTCCACTTCGGCATGATTGGCCCTCACTGCTCAGAAGTGCAAAAGAACGCCCGAGAGAACAGCCAATCCCATCCTCTCACGCGTCCCATCATGACGTTGCGCGTCGTGGTGTCCAGCAAGACAGATCACTTTCCGAATCGGATGGCGAACCCATCACCGTCCGCTGCGTTGTCGTATGAAAATGCCATCGCCATCGAATCGGTCCTTTGCGAGAGTGAGAAAAATCCCAGCCAGCCAGCGGCGTTAAGGCTGAACTGGCTGGGGTGTCACCGCGGGGCCGTTGTTCCCGCGGTGACGGAACCAGCAGCGACCCCGGAGAGAGTCGCCGCTGGGGTGATCGTTAGGGTTGGGCCTGCAGGATTTCTGCAACAGCCAGGTCGATGTTTTCGCAGGTCACGAACTGCAAAGCGGTCAAGGAATCTCGCGCCGATTGGCACCACGCAATCAATTGAGCCGTGCGGCGTGACTCGTCTTTCGCGCTACTCGCCAGCCACCCATTTAGACCCTGTGGCGTGTCAGGAACTTCGCCGATAACGTGGCGATTTTCTTCGTAAATCTGCTCAATTTGCTCGAGTCCTGCGGCAATCGCGGGATGTCGCAAATTCCCAGCCAGTTGAGCCTGGATACGATTGATTTGCGCTTCGAGAGGATAGGCGACACGAAGTCGCTCGCCGCGAGCGCTACGAAGTGCAGTATCTGCGGTCTCGACCATTTGCCTTGCCAAGGATGTGACTCGCCGTAGTTCGATCTCCGCTGCGGAAACGGAGTCGTCGTGGGCTGGGATCACACTTGCCAATTGAGCCGTTGCCGCCACCAGTTCGGCTTGTGCTGCAGTGCGGTCTGCATCGAGTTCCGCCACCTCTTCGCGGTCGTATCTTGCTTGTAGACGGGGGTGGAGGACGGTTGTGTTAGACATGATTTCGACTCCTAACTGGGAAACGGGAAAACATTGGATTGAAGAGAGCGGAAGGCGACACGCCAGCCGTCTGCAGTATTTGAACCTGGGCTGAGACGCGGTCGGTGTCCATCGCCTGTATCCACGCACTAGCCGCGGCCAGTGACCGCGAGGAGGCGAGCAACTTCGCATTTGATTGGATCTGCGACTGAACCGGCTTCGACAGTGCGCGAGGCTGAACCCTGATACCAACGTCGCGATAGAGTTGATCGTCGTCGGCTGGAGTCACGATCGCTGGTTTAGCCGCTACGGTTGGCTCGGGGTCGATGTCGAGTTCTTTGCAGAGCCACAGCAGGCGAGACTTATCCGCCGAGTTGGCCGGCAGGGTCTTGACGGTCCTCGGGGTCTCGCCAACGGCACAAATGAAGGCCGCGGGACAGCCAGGAACGTCGACCACAGACAGCTCACGCATGAAGATCTCGTGAATTAGGCTGTATTGATCGTCGCCGGAACCAATCTGATGGTGCCCGTTGATGTCAATTCCGAGACTCAGGGCAGGCAGATAGCGGTGTTTTATGGCGACACATACAGCCCGATCGAGTGCTGTAGCTTGGGCAATGCTGAATCGGCACCACAAACCAGCGTGATCGACACCCCAACGTATGCTGCTCCCCTTTGCTTTGGTCAGTTGCAGGTCGCCTAGATGGCAAACCCACAATGGCACGTGCCCAGACTCCGTAGCGGTCGCGAATCGATCAAACGCGCCGGGCGTGAATTGGCACCGGCGACCAGCCGACGTCACGAAATGGTCCCAGCTCATCGCCAAACCTTCAAATTCTATTACTCCGTCAGACATTGCTATTCCCCCTTCGGATAGTGAACATTTCTTTTGCCCCCCTAGTCAATTTCGCCAAGAAACCTGCCGCTGGAAGCAAGCGGTTAGGCACGGGTGCCGGAGACTCTCGACCCACCCCCGTCTTGGTCCTCACTGCGTTTCAATCGCGGTCCCCGGCACATCCGCCGGCTGATCCGCAGTCCCATGCTGACGGTCTCGTCTTCTGGTTCCTCGAGCGGAATCCGGCTCAGCTCGTCGGCAGTCAGCAGACCATGCTCTTGGAGATACTCGGTCTCGTCTTGCTGAATTGGCGTCAGCGTGCCGAGCCAGATCCGCGAGTGCAAAAACTTGAACCGCGAACCACTGCGAAGTCGCTCGATAAATTCCGGTTCGGCACCGCTGCCAGGATTGATCGGTCGCTCTTGCCCGTGCGTCAGCAGCCACCAAGCGAATGGTCTCTCGCCGGGGCGCTCTGCAATGAACTCTGTCGTTAGTTCGTCGCCGACAGCGCCCCATGCCTCTTGCATCGCTTCGCAGGTCTCGTACGAATCGAAGAAAAAACTTCCGCTTTCCAAGTCGCTGCGCAGGCTGGCGTCAAGTTCTGCCAGGGCTTGCGCTGGTGGCGATCGGCGTGCTCGTCGTGGCATCGATGACATTACAGTCGCCCTCCCACTCGCGGGGGCCGAACGTCGTCAGGAGTGCCGGCGATGTCTAATCCCAACTCACGCAGGAGTCGAGCAAAGGCAATGCGACTGTCTCGCTCAATACCGATCTCTGGACGCGGCTTCGGGCAGTCGTATCGGTCGGTGTAGACCATGCCGAACTTCTCTATTGCAGACCGTGCCGTCTGGCCGCGGTCCCAAGCCTCACACGCGAGGGTCAGAATCCGGATGTGGTGAGCTTCCAGGACATACTCTTCAATCACCGAAACGAACCATTTTTGAGTCGCTGTTTTGAGGTGATTTGGTGCCGAAATCGGCTGTTTTAGTGGCGTTTTTGCCATTTTTTAGGCCTCGTTTTTGTTGAAAACCTTGGTGATTTGTGAGTAAACCGGGATTTTGTTGAACCGGGGTGGCTCGCGACTGGAAACAACGGGAACGCGGTTTGCGCCGTACACCTACAGAGATGTACAGGACCCCCCGTCTTAACTTGTCTCATCCGTCTGCAGTGCCAGTCGTCGCTGCACGCTCTTGCTCGGCATCAACACGGCCGACGTTGTGGTCCCGATGCTGGTCGTCTGGGTCGGTGTCTCTGTCGTCTGCACTGGCTGCTCCCCGAATCCAAACAAGTGCGGCTTCGCGAGAATCAACGCGGCTTCGAATTGGTGCCGTTCGAGCGGTGCCGGCTTGCCCTTGGGCTTTGGCTCGATCTCGCTGCTGTTGTGTCCGAAGCATTTCAACCAATCAGGGTCATCAATAGTCATGATCTAAGACTCTTATAAAGAACTACTTATCTACTTCTTTGTATTACTTACTTGTATGTAGGTATCTCACTGATAGATTCCTGCTGTTTCCCGTCCCAAATCACTGAAAGAGAGGGTCATACAAAGAACAATTTACAAAGAAGGGTCTCCGCTCATGTCGGTAACAATCTGATACTCGAATCGTGTACGACCTGCCGTCTTGATCTCGTTCAGTTTGATAACTCCCTCACTCAGCAAGTCGTCGAGATGCTCCCTCATTTCCTTGCCCTTCAGCTTGCGGATCCTGGACAGCAACTCGGACATACTTGCCTTGCCGCCCAGTGTTCGGATCACACGAATGATGGATAACTTCTCGCCGCCGACCTTGCCGTCGGATATCCAATCGCCAGCGAGGAAGAGCATGCGTAGTGTTAGGTGCTCCACCAGCATCAAGCCCCACTGCGCAGCCTCAGTGCCGATCTCTTCTGATTCTCGATCCATCGAGCATTGATAGATCAGGGCCAGCTTGCGGGCTTTCTCAGTCGCTCTTGACCAGATCCCAGAACTTGGATCCTTGTCCGTGATCTTTGACCGGAACAAGACGTCCTGTTCGTAGAACAAGTCGCTGACACCTGGGCCGTCGAACAACGTCCTAGGATTGGGACTCAGGCTTGCGAGATTGCCGCCGCAAGAGTTCAGGTCTCGCCAGTATTCCAACTCTTCAATCAGCGACCGTGGAGGGTCTTCCCTCTTTGCGGTTCGGCTGGGGATTGGATTCGAGTTTCTCGCCTCAATAAGCAGCAGCCGGGACAGCAGACCGTCGCTGAGATTTTCCTCGGTCATTGAGCCCAGCACGGATTGCAACACACTGGTGCCATAGATGCACAAATTAGGCTGAATGATCTTTGGGGTCTCTTTGCCGCCGTGCGCCTTGCCGTAGTAAATCTGATTCGCCTGATTAAACAGCTTCAGGCATAACGTGATGATCTCGTACCGCCACCACGCCGATCGTGGGTCTTTGGCAGTCATTAGGAATTGTCCGATCTCATCCAGTTGCAGCAGCAAGGCGGGACAGCTTTGTAGAGCGGTCAACAATGCTGCCGACGACGCCAATTCTTCGCACGGGGTCAGCGATTCCAGACCAATGCCGTAGAGCAGATTCTTACTGATCTTGCGGCCGTGTTCCTTCCCGCCTCCGGATCCAGCCACGCCGACGACATACACGTTGGTGCGAAGCCCCATCTGATCTTCGACTTTGCGCCCCATAATGGCACCAGCGAAGGGGATGGCCGCGGCGAGGGCTAATTCTGGTTGCGGCAAATACGCCGTGCGGAGGTTGTAGGCGATTATCTCGCCGATCAATCCGGGGACTTTCAGCAGGCCCGCGGGGATATGTCCAGGATCTGCTTTTGTAGTCTCGGTGCCGCGATGTGCAATGATCGGCGATGTCGTTTCTGCAGTTCTCACCGGCTCGTGATAGTCAGGCACCTGGACGTGGTCTAAGTTCTCGGGCGATACGTTTCGCAAGTAGCCGCGGTCGCTGGTCCTCTTGTCCGCTCCATCAATCTTGTGTTCCAGTTGATTTGGAGTCCAAGGCGGTTGGCAGGTCTGATTCCACTCCTCGAGAAGTTCATAGGCATCATCAATAGAGAGCCCGAACCCCAAAACGAGGACACACGCGACATGGAACGTAACATTGCTCCCATTCTGGCCGCTGACTGCTCCGGGGATCGTGGCGATATAGCTGCGCGCCCGTTTCTTGATCGACTCATCGGATTTGAAGTCGTCGGCACGAGGGACTCGCTTTTGAACTGTTGGTTCCGGCCAGTATTCTGCCCGGAGTTGTAGCAGGGCTGATTGTCGATCAAGAATTGCCGACTGGCCGTCCAGGTTTGTGCCGGTGACGGTAAAGAATCGCAGGCTGTCATACACTTCGACCGCTGGCGTCTTTGCTGACACGCGTTCTACGTTAGGCAAGTCTCGCTTGTGGCCAGAGTCGTAAGTCCACGTGCCGCGAACCCAAATCTTCACGCCAGCCTTCGACGGTGAGATTTCGACATAGCTGGAGAGTAGATCAATCCAAGGCTGTGCCCACTCGGAAATAACACCGGTTTCGGGATTCCGACAACCATCAAGATCGATCCCACAGTATGGATCGTTTGCGGAGAACATGAACCCGATACCATCGAATCCGCCCCGGCCAAAGGCTTGAGCGACGTTGTCGAAAGTGGTCCAAGTACTTGGAGTATTGGGTTTGGCTTTAACGCCATTCACCTGGTAGGGGACCTTGCCTTTCTCCGGGTCGTATCTCCACGCGCACCACTGAGTGAGAACTTTCAGTTCCGCGGGAATGTTGTCGAAGTTGATTCTCGCCGGCGTGCGCGGCCTGGTGACGGTGGCAGTCATTCGGCCACCTCGCCAGCAGCCTGTTTCAGTTGAATCGCCAGCATCTCACGATAGAAATGCTCGACCTGCTCGTCGGTGTAGCTTGCTCGCAGAACATTGCGGGAATAACACCAGCTCCAGCCATCTTCACCTTCGGCTAAGTCCTGTATGCCGATTGCTGTGCCAGTTAGATGACACGCCATCAATCGATGCTTGCCATCGACCAGCAGTCCGTCGAACGAACGAAGGATGGGGTGGTACATACCGTGATTTTGAATCGACAGGACCAGACCGCCGAATTCCTGCTCAGTCATAAGGGGCATGGCCTCGCAGGCAGGATGAAGCCCGTTGAACTCCGGGTAGAGCGGCAGAATCTGATTGATATCGGGAACAGCTCTCGGTGGTCGCATAGCAGCAGTGAGCGACGGCGCCAACCGGATCTTGACCTCATCTTTGAGTTTTGACACGGGCCAGTTATTGTTCATCGCCGCAACCAACAATTGCTGGCGTGTGGTCACATCTTCAATAGCCGCGGCCGCATGATGATGGGTCCAGGAGATGTGTAATCGATTACACAAGGGGAACGCGCGAGCCACGCGGGCGTATTGCCGAGCGGTGTTCAGATTCAAGCCCCATCGCTCTGTAGCTATTGCGTACTTGTGACCAAACTTGGATTCGAGGTGATTCAGAATGTCGCCGAAATGCCACTGCATGTTGTTGACGATTGTTCTGACATCGTCGCCAGCTTGTTCTAGTTGCTCCGCGGTGGCGTCTTCGGAGATGGTCAACCCAAGTTGTAAGACATTGACTGTTGAAAGCATCATGCTCATACTGGAGGTGCCTTTGAATCTCGCCCGGAGTGACCTGCCAGTCGCCGGGCATTTTTATTACTTGATCCATTCCCGGACTGGCTTCGTGCCAGAGCTTCGGGCTCGCCGAGTCGCAACCAGCTTTGGCGGAACGGCCATACGAGCAGCCTGAAACGCCTCGAATGATTCCGCGGAAATGCGCCAACGCGGTTTGCCGATGCGGGATGTTGCAGCGTTGAAAGCCATGAGTTCGCCGGACGCAATCCAGGCGCTGATCTTGCTGTCCTTAACGAACAGCAACTCGGCCAGCTCGGGCACGCTATAGAATTGCTTGCGGGTGGCCATGTTAGGCATGGGCCACCTCGCCGTAGCTAACCGGCCGACGGGCGCGCTCTTGCAGCGCGGTCAGTAATGCATCGGGGTCGAACAGGTATCGCTTGCCGCCTGCCGGAAGGCAAGGCACGCGACGTGCGTCGGCTTCGGCTTGCAACCACGCTGAAGTCACGCCACATCGCTTAGCGGCCCTCGCCGTGGTCAATAGAGGGGATTGCATTCGCATCATCTCCGGTCTTTGGTTGAGACAGGTATCTCAACCATTAACGTTGATTGAGATGATGCGATTTTAAAAAGCGGTCGGCGCAGGACCGCCGCAGCAGTGGCGCAGTTGTGTCAAATCTTCGGCGCAGGGCAAAAATAGTTAAAAGATGTTGTTTGGATTACGAGCAACGCAATCCCAGTAGTCACCAGCTAGCCGATAATGTCCGTCTGTTTCCACGATCATCACTTTCCAAGCAGCGTGGCACCTGCTTGTTCCTTTGACCCCATTTCGAAACACGTTAGTAAATTTGGAGTCAGGAATTCCAGCGGCCTCCGTTATACTCTGTGGTGATCGTTCTGGTCTTTTGTGCTGCCAATTCTCCCAAAGCACCTTCACGCATGCCGCTTGATTCTGGGTGAATTTGTAAGGCACCGAGTTGAACACAACATAAGTGAACTCCGGGTTGTGGCTGTACTCGGCATCGCGCCGACGGCTTTGGCTCTCGGGTTGTTTTCGTGGTGGGCCATTCTCGTCCGTCGAGTGGTTTATCTCCCCTTCACCATTCTGTTCGGCTTCAGTTTCCTTCAGCATTGCCGATCGCCGTTCAAGGTCTTCAAAAACTGGCTGTAGACTAAGTATCGCGCGCCGATACTCATATTGTTCACGCCTGGAAAGCCCCGCGAGAACTGCGAGCATCGAATCCGGCCAGTATGCGCACGACGCGGGCATCGGCAAACCTGGCTGAAATGTCAGAATTGCGGTGTGTTCGTGCATTCGTTGAATGTCGCCAGTTTGGCGGTGCAGAAAATGGGCAACCGCAGCTTGGATGTACGAGCTACACGCATCCCAGCAAGAGCATGCGTGGTACGCATAGTATTTGGCATTGCTTGGCCAATAGCGAAAACCGTGGTGACCGCGGCCGGATTTCCAATTTCGAAAGAACTCAGCATCGCCGGCACTCAATGGCTTGAAGTCTGTTGCAATTCCCTCATCGACTTCCGTCGCCGCTATTAAAACCATCAGCGGCGTCATCACGCTCACAATTCCCGGGAAGCATCTCCATGTCCAAAGCGCATTACGAACCCACCGGAAATCATTCCGGACTTCGGCCGAACGGAAAAATTCCTCTTGGTTCGCATAGTCTTCAGCCTGGTAATTAAGTTGGGCATACGCGTCCGCGATCTTTGATATTCCTAGAAGATCAACGTCTTCCGATTGCTTAGCATTAAGATTTCTAACCCACTGGTAATATACTTGGCATAGCATTCGGTGAATGTTCTTCGCGTTGCCTTTTGCGGACGTTAAGTCGGCATCTTTACTGCCAACGTCGCTGGAGCTTTCGGCAATCGCTTTCTGCACCAATGCCATCGATCGAGTTATGGCTTCGACTGCCGTTGAAAAATCTTCGCTCAGTGTTCTAAGGACGTAGGCCTCTGCTGGCGAAATCTCAACCGCATCGATCAGGTCCTCCACTTTACTGTGGGAATCGATTCGGGCGAATCGTTCCTTGAATTGGATAATCGTGCCATCAAAAAATTCAAGGGGATCCATTCCGCAATCGTCGTACTCTTGGTACCAAGCTTGATCGGGCGTGGGTTCAGCGTTGTAGTTCGTGCTCATTTCAAACTCCTGTCAGTGAAGAAACGGGTCGGACCAAAGCGGGCTCGGACAGGAAAGAGCGACCCCGCCGTGGTCCAGGTTTCAGCCGCCGGTGTAGCTACTCACGCGACAGCCCCGATGAACAGATTGTAAACTCCGGAACGCCGACTGTCAGGACGCAATCTTTTTCGATGCTGCTGATTTTCGCTTCAGCTTCGCGGCTTCCAGTTCCTTGGCTTTCACTCGCTCCGCTTCGGCAACCATCCATGCGGCCTCGGATCCTTCCGGCCACAACCATTTGCGAACGTGGTCCGTCACCCGCTTCAAGCGCTCATCGCCGATGAACTCCCGATATTCGGCGCTCATGTCGTCATCGTCGGGACTGTGCCCCATGATGTGATCAACCGCAACCTGGGCCTCGGTCTCACCGCCGATCGTCTCGAACATGTGCCTGAGCGTGTAGAAGCCGGTGCCTGGGCGAGCTATCTTCAGCCGCCGAATCAACCGCGAGAACGTCAGGCCGATCGCGTCCAGATGGGTACCCTTGTCGGAGGTCCCGATAAACGTGTGGCCCTGCTGCGTGATGAATACGTTTGCCGCGGCCGTGGGGTCTTTCGCTCGCTTCCGTTTCTCCAGCACATCGCGCAGCGCGGCAACCGTTTCAGGCCAGAGTGGGCAGCGTCGGGCAATGCCGGTCTTCACTCGTGGGAAGATCAGCCAGCCCTTTTCGAAATCGATAGCGGTCTCGGGAAGAGCGGATACGTCGGTTTGACCCAGCGCGGCATTGATCCCCAGCAGCGTCATGGCTCGCATCTGGAGGCTGGCTGAAATGAGAATCGTGCGGATCTCGCTGGCTTCAAACACTCGCGGGCCCTTACCGTTCCGTTCGATCCGCCGGGACTTCTTCGAAGGGATCTCCAGCAACTTCCGCAGATCGCGTTCCGTGAACCCCTTCAACCATCTTTTGGACAGCGCGAAGTAGAACAGCGTCCGCAAGCGCCGCATGTGGTTCATGATCGTCACCAGCCCAGCCGGCTTGCCCGCTTCGGTCTGCGTGAAGTGGGTGCGGATCTTTTTGAACGTCTCGTCGTTCAGACTGCTCGTCGGTCGTGTCTTGCCCAAGAAGTCGCACAACCGCTGCGAGGTCCGGTTGTAGTCGAAGTGCGTACGGCTGGTGATCTCGCGCGATGTGACCTTGCCGGCCTTCTCTTCCAGGAAATGGTTGCAGAGTTCCTCCATCGAGACGGAGTCAGAATTGACCTTTTCCCGGGGGTTTCGGCCCGCTTGCCATTCGTTGACTTCTAGGAGATACTTCTCCAGTGCTGCAGCATGATCCTCAAGCGAACCAAAATAGACGACTCGCCCTCTGATCTTCTTGCACCACTGGTTGTTGCGACGATTCGCCGTCAACGGAAATTCCGGATACGGCTTTTCAGACTGTATGGAGGTGGCTTTTTTCGCTGGCATGCTCGTGATCTCCGTTCTTACGTGGTTGTAGTAACGGTTGTAGCACAGCAAAACAGCGAATGCAACAAAACACACGAAACCTGATTAAAACCAATACTTGCTCCCGTAGCTCAGCTGGATAGAGCGGTGGTTTCCTAAACCACAGGTCGGCGGTTCGAATCTGCCCGGGGGTACTGATCGTTGTGTGCTGTTGATTCGGGAGGTTGCGATGCCGCTCGCCAACAACCTGGAGTTTGTCACGCTGGCCGCCACCTTTCTCGCGGGCGGCGTTGCGGCGACTGTCTGGATCTCGCTGAATGACAACCGTCGCGAGCAGGCTGCTCGACACATTGCCCGCCTCAATGATCAGCTCACTTCGCTATATGGTCCGCTGAGGTATTTTCTGACTCAAAATGACAAACTTGCGAAGTTGACTGAATGTCACCATCAGGCGCGCGCTCCAGAATTCGCCATTGGAAGCAGTGATGGTGGGCGGACGCCGATGTCGCCAGATGAAGCCTCCACGTCGGTCCTGGGCCTCAAGAATCAATACACCGAACGGATCGAGAGAAATAACGACAGAATGATACGGCTCATTGAGGATAAGTACTCAATGGCAGATCCCGAGGACCTGGAGCTCGTGCGGCAGTTTGCCATGGACCTGCTTCGCGCTCAGGCGGAAACGCGTGAGTCCGGGAGTGAAGTCCCGCGCTGGTTTCTCGAGAGCGATGAATTGATCGCCTCGTTTCGTTCTGTGTTTTCTGAGCAAATTCGGCGCAGTTGTGAAGCGAAGTCGGCCGAACTGAAGCGATTGCGGGAACAGCCCCATCAATGGGTTCCGCCGCAGACTACTTCCCCAAAGCCAAGTTCGCCTGGCCGCGAGGCCTTCGTCACCATCAGTCTGCTGATCCTGATCATTGCCGGATATCTGGCCTTCCGATGGTACTACGATCCTCAGCGCCGTGTGATGGATGTCAGGGTTCCCGCCGGCTCGTCGATCGAAATCATCGATATCTCGCCTCCTCAGCCGCCGCGCCAAATTGACCCACAAATGCGTGTCAGGCCCGTTCCAGCCGTCACGCTGCCACCTCAATCAGGTCCCAAGCCTGATTAGACTCTCATCATGTGAGCCCGCACAAACGCAGAACTTCAACAACGAGCGATCACTGAGCTGGCTCGTTACCGGCGTTTGGTTCCGCGGTTGCGTCTTTCATTCTATGATCAAACACGAATGGGCCGAATGGTAGCAGCGAAGCCACAATCGCCGCCGCGATCCGCTTTGCCTGCCATTTGCCAAAATGTGCAACGCGCAAAACAGTGATAATATACAGTATGAATAAAACGCCATGAGTCCATCCGGCGTAAGTTACCCCCTCGTGATATACTCCCAAGCGTCTGAGGGGCATGGCAATGCCCAGCAAGACCAGGAATGAGATCCCTTCGGCAATCGCCACGATTCGGAATTGAGTCAGCGGGTTGGACATCGGGCTCGGACTTCTCCTGTTGTCGATTCTCTCGTCACCGTGCTGGTGAATTACGTGGCTTCTCATGAGCGATGTCGCCACGTCTCTTGTGATGCGTTCAGATTCGTGGATCACGCACCCCTCGGTCAAGGGATAGCCTGTCGGTAAGTACCGCGTGCAGCATCCGCGACCGCGACGATCCCTCTTGCGGCATCACGTGCGAGACAGAATAATTCCGGCTGCACGGAAAGGATTTTTGATGGGAAACCCCGGAACACGGACGCTAGCAGCGTCCGCCACGGGGGTGACCTCCGCACTTCGATAGGAAGCTGACTGAGTGCTATGAAGCGTGTCTTAATTGTGGGCGGTGGATTTGTGGGATTGAACGCTGCCAAAGGCTTGGGAAACGTGCCCGACCTGGAGGTCACAGTCGTCGATCGGACCAATCATCATCTGTTCCAGCCGCTCCTCTATCAGGTCGCGATGGCGGGCCTCAGTCCGGCAGATATTGCGGCCCCCATCCGCAGTTTGTTGTCCCGGTATCGCAACATTCGGGTGCTGCAAGGCGAGGTGCTGTCCTTCGATCTCAATCGCAATGTGGCCGTGGCTGATTTTGGTGAATTGCCGTTCGATTACCTGATTACGGCGTGTGGGGCTCGGCATAGTTATTTTGGTCACGATGAATGGGAAGAGTTCGCTCCCGGACTGAAGAATCTCGAACAAGCAACAGAAATCCGCCGCCGCGTCCTGCTGGCCTACGAAGAAGCCGAACGCAGCACCGTCCCGGAGGATCGTAAGCGGCTACTCACATTTGTCGTAGTGGGAGGCGGGCCGACCGGCGTCGAACTGGCCGGGGCCATTGGCGAGATGAGCCGCTTCACGCTGGCTCGTGATTTCCGCAACATCGATGCCAAGCTGGCCCGCGTGATCATGCTGGAGGCCGGCCCGCGAATTCTCCCCATGTTTAGTGAACAGCTCGCGGCCCGGGCGACTCGCGACCTGGAGCACCTTGGAGTGCAAGTCTGGACCGGAAGCGCCGTGACCAAGATCGATGCCGACGGGGTTGATATCGGTCCCGAGCGGATTCGAGCCGCGACTGTCTTATGGGCGGCAGGGGTGAAGGCCTCGCCCCTGGGACAGGCTGCCGGATTGAACGTCGATCGGCAGGGACGCGTGATTGTCGAGCCAGACCTGAGTGTGAAGGGGCACCCCAACGTGTTCGTCGCTGGGGATCAGTCCTGCTTCACTCATCAAACGGGCAAACCGCTGCCGGGAACGGCGCCGGTGGCCATGCAACAGGGACAATACCTGGCGAAAACCATTCGTCTCGATCTGTCGGGGAAACCTCGCAAACCGTTCCGTTTTACCGACAAGGGCCAGATGGCGACAATCGGCCGCAGCCGCGCGATCGTGGAAATGGGCCGCCTGAAGTTTACCGGCTTTTTTGCCTGGCTGACGTGGCTGGTGGTCCACATCTATTTTCTAACCGGATTCAAGAATCGGCTGCTGGTCGTATTGCAGTGGGCATGGTCGTACCTCTCGTTCCATCGCGGAGCACGGTTGATCGTGACCAAAGAGTGGCGATTCAACCCGCCCGAAGCAACCAAGCCAGCGGCGATCGAGGCTCCGCAGACACCGAAGTAATTCTCCGACCCCGGATGGGGTCACAGAGAGTAGCCGGTGGTTGAGCGGAGCGACACCACCGGTTTGGCGAATTCTATGAATTCGACCCTGGAGGGGTCGCAGAACCGTTGCTCTGCGACCCCTCCAGGGTCGAAATACGTCATTGATCTCTTTCCGGTGGTGTCGCTGCGCTCAACCACCGGCTACTCTCTTTAATCCCTCCGGGATAGATGCGAATACTTATCCACCTTCCCGTCGGTCTTTACTTCGCCGCCGGTTCCAGATGCACTCGGGCCACTCCATAGACTAGGAACTTCGGTTGCGTAAATCGCAGACGCCCCTCCGGTGTCTCGAACTTCAAGGCAACCGCCGTCGGTTCTTCCGGAGTCAATGCTTCGACTTTGGAGACTCGATAACCGGAAGGCAGCAGGAAATCGACCGTGGCGCTCTCGACGGCGATCGGATTGTCGTCGACAAAGCCGCGACCGGCACTCTTCTTCTCGGCGGGTTCCTTGCGGTTGAAGTTCACGAAATGAAGTGTCAGCTCGTTGCCCTGTTCCGGTCGCGTTGCTGAAACTCGCACCGTCTTCGGAGCCTCGATTCGACTGAGGCCCGCCGTGACGGGGACGGTGAGCGCGTCTGACGACTTGATGACTTGTCGATAGGGCTTCAGCTTTTCCGGCGTTGCGATGTCATCCGGCATTACGTCGAACAAGACATGCTCATCCAGCAACCGCTTGCCGAGTTGTTTAAAGGCATCCACCGGGGCGACATCGCCCGCGTGGACGCTACTGCGCGGGAAGAGCAATACCACTTCGGCGTGCGAGCGGTTGGCATGGTAGAGGCTGTTGTTTTCTCGCATAAAGCGAAAGTACCGTACGATAGCCTCTCGCGCCAGAGGTTCGGTGAAGGTCGCATAAAAGCCCATCGGTGCGCCGCCGTTCGCGGCCAGTTCGGCTATGGCGACTCGGGCTCGCGTGCTTTCGTACTTGCCGAGGGTGAAGGGCTTGTCGTCGAAGGCACCCCGGATGTAGCGGGCTCGCAAGGAACCATCGCCCAGTTCGCCATTTTCCAGGTCGGTGTAATGGGCCGAGCCACCCGTGCTGTACCACAGATAGTCCTCATCGCGGCCCCAGGCTTCCGCCGGCAGCATCGAACGTTCGTCACCGCTGATCTGTCCGAAATCGCCGAGATGGTTCCATTGGCCGACGATTAAATCGGGCTTCAATGAGCGTCCATATTTCACGAAGACATCGTCGAAGGCGGCCTTCGTTCCCAGTTGCGAAAATCGCAGCATCTCGCGGCGCAGAGGGGTCGATTCCTTGGGATCGTGCCAGCCGACGATCTCCGTGAACTTGTGCTGGTCCAGGTCGGCGATGCCGAATTTCTCGCGCAGTTGTTCGGAGGGAAAGCGGGCTCGCAAATAGTCCTTGAAGCCCGACACGCAGTGCGGACACAGGCAGTTGTGGCGATAGAAATAGTTGGCGATGAAGCCGTCTGCTCCGCGCTTCACACCCAGCTTCATCCACGCCTTCAACACCATCCGCCACTGCGGATTATTGAGGCACGCCCAATACTCCTTCATCCCGCCGATGCTGTAGTTGTTGTGCACGATCGGCTTGCCGTCGGCGTCTCGCTGCAGAAACTCCATCGGATCCGCGAGCGGTTTCGGGCCCAGTTCGCTCTCGTCCCACAGATCTTTATAGAATTTGAAGAACCCCCGCGGGCCTTCAGGACTTTCCGGATCGCCAACGAGAAACTCCACATTGAAGTGTCCGACGACTTTCGCGTTGCGCTTGTGCAATTCGCGATTCAGGTTCTCGAACCAGGCGCCGCATTCCTTCAGCCCCACAACGGGGAAGTGAGCCGGATAGCCGGCTCCGTGCGGTGTATGGGCCAGGCTCCAGAAGTGAGCTCCGTACCAGCCGACCTGGGCAATCTCGGGCTGCACGTCATCGACGAACGGCAGATAGAGCGGCGAGTTGTACTCGGCAAAGTGAGCAATCAGCCGGGTGAATTCCGTCCGCTTCGGGGGATCGGCGGCCTGCAGAGTCGATACGGAGAACAACAACGCGACAGCCAGTCCGAGACGGAGCGACATGGTGAGTCCTTCCTACGGGGATGCTCGATATCGATAGTATTTCAGCCGAATGTGGCGCCATGACCCTACGCCACTGGGCTTGCCTCATTGGTATCTACACGACGCGATTCATTCACAAAATGCAAAACAATGAAAGAAACGGTCCCCCTCGCCCTGGTACTCCGGGGAGAGGGGCTGGGGGTGAGG
>JAKFVC010000096.1 GCA_021732415.1 Planctomycetaceae bacterium
CCCCTCTCCCCGGAGTACCGGGGCGAGGGGAGCGGGGACTTGGCGCGGAGCGCGATTGTTTGATCCGATACTCCCACGATGCTCCTAATCCAACTTTGGATTGAATGTTGAAGCCGAATACCATGATTCTCAATCGAACACATACCTTCGCAATCCCGACGTTGCTGCTCCTAGGCATGACGTCATTCGCACTCACCCAGGAACCTGGCATCGATCGAACTCCTGCCGGGCCGGTCAGTGTCTCGCCCGCGGCTGTGCGGCTGATTCATCAGCGGCAGGGGCAGTCGTTGCTTGTCATGGGACGCACGTCCGAAGGGATCTCGCTCGATCTGACCGGGGACGCGAAGTACCAGATGGTCGACCCGACGATTGCCGTCATCGAGAATGGCGTCGTGCGGCCCTTGAAGTCGGGTGAGACGAAGATCACAGTTGCTATCGCGGGGCAAACCTTGGAGATCCCCGTCAAGGTGGAGATTCCCGCCGTCGATCCGCGGTACAGCTTCCGCCACGAAGTCATGCCGGTCCTGTCGAAGGCGGGCTGCAATATGGGAGCCTGCCATGGGTACTCGCTGGGCAAGGGGGGCTTCAAGCTTTCTCTGCGCGGAGCCAATGCGACTCAGGACCACGAAGCCATTTTCAACGATGCCTTTGGGCGGCGTGTCAGTCTGCTCGATCCGGCCAAGAGCCTGCTCATCCAGAAGCCGGCTGGGGAAGTTCCGCATCGCGGAGGGACTCGGTTCCCGCGGAATGGCCTGCTGCATGAGATCTTGTTGAAGTGGGTCAGCGAAGGGGCGAAGGGAGATCTCGATAACAAGGCCGAAGTGGATCATGTCAGTGTCTCGCCCGAGCGGTTCGTGATTGAACCCGGGATGAAGCACCGGCTGCAGTTGATCGCCCATTACACCGACGGCACCACGCGCGACGTTACGCGGCTGGCGATCTTCACGGTCAATACCGAAGGGGTGGCTGAGGTCGATGACAACGGCCTGGTCACGGGTGGGGGCTTCGGAGAATCGGCGGTCGTGGCTCGGTTTGAACGTAAATTTGCGGCTTCGCGGTTAATCGTCTTGAAACGTAGCCCCGGCTTCCAACCCACTCCGGTCCCGCAAGATCACTTCATTGATCAGCATGTCATTACAAAACTTAATGACCTCAAGGTTCATCCTTCTGACTTGGCCACCGATGAAGAATATCTACGCCGCATTTACCTCGACCTGATCGGAATTCAGCCGACTCCGGATGAGCTGCGAGCCTTCCTGGTCGATACGAATTCCTCCAAGCGAACGATGGTCATCGATGCGCTATTTGCCCGCCCTGAGTTTGTCGATCACTGGTCACTGAAATGGGGCGATCTGTTCCAGAACTCACGCACCCGCAGCAATGAACCCGCTGTGTATGCCTTCCGGGAATGGGTCCGTAGTGGTGTCGCGGCGAACTTGCCGCTCGACGAGTTCACGCGGCAATTACTGACCAGCCGCGGCGGAGTCGGCGACAATCCGGCCAGCACGTTCTTCGCCATCAGCAAGGATACGAATGAGACATCCGAACGCGTCGCCCAGGTCTTTTGCGGCGTCCGCATGCTGTGTGCCCGCTGCCATCCGCACCCGATGGAGAACTGGACTCAGGAAGACTACTACGGTCTCAACAGTTTTTTTAATCAGGTGAGTGTTAAGGCCGATCCACGACTGGTGGGCATTCAGAATCCGCGCTCCGTCGTACTACAGATGGCCGCCCCCTTCGCGGTCAACCCTCGTACCAGCAGTGCGCAGCCGCCGCGCTACCTGGGCGGTGGCGAACCGGCGCCAGTCCCCGATGTCGATCGCCGGATCGATTTCGCCCGCTGGCTGACGGCCAAGGAAAACCCGCATTTTGCCCGCAGCCTGGCGAATCGCTTCTGGAGCTACTTCTTCCAGCGCGGCATCATCGATCCGGTTGACGATCTGCGAACGACCAATCCGCCCATCAATCCCGAGTTGCTCGAGGCCTTAACCAAGGACTTCATCGATCACAACTTTGACATCCGGCATCTGATGCGCAGCATTGTGACCTCGCGCACCTATCAACGCAGCAGCGTCCCCAATGCGTCCAACATCCATGATACGCTGAACTTCTCGCACGCGATCCCACGCCGAATCCCCGCCGAGGCACTGCTCGATTCGCTGGTGCAGGCCACAGGCGTTCGCGAGAACTTCGGCGGTGCTCCAGCCGGCTTCAGTGCGGCTCAGTTGCCCGACGCCGACGTGACGAGTGATTTCCTCGCTCTGTTCGGCAAGCCGCAGCGGATGGAAGCCTGCGAATGCGAACGCGACAACGATTCCAACATGCTGCAAGCCCTGCACCTGATCAACGGCAATTCCATTCTGCGACGGGTCACCGATCCGAGTGGCCGGGTCATGCAGTTGATCAATCAGAAGCTGCCGGATGACGCCCTGGTCGAAGAGCTCTATCTGTGGTCATTGGTCCGCCGGCCGACCCCCAAGGAGCTGGAAGTCGCGAAGCAGCATTTTGCGGCCTACGGAGCTGATCGAGCCGGGGCCGCCCAAGACTTGATGTGGGCGATATTGAATAGCCGGGATTTCCTGCTGCTGCATTAAGAGTGGGAGGGCGAGGCTCCCGCCGAGCCTAAAGCGAGCTTTAGCTCGGAGTCCGCCGTTCGATGCCTCCGGCGGACGCCGACCTGCGGTCGTGTTAGGCTCGGCGGGAGCCTCGCCCTCCCAACCCTACGGCTTCTTGCGGCTTGGATGCGACTCGACCACAATCTTGTCCATATCCAGCGGGGTCCGGGACAGATACACGTGATCCAGATACGCCGGTTGATCATCGGACGATCCGAACGAAATCCCGGTCAGATTGAAATCGCCCCAGTCGCCGACCAGATCCCTCGTCACGACGACCCATTCGGTCGGCAGCCGTTCTTCCATGCGACGTGCGCCCTTGTGAGAGCGTTCCCCCGTGCCGGCGTCGTAGCGGTAGGTCTGACGTTCCACGGCGGTCATCTCTTCACCCCAACGACCGTCGGTGGCGAGCTGCAGACAGACGGGTGTCCCCATTTGTTTCCGCCAGACGAATCGCAGGAAACGGTATTCGCCCAGCTTCGGTTGAGTTCGAATGGCGACCGGTTCGGAAAACATCACTGAATTCCCGACTTCACCTTTCACAACCTTCAACGATACCGTTCCGGTATACGCGTCGCTATGACTCAGTTGTGCCTCGCCTTCACCCTGGCGCAACAGCGTCAGGATCTTGGGATCGTCTTCGAACACTGGCAACAACCCGGGCAGGCGGTCTGAGAATGACACCGATCGCCAATCCACCAGGGCTTGTGGACCACCGGCCATCTGGCTGATTTCCAACTGCACTTGCTGTCCGCGGTAGGCATCGAGATTGACCATGATCGGATCAGGTTCGACCACCGAATTCCGTACGGGGATGTCGAAATCTCCGACACTCTGGCCGTTCACCCGCACCTGCAAATGGACAGGTGTGGTACGATCCTGGAAGCGACTCGCTCCGAGCGCCAGGTAGGTATTCTGCGGCCCGACTTTGAACTCGCGCGAGATCGTCAGGAACGGGACTCGCGACGCGATTTCCGTGATGAACCGTGCATCACGGTCTTCGAAGGACTGCCAGCGGTTCTTGAACAAGAATGGCCCGGTCACGGCATCAGTCACCGTCCAGCCTTCCCACGGAATCAACTGGCGCACCATTGTGGCGCGGATCTCGTTCTGCAGTACGTTGCTATCGACCCGCAGCACGGGCTCCAGCCAATCGAGGGAATCGCGAATATCAAACGGATCGGCACCGCTGGGTCGCTCGGCGACGGCGGCGTCTGCGGTCAGGACGATCCCCGGCTGCCCGACGATGCTCAGTTCTCCCGTATCGGCAACCAGACCTGATCCGATCAGCAGCTCAGTCTGAAACAGGGGCTGATTGAGATTCGACGAAGTATAAATCTTCCCCCTTGCGCAGCCGCCGGAGCCAATGCAACGGTCCAGGCCAATCCGCGTGCGTAGCGTCAAAGCTCCCGGGGGCAGCTTGTACTCCAATTCGTGCTGAGCCTGCACACCCAGCCCCCAGCCATATTCCTGCCCACCCGATTGCAACGGACCAGACTGGACATTGCGATCCCGCTGCCAGGCCCAGCCATTGCTGAGACCCGGCAGGTGAGTGCTGCGAACGGGCTCCAGAAACGTCAGCGGAACTTCATTGGGGGCGAAGAACCGGCGCGTGCGGATCAAGCGATGATTGACCCACAACGGGTCGATGCTCCACGCAGGCTGGATCAGATGCCACCAGGCATTGGGGTCATTGGCATTGCCATGGGGCCGAGCTTGAAATCGCTCGCTGGAAGCCGTCGCCCGCAAGCCCTGCTGCGTCTCCCACTGAAACAATCGCACGTTGGCAGCGGGGCTGGTATACGCCAGTTGTTCGACATAGGCGGTCCAGTTGTCGACCGCGGGCATATGGATCTCAGCCACGTCGTGAAACGGCACTTCCTGGGTCGACTGTTCGAGCAACAGAAACGCCGACGCCGAATTCCATCGGATCGACCGAAACGTGATCCGGCGGCCGTCGACATAGAAGAGATTACCCGGCTCATAGGTCTCGGTGGAGCGTTTCTGCCAGACGACTCGCCGTACCCAGCGGGTGAGGACCCGGAGCGGAGACGGCGGCTGGACGCCGGGGAAATTCCAAGCCTGGCGATCCAGGAGCAAGTGCGGGGGGAGGCGATTGTATTTCGACTCCAGCCCACTGCCGGCGCCAAACACGGCACCCGGTAAACGGTCACCGCCGAAGAATTCGACGAACGCTGTCGGAGTGGCGGCCACCTTCAGCGACGTATCGATGACCCAGCGGGCCGGATTGTTCTGATCGAACAGCGGCTTGTTATTGAGGACCGGCTGGGCGTTACTGTCGTGCCAGTTACGGAGCTCATCCCCGTTGGTACGAGTACCGTCGGTGAATTCGGCCTGGAAACGCTGTTCGTCGGCCTGTACGCTGGCGGCGAGAAGCAACCAGCAAAGCAGGAACTGGAAGCAATGACTGCGGGTCATATGCACCGATCTTCAAACAGTATTCGGAATGGTCAACTCACGTGGACTCTATTCTGAAGACATTTGCGGCCAAACACCACCCCGGATGCGGTCGTGGACTCGCTACGACTTCGCTGGCGTTTCCCGCAGCAAGTGCAGATTGGCGATCGTGATCCCCGAGAGCATCGAACCGATGATTCCCAAATACCCTTGATCCGTTCCGCATAGGAACAAGTTTTCCAGATGCGTCTCACCAGTCATCCGCTTGTGTGGTGCACCGTACACGCAGCCGTTGATATGGCTGGTGAAGCGTTGAATGGTCCGCGGCGTGAAGACATCCGTATCGAGAACATGCGGACGAAAATCAGGCGTGTGCTTCAAGCCGGACTCGAGGATTTTCTGACCCCAGATTTCCTTCTCGGCCGCATACTGATCATCCGGTAGATTGAGCCAATACCTGTGATTGGCGAGTGCCGTGATACGCATACAGCCTTCTTTGAGCGGCTGTTCGTACTCGAAATTGTTCGGTGAGCAGATGATGCCGCTGCGCAGGTCACACGGTTCCTCGGGATTTTCGTAGAGGAACTCGGGGGTATCGTTGTAGAAGATGATCGTGTCGTGATGCCCCAACTCAGCAGGCTGTTTGTCGATCACGAAAATCGTCTCGACGAACGAAATATCGCCTGGTTCAGTGCCGGGACCATTGACCGTTTCCGGAGCCGTTTCGGGGCCGCACATCCGCAGTGTCTCGGCGAGACCCGCGGACGAGACCACATTGCGGGCTTCCAGGAACTCACCACTTTCCAGCAGGACGCCCGTCGTCCGGTTTCCATCTGAGACGATTTGCTTGACGCTTGCCCGTAGCTTCAGTTCGCCGCCACATTCGCGGTACTTGCGAATCACATTCTTCATGATCAACCGCACGCCATCGTACGGGCGGCCGAAGCCTTGTTCGAAGATGCTCTTGAACATCACAACGAACTGATTGAAATCCATGTCGCGCGGCACCGCGCTGCCGTAGAACA
The DNA here is from genome assembly GCA_021732415.1 of Planctomycetaceae bacterium. Classification (GTDB taxonomy): domain Bacteria; phylum Planctomycetota; class Planctomycetia; order Planctomycetales; family Planctomycetaceae; genus JAKFVC01. The sequence goes on from JAKFVC010000096.1 coordinate 6,059, forward strand.
TCAACGGACAGAACAGCATGTCGATCAACAGTCGGTCGCTGATGATCTCGCCGAGCACCTGCCGGGCCGAAGCCTGGGACTGCAAAAGATTCAGTTCGTCGTGAGTATCAATGCGCTCCACCAGTTTTCGGAAATTCTCGCGCTGGGCGGGGAACGCCGCGCCGACTTGTTCCTCGAACAGAGCAAAATCGTTCGTAAACTTCAGTTCGACGCCGGGGAAGATAATCCGCGATTGAGTCTGCGGGCAGAGATCAAAATCGTCCCATCGCAGACGGAGCTGCCGCAGCAACTTGCTGAGCGGCCCGGTCTTGGTTCCCGGCTTGGCATAATTCGTCACGGCATGCAGGCCGACGTCATAATCGCGATGCCGCAAACGATAGAACGAATTCAATCCGCCAATCGTGTAATGCCGCTCGAGGATGCAGACCTTCTGACCAAAGTAGGCCAGACGAATGCCTGCGGCCAGACCTGACAGCCCGGCGCCAATAATCAACGTATCGTACATGCGGAAAGTTGCGCCAGAAAAGTTGCCGCTGAGAAATCTCAGGGCACGCGGGGTAGTGGGGACAAATCCAAGTCGCACATATTGTAGCAGGGGCGAAACGGCGCTCAATTCACAATCCGCCCCGGTGGTTAGGTCCTTAGGTCCGGGCTGATGGGAGGGCGAGGGACCCAGAGGGTACCCCGCCGAGCCTAATACGAGCTTTAGCTCGGCGACCGCCGGAGGCATGGTTATTGAAATGCCTCCGGCGGACGCCGACCTGCGGTCGTATTAAGCTCGGCGGGAGCCTCGCCCTCCCATCAGGTAAGTCCGCCGACACGTGAAGTACATCACTCGCGCTGTTAAGATACTCCTGCCTGCCTGAGTTGCGCTCACTCCTGAGGAACCATCTGGAATTTTCATCACAGAACTTAAGGACTGAAGATGCTGCGAGCCCTGTGGCTGCTGACTGTGCTGGTGTGTGGATCATGGATCGTATCGCAAGTGCCGGCTGCTGATCCGCCCAAGGATACCGCCGATAAGGATTTCTCCGCGGAGCTCCCCAAGATTCCTGGTAAGTCGCCCGAAGATTCCTTGAAATCCATGCGGTTGAAAGCCGGCTTTCACGCTGAAATCGTCGCGAGCGAGCCGCTGATTCGATCCCCGATGGGAATGGACTTCGACGAATCCGGCCGGGCGTTTGTCGTCGAGTTGCCCGAGTACAACCAATACGGCAGCCAGAAACCGCACGGCCAAGGCGCGATCAAGCTGCTGGAAGATACCGACGGCGACGGGCAATACGACAAGGCCACGCCGTTTGTGGAGGACCTCAACTATCCCACCGCGGTCGCCTGCTGGGACGGCGGAATTCTGGTCGGTGCGGCACCTGACATTTTTTTCTGCAAGGATACCAACGGCGACGGCAAGGCTGACGTTCGCCGCAAGCTGTTTACCGGATTCGGACAGGATAAGGCGGGCGAAGGGATGCTCAATTCCTTCCGCTGGCGGTTCGACAATCGATTCCACATTCCGACTGGTCTCGATGGGGGCGAGATCGTCCCCGTTGCGGATCCCGCCCCTCCTGATTCTGCTGCCGCCAAAACGATCAACGCCCGCGGACAACATCTCTTACTGGAACCGCGCAACATGACGCTGACCGCGACGAGCGGCGGCGGACAGCATGGGATGAGTCTCGATGACTGGAATCTGCGAGGCTTTGTGTGCGGCAACAGCGAACCCGTCCACTTGATGATGTATGACGGACGATATCTCTCGCGGAATCCGTACCTGCAGGCTCCGGCGGCGGCCATTAACATCGCTCCGGATGGCAAGTTCACGAAGCTCATGCGCATCAGCGGTCTCGAACCTTGGCGCGTGCTGCGGACGCGGTTGCGCAGTAAAGGTGTTATTCCGGGTTCAGATGAAGGAGGCTCGCCGTCGGGGTTCTTTACTGGCGCGACGGGCATCACCGTTTATCGTGGTGATGCGTGGCCGGCGGAATTTCGCGGACAAGTCTTTGTCGGCGAGGTCGCCAATAATCTCGTCTATCGCGCTCGGCTGGAAGCGGCAGGCGTAGGACTGACCGCGCATCGAGCTGATCCGGATGCCGAATTCCTGGCCTCGAGCGACAACTGGTTCCGGCCGGTGCAGTTCGCCAATGCTCCCGATGGGACTTTGTATGTCATTGATATGTATCGTGAGCTGATCGAAGGGGCGGCGTTTCTGGCTCCGCAGATCTTGAAGCATATGGATGTCAGCGCGGGGATTGATAAGGGACGCATTTATCGGATTGCCCCCGATGGTTTCAAGTTCCCAAAGACTCCGCGGCTGGGTGACTTGCCGACAGTGGAATTGGTGAAACTTCTCGAACATTCCAACGTCTGGCACCGCGATACGGCGTCGCGGCTGATCTACCATCGTCAGGATCGAGCGGCCGTTGCACCCATGCGGACCTTGGCGGAAACATCCACCTCACCGCTGGCTCGTGTGATGGCGCTGTACTCGTTGCAGGGGCTGTCGGCTCTGGAACCTGCCGTGGTTGTCAATGCGTTGAAAGCGACCGAACCGAAGGCTCGTGAGCACGCTCTGAAGTTAGCGGAATCGTTTGTTGACCAAGCCGAGGTGCGCGATGCTGTCCCGGCATTGGCCGATGATGCCGATCTGCGAGTCCGCTATCAGACGGCGTTCACCCTGGGTGCATTTACCGGAGAACCGGCCACCAACGCATTGGCCAAACTGGCCGTACGTGACGGTGCAGACACGTGGATGCAACTGGCAATCCTGAGTTCCATTGGCAATCGCCGCGGCGAATTTCTGGCGACATTGTTGCGAGACCGCGAGGGGCTCAAGGCGGCTCATGTGCGGAACTTGCTCGGCACCGTCGCGTCGCAAATTGGGGCGGCCGACGTCAAGAACGACATGGCCATCTTCCTGCAGCAACTGGAGACTTTGTCGACCGATGCCGCGGATAAAGCACTCGCCGCAGATCTCGTCAAGAACCTGGTCAGTAAGCAGCCGTCGATTCGCGAATTGTTTAGCGGAGCGGCCGGAGGCAAGGCCAAGGAACTAATCGCCGCGATGATCCGCGACGCCCAAGTGGTGGCTCGTGACGCCGCAAAAATGCCAGCTGATCGGGCGGCCGCAGTGCGGACTCTGGCCACCGCACCTTTTGCGGACAACAAGGATCTGTTTGCGGAACTGTTGCAATCGCGACAGCCGCAACCGGTGCAGGCCGCTGTGCTGGAAACGCTGGCCAGGTTTGACACTGTCGAGGTCCCGCCGTTGATCGTTGCCGTCTGGTCGTCGCAGACTCCGCAACTACGTTCGACATCGGTGGAGACGCTCTTCTCGCGACCGCAATGGATCACGGCCTTCCTGGATGCGGTCGAGAAGGAGTCTATTGCCCGCGCGGATCTGGACCCGGCCCGCATCTCGCTGCTGCAGAAACATCAGGAAGAATCGATTCGCAATCGTGCAATAAAACTGTTTGCCGGGACCGGATTGGCTCGACGTCAAGAAGTTGTGGATGCCTATCAGAAGGCATTGGAGATGAAAGGTGACATCGATCGCGGCCGGGTCCTCTTCCGTAAAACGTGTGCGGCGTGCCATAAGCTGGAAGGGTTTGGGGAATCGATCGGTGCCGACTTGAATGCCATTCGCGACCGAGGCAACGCCGCCGTGTTGTTGAACGTTCTGGATCCGAATCGCGAGGTCAAACCGCAGTTCTTGAGCTACGTCGTGGTCCTCGAAAGTGGTCGTACATTGACCGGCATGATTGCTGCGGAAACCGCCAACAGCCTCACGCTGCGGAGGGCTGATAATACGACGGAGACCGTGCTGCGAGTGGACATCGACGAGCTGAAAAGCACGGGAATTTCCTTCATGCCGGAGGGGCTCGAAAAGCAGATTGATGTGGCGGGAATGGCTGATATTTTGGCGTACTTGAATTCGATCAAGTAGACTCCGCATGTTGTAGCCCGACTCTCCGAGTCGGGTCTCTTCGTAACGCACCCGACTCGGAGAGTCGGGCTACGGACGGTGGCAGGTGTTCAAAAAAATCCCATGACTCGGTTGAAGTTTTGACCTCTGCAAACGAATAATTCCCTGATCGGCGGGGAAAGACAGTTCAAATACGTTCACAGCCCCCGTCCCGATGTTCCATTTCGATTGACACTCACTTCATATAGCTAAAGGGAACGCGCTCATGGCGGCGAAAAGCAAGGGAGGCAAGAGCACTCAACAGGCGGCCACACACGGAGATCGGGCCATGCTCACCAACGCGCTGGGGCAGATTGAAAAAGCGTTCGGCGAAGGCTCAATCATGAAATTGAGCGACAATTCGCACACCGGCGGAATCCCCGGGATTCGGACTGGGGCCTTGTCGCTCGATATGGCACTGGGAGGCAACGGTTTTCCCCGCGGTCGCATCATCGAGTTGTTCGGACCGGAATCGAGCGGTAAGACGACTCTGGCGCTACACGTCATCGCTAATGCTCAGAAAGAGGGCGGAATTGCAGCATTTATTGATGCGGAACACGCGCTGGACCCCAGTTGGGCCAAGCGGATCGGCGTGAACCTCGAAGATCTGCTGGTCAGCCAGCCGTCGTATGGCGAAGAAGCTTTGCAGATTGCTGAGATGCTGATCAAGTCGAATGCGGTCGATCTGGTCGTCATCGACTCGGTGGCCGCTCTCGTGCCGAAGGCCGAATTGGATGGAGATATTGGCGATACGCACGTCGGTTTGCAGGCGCGCATGATGAGTCAGGCGATGCGTAAGCTGACCGGTTGCATTGCCAAGTCGAAGACCTGTGTGATCTTTATCAATCAGATCCGCGAAAAGATCGGCGTGATGTTCGGCAGCCCGGAAACCACTCCCGGTGGCCGTGCCTTGAAGTTCTACAGTTCCTGCCGTTGCGACGTCCGCAAGATCGCTACGTTAAAAGAAGGCGAGACTGTCACCGGTATGCGAATGCGCTGCAAGATCGTCAAGAACAAGGTCGCGCCACCGTTCCGGATCGCGGAATTTGACATGCTGTCGACGTGCGGAATCAGCCGCGAATCCGACATTCTGGATCTGGCTGTGGCTGATCAGTTGATCGATAAGAGCGGCACGTGGCTGAGCTACGGCAGCATCAAGCTGGGTCAGGGACGAGAAAAGGCGCGGTTGTTCCTGATCGAGAATCCTGACATTGTGCAGGAGTTGACCGACAAGATCATCGCTCATCACAGCGAGAATCCGGGCGCGTTTGTGGCCGCGGCGGGTGAAGAATAGAAGATCTTCTTCATCGCCGACGCTGGTAAGCCGTGTTTGACGAATACAATACCCATGAATTCAATTGCTTAGATTCACCACGGAGACACGGAGAACACGGAGAAATCTCAAATCAGATCTCCGTGCTCTCCGTGTCTCCGTGGTGAAATCTTCGGCATGTTGATTCATTGAACACGGCCTGACGTGGGTATGAATGCCGACGCTAGCAGCGTCAGCCACATAGTCCGGGGCCTTACGACAGCCGACGCACCCTACGATCGATCGACTGCGCGCAACTGATTACCGGATAGTGCTTTGCGAGGCGATTTCTGAATGCCAAGTGGCTGAATTTGTAAACCGTAGGGTCGCTTGAGTGATTCCTTGCTATCTCCTCGCGACGCCTGCCGATAAAGTAGGCGATCGTCGTGACGTTCTGGATCGGCAGTTTCTGTCGTAAAGTTCGTCCAAGACAAGCTCAACGACTTCCTTGACACCGCCTCCCGGCTTCGCGTAGGATGCGGTTCGTTGTGGCGGAACGACTTGCTGGAGTCGGACTTTAAGTCAGACTCGAGGGGCACGTTGTTCCGCATCAGTTATTTATAGGGTCGATGGATTCGCGGTAAGAGCAAATGGCCGTACCTAAGCGTAGACAATCAGTATCACGGACGGCAAAACGGCGGAGTCACAACGCCAAGAAGCCAATTCAACTGCATCATTGCCCGCAATGCGGCACGGCAGTTCCCTCTCACTTGGTGTGCCCGACTTGCGGTTCCTATCAGGGACGAACGGTCGTGGAAACGAAGCAAGAGTAACATCTTATGCGGATCGCATTGGATGCGATGGGGGGCGATTACGGCCCTGATCCCAATGTTGCCGGCGCGCTCGATGCACTCCAACTTCTCCCGGAGCTGCAAATCTCGCTGGTCGGGGATGCTGCGCGTCTCGAACGGATGCTTGCCGACGCCGGCTATTCCGGTAGCTCAATCAAAGTCGTCCCAGCCGAAAGCTGGATCACGATGGAAGAAAAGGCTGCCGAAGCGGTTCGCAAGAAGCCCAATAACTCGCTCAATATCTGCTGGCAGTTGATGGCTGATAAAGCCGTCGATGCGGTGGTGAGCGCCGGGCACACCGGGGCCGTCGTTGCGGCCGGGTTGCGGACCAAGCTGTTCCTGTCAGGCGTCAAACGTCCCGGGATTGCGGTGGCCTTGCCGACTTCGGTGGGGACGTCCATTCTGATGGATGTCGGCGCGAATCCTCAGGCACGATCCGAGCACCTCTACCAATACGGGATCATGGGTGCGATTTACGCTCGTGAGATCCTGGGTGTTGCCAAGCCGCGCGTCGGACTGTTGAACATCGGCAGCGAAGATGGCAAGGGGACCGACCTCATTCGTGAGGCTCATTCGTTCCTGGCTGCCAGCCATCTGCAGGGGCAGTACATCGGCAATGTTGAAGGCCGCGGCATTTACTACGGCGACGCGGATGTCATCATCTGCGAAGGCTTCGTAGGCAATGTCGTGCTGAAGGCTAGCGAAGCGATGGCCGACATGCTGATGCGGACCGCCTCAAAGCATGTGCTTTCCAAGTTGTCCGTTGAGCGTGATGTCGCGGCGGGCGCTTTTCACAGCCTGAGTCAGCAGTTGTCGTATAGCGAGTTCGGCGGCGCCCCGCTGCTGGGTATCGACGGCATCTGCATGATCTGCCACGGCTCGAGTGACAAACGAGCCATCACGAATGCCTTGCGATCGGCGACCAAGTTCAAGGATCGCAACATCAACGAGCAGATCGTGAATGAACTGGCGATGACGCCGGTTTAATGCGGTGTAGCGGAATCTCGTAAGAGTTCCGCCGCAGTCTCCAGACATCCCGAGCGGAACTCGTACGAGATTCCGCTACACTGCGATCAACGACACGGCCCTACGCGATATCCAAGAGCTGAATCTTGGTTGTGCCATCGACGTACTTGTCTCCCTTGGGCTTACCGTTGCCGTTCGGAGAGATCACGCTCACCACTGCCAGTCGTGTCCCGTTCGGGTGCAGGCTCAAGCTCCGCAGATTCGGCAAGTCTTTGCTGAGATAGAATGGCTTGGGCTCACCGATGCGCCAGAACCAGAGGTGGCCGGTGCCCGGCATCGCGCCAGTCGTGGCCATGACAAACCCCGTCGGATGGTAGGCGGCATCGTAGATGAAGCCGTGGTTCTTGTCTTCGTGCTCGAGTTCCTGCGTAATCTTTCCCGCGTCCCAGTCAATGACCAGCAGCAGCGGTGCTCCCACGGCAAATCCCCCGGTGGGCGCCTTGATACCGCCGCAGAGCAGTTGCTTGCCAGTGGTGTCGAATCTCAGGTGACGTGCTCCGCCGCTGTCCTGAATGCGGTCCAGTGTATAAAGCATCGGAGCTTCGATCTGCCGGGTGACTTGCTTGGTCCCGAGGTCCCACTGGCGAATCGTCCCCTTCAAATCGCCTGTGGCCAGGGATTTGCCATCGGGATGAAATGCGACACTGAAGACTTCGAGAGGGTGCGGGCCGAACTCATTCACCAGCTTGCCATCGGCGATCGCATAGAGTTTCACGGTCGGATCGTTCCCGGCTACAGCAATCGTCTGGCCGTCGGGACTGATCGCGATGTCGCGGATCCAACCGCTCAGGGCCTGTTCGAGATTCCATGTGGGCTGCGGCTTCTCGGCGGCATATTTCCAGGCGATCAACCGGCCCCACGAATCGGCAGTGAGGAGATTCTCACCGACGAAGGCGATGCGCTGAGTCCAACCCTGATGCCCGGCGAGTGGTTCCAGCAGCTTGGGCTCTTCGGTACTGACATCCCAACGGTGAACCAGCGCGTCAAATCCCGCAGCGAAGAGAAATTTTCCGCAGGGGCTGTAGCGGGCTGTCCAGAGCTGGCGGCTGTGCTCGATCGTCTTCACGATCTTTGTCGTCATATCGGCCATGGAAGAGTCTCTTGTAAGGACTGACCAGGTGAGCCGGGTGCCGTGAGGTCCCGGACCGGTATTTGTTTGACAGGTGAGCGAATTGTCCGGGGCCTTACGGCACCCGGCTCACCTGGGTTTCTGGTAAGTGTCGGTCTTTCAAAATTTAGGCCAACACGTCTTTGATCGGCCCCATGCCATCATGTGCGATAGGTAACGGTTGCCCGTGGTTGTCGTATTCAACCTGGCTGGGGTCGATCCCCAAGGCTCGGAACCATGTGTGGAAGAAGTGGCCGATGTCATAGGGTTCTGTTGCCACGACGTCGCCCCGGTCGCTCGTCGCGCCGACCGCGATCCCCTTCTTAAGACCGCAGCCCGCCATGGCAATCGACCAGGCTTCCGGCCAGTGGTCGCGGCCGACATGCGAATTGATCTTCGGAGTGCGGCCAAATTCGCTGAGGGCGATGACCAGTGTGTGCTCCAGCATCCCGCGTTCCGACAAGTCTTCCAGTAACGCGGCAAACGCTTGATCAAACTTGCCGATCAAACTCTGGCTGGCGTTGAAGTTGTCGCCATGACTGTCCCAGCCGTAAGAATTGACCTTCACGAAACGCACGCCACTTTCCAGCAATCGCCGCCCCAGCAGCATGTGACGTCCGAGGTCGTTCCGGCCGTAACGGTCGCGATCCTTGTCGGCAACTTTACTCTCGTCGAACAAATCGCTGCGGCGGGAGAGTTCGCGTGCGACATCGTAAACGTAGCTGTTCGCTTCTGAATTCGCCTTGCGATGTTTGGCCGCATACCGTGCATTCAGCTTCGTACGAAACTCGTTGCGAAGATCGTCCTCGACGGATGTAATCGTCCCCGGGAGCAAGAGGCTTTCTGGCGGCTTGCCGTCACCGAGGGCCAGTGAGCCGTATTTGGCACCCAGGAAACCACCATCACCGGGGATGAAGCCGCCACTGCCGGGCTTAACCCACATGTAGGGAGGCAGACCGCCGGGGCAGGGACCCAACAGCTTCGATACGGCACCTCCGAAGAAGGGATAATCGACGCCGCGATTTTTGGGATCGCCACGTTGGATGCGGGCGACTCCGGCGGAATGGCTGTTGTCCTGCGTGCACGCGCTCCGCACGACGGCGATGTGGTGCATCTGCTTGGCCGTGTGCCGCAGGAGTTCCGAGACGCGGATATCGGGAACCGACGTCGGGATCGCCCGAAATGGTCCGCCAAATTCGGAGTGCGGCTTGGGATCCCAGCTCTCCAGTTGACTCATCCCACCATCGAGCCAGATGAAGATGACCTGCTTGTCCCGCTTTTTCAGGTCTTCCGCAACGGCCGGCTGAACGAGTCCGCCGAAGGTGCCGATGGCGGCCGCGGCGGCTGACGCACCGACGCCGCCCAGGAACTGGCGGCGTGAGACGGTGTGCTCGAACGGATTGCATAGGGGATGGTGTGACATGGTGGGATTCACGCTGGAGGATCTGTAGCCCGACTCTCTGAGTCGGGTCCCGACTCAGAGAGTCGGGCTACAACATTCGGGCTACGAATTCAGGTTTAGTGATTGATCGAAAACTCGGTCGATGCGACGAGTGCCCACGCCAGGTAACGCACCGCATCGACCTTTTTCTTCCCAGGCACTGTGGTGACATATTGCTGCAGGAATTTGCCGACCTCGGCTCGTTCTTCATCCAAGGGCTTTCGAATCAAGATCGTCAAATAGAGCTCATCGGCCAATTGATTGGGATCTTCGATCTTCGCGAGTCGTTCGGTCAAACTATTGGGCCGCACTTCAAACAGCTTTTGGAACGCCTCATCGTTCAGCAATGTGAGGGCTTCTTGAACCGTCGTGTTGTAGCTGTCCTCGGGTTCTTTGGGGGGATTGGCGAACGCCTTGAGTGCCTTGGGCCGCAGCGGAGTCATCGCGGCCACAAGCTTGGCCTCATCTTTGGTTTCCGCAGGATCTCCCGTGGCGATGAACATGCTGCGCAGGAGCTGTTCGGCCGAGAGTCGTCGCTCGATGGCCACCGCAAACAGTTCGACGGGAGGGGGCTCGCCACCCGCGATTTCTGTCGCCCGGGCATACGTGTTGGACAACGCCAGCTCGCGGATCAGCCATTTCACATCGAACTTTTGAGCGACGAATTCGCGCGACATCAACTCCAGTAATTCCGGATGCGAGGGGGCATTGCCCGAGTGCTGCAAGTCGAGAGGATGGATCAAGCCGCGCCCCATCATGACGAACCAGAAGCGATTGACGGCGTTCTGCACGAACAAGCGGTTTTCCGGTGCGGGCAGGGCGGTGGCAACCAACGCCAGAGCGCTGCCGGTCGCCGGCGGGACGTCAAATTCGGTCCCGAAGGGAATTCGCGGGCCGGTCACTTTCTTGGTCCCTTCGAAGACCGAGCTGAATTCCAATTTCGTGGCCGCGGGCTTTTCGGCAATCGCGGGGAAGTCGCCCCCCTTGATTGAGGTGTTCGCGAAGACTGTCAGCAATCCCTGAAAATCAACCTGCTTATAATCCCCGATAAACAAGTGATCGTGACATTGGGCGCACTGCAGATCGATCCCCATAAACAACCGGCCGACGTCGCGTGTCAGTCCGGGGTAATCGGTCGTCTCCTGCCCATTTTTGTCCAGACGCTTCGTGTGGAAGAAGGCGGCCCCCCGCTTGTTGGCGTCTTCGGCCACGGGGTGCAGGATCTCGCGAGTCAACTGGTCCCACGGTTTATTCGTCTCGAACGAGACCCGCAGAAACTTGGACCATTCCGGGTTGTCGCCGCGTCGCTCCATGAAAATCACATGGAACAGTTCCTCCATGCGGCGTGGATACTCGGGACCAGCCAGCAATTCGTCGATCAGCTTGGTGCGTTTATCGGCGGCCGAATCACTGAGGAATTTCTGCGTTTCTTCCAATCGCGGAATCCGGCCCGCGAGATCGAAATAAGCTCTCCGCAGGAAGGTGGCGTCGTCACAGGCGGGGGCCAGCGGGGTGGCACCCGCTTTGGCGGCGATCAGGCGATCAATTTCTTCGTGTAGTGAGGCAGCCTGCAACTGCGTCGTGACAACGAGAGAAAAGGCTGCAAAAACTGTCCAAATTACCCGCTTGGCCATGTCTGTCCCCTGCTGAGAAACACATTTACCCATCAATAATTGCCGCGGTGAGGCCAAAGCGCACGCACATTTTGCAGTTTTTGTGAAGAATTCCAAAAATCGGCTGGAAAGGGCTGTGAGATTGTGACTTACGGCCTGATTTCGCTTCAGTCATGAGTCCCATCGATCCCATAAGTCCCATCATTTCATGGGACGGATAAGACTTACGGGACTTATGACGAACGCATCACAGCCATTCGCTGAGAATCCCGCGTTCGCGCAACCGCTGCCGCAAACGGCTGAGGCGTGCCCGCAGGACGCGTGCGTCCAATCCCAGTTCCGCGGCGACTTCCACCGTGCTGTATCCCGCGAGTCGCAATTCAATCGCCTGGCGGTCGGTGCCGTCCAGCCCCTGCAGCAACTGAGTGATGGAATCGTTGATCGCCGCGGAACCTGCTGGGTCGATCTGGGGACTTACCATTGAGGCCAGCAGACTGACCGGACTTTCCGAACTTTCCACGATGTTCGGGGCAGAACTCAGGCGACGTTGTCGCTGGGCCTTGCGCCATTGATGGGCCACCTTGCGGCGGACAACGGTCAGCAGCAGGGCCAGCAGTTGGTCCGAGCTATTGAGATCAAACTTGTCGTGCTTGAGTCCGAAGAGCAGGGTCCGATGGACTGATTGCGCGATATCGACGGAATCGAGATGGGGACGCAAGGCAGGCCCCAAGAGGACGCGGGCGGTCAGCCGGACCCGGGCTTCGTAGCGTTCGACAAGTTGAGTCGTGGCCGCTGCATCGCCTTCACGCACTCGGGCCAGCAGTTCGGCGAACTGGGCGGTGGATTCGGGGGCATCCGGGATGGAGTCGGTCATTTTGTGCCATGCTGACCATCTTGATACGCTCGGCGGACTGGTAATTGTACAATCGTGGTCAGAGCTTCACAATTGGCCGTGTATCGTGGGACGGGTCTCCAGGCCCGTCCGTCCCCGTCTGAAATGAACTGATCTTCGAAGCAAGAAACCATTCTCCCGCAATCAGGGCTGGACTGACGGGCCTGGAGACCCGTCCCACGAAGGCTTGAGGACTCGTCGCGTGCATCCGGAATCAGCGACTACTGCCGGGATCGAACTGCGACTGCGCCAGGCGTGCGCGGAGCTCGACCAGGGGTTGCGCGGCGGGCGAGATTGTCGGGCGGAAGAATTCTTTGCCGCTGCGCCGGAATTGGAATCTCAGGCCGATGTAGCGATCGAGCTGATCTACACGGAATTTGTGACTCGGCAAGAATTGGGCCAGCAACCGCAGCCGGCTGATTTCTGCCAGCGTTTTCCCCGCTGGAAAACCATCCTCGAAGAGCAGTTCCAGATTCATGCGCTAATGGCGGAAAGCGATGCGGTGATCTCGGCCCTGGCCGGTGGAGACCACATCGCACACGGTGACGATGGAACCTCGTTGTCGGATGATTCGCTGTGGCTGGGGCGATACGAGCGGGGGCGGGAACTGGGCCGCGGGGGAATGGGCGTTGTCTATCAAGCCCGTGATCGGCAGTTGGGGCGTTCAGTTGCCATCAAGGTCCTCCTGGCCGGACCCTATGCGAATCTGACCGATCTGGACCGCTGGCGGCGTGAAGCCGAGGCTGTCGCGTGCCTTGCTCATCCGAATATTGTGCAAATTCTGGAGATCGGCAATCACGACGGCCGGCCGCTGATTGTTCTGGAATATGTGGCCGGGAAGAACCTGTCGGACCTCATTGCCGGGCAGCCTCAACCCGCGCAGTTTTCCGCCGAGTTGCTCGAAAAATTGTCGCGGGCCGTCCACTTCGCCCATCAACGAGGCATCGTCCATCGGGATCTCAAACCATCGAACGTCCTGCTGGCGGCGTCCGAGAATCGTGAGGCGGTCAGCCTGCGTCAGGGTGACGGAGAAACCGTTCGTTTCGAGCCGAAGATCACCGACTTCGGATTGGCCAAGCGGTTCGTGGGAGATTCCAGTCAGACTCGCACGGGAGCCTTGATCGGTACCCCTAGCTACATGGCTCCGGAACAAACTGGTGTCTCCAAATACGTCGGACCGGCGTCCGATGTGTATTCGCTCGGCGCGATCTTGTATGAGCTGCTGACCGGAAAACCTCCCTTCGAAGCGGAAACGGTACTCGAAACAGCGCGTCAGGTCGTGTGGGATGAGCCCACGCCTCCCAGCCGGCTGGTGCCTCGTGTACCGCGCGACCTCGAAACGATTTGTTTGAAGTGCTTGCGAAAGGAACCTTACAAGCGGTATGCCACGGCCGATGCTCTCGCCGATGAACTGGGACGCTACCTGACTGGCCAACCCATCCTGGCGCGACCGATTTCGATCTGGCAGCAGACGGTCCGTTGGGCTTGGAGACGCCCGGCGATTGCGGCATTGATTGCGGTCAGTGTCGTGGCATTGACCTCGGTTCTGATGCTCAACTTGTGGCACACGGCGGAGCTGAAACAATCGAATCAGAGGCTGACGGACGCCCTGACGGAAACCGAGTCGCAGCGTGCGCGAGCCGAACGGGAACAGGCCGAGGCGGAGCGTCAGTCCGAGCGCTACCGCGAACAACTCAACCGGTCGCAGCGTGGCTTGTTTGCCTTGCAGCTGGCGCAAGTGGAAACCTTGTGGCGGAACGATCCGGGGCGGGGTCTGGTGCTGTTGGAAGACACCAGCGTTTGCCCCGTTCATTTGCGAGATTTCACCTGGCGGTATCTCTATGGTTTGTGCAAGCGGGATCGCCTAGTGCTGGCGGCACCTCAACAAGAATTGAATTGGATCGGGTTGTCTCCCGACGGCCGCCAGGCGGCAGCCATTAGAGCTGATCATCGCGTGCGGATCTGGAATCTGGAGTCTAACAAGCCGCAGGCCGTCGTCGAACTGCCCCAAATTCTTTCCGCGACATCCCAACCGCTGCTGACGGCGGCGTGGAGTGGAGACAGTCAATCTCTCGTTATGGTCGAGAAAAACGGTGCGACATCGATGTGGGATCTGGCACCAGCGGGTCGCCACGAGACAATTTTCCAGGGCGGTGACGAAGCAACCTGCGCGGCGATCACTCTCACTGCCAAACATCTCGCCCTGGGGCATCCTTCGGGCAAAGTCAAGGTGTGCGATGTGGTGGGGAAACAACTGACTCAGACGCTCGCCGCACATGAGGGAGCTGTGTTGAGTCTCGCATTCAGTCGCGACGACCGCTGGTTGGTGACTTGCGGGATTGATGGCGCAATTCGAGTCTGGGATGTGGCCAGCGGCCAGCGGCGCGTGGAAGTCACCAAGGTCGATCCGGCTTTGGCCGCAGCCTTCTCGCCCGATGGTGCGTTGCTGGCGACGGGGCATAACGATGAGACCGTCAAACTGTGGCAACCGAGCGATGGCAGGCTGGTCGCAACGCTGAAGGGGCATCTCAGCGGCGTCATCTCGCTGAGTTTTTCCCACGACGGTCAGACGCTGGCATCCGGCAGTCGTGACTTGAGTGTCCGCTTGTGGGATGTCGCATCTCGGCAACCGCGAACGTCATTAACCGGGCATCGTAAAGCGGTGACTGCGTTGGACTTCTCAGCCGATGATCGCAGCCTGATTTCGGCCAGTCTCGATGGGAGTGCCCTAGTTTGGGAGACGGTCACTCCGGCGCCATTTGCGGAATGGACGGGACATCGCGATCGTATTCTGGCCTTGGCGTTTTCTCCTGATGGCGCGATGTTGGCCTCGTCGTCCAAGGATATGACCGTCAAATTATGGGATCGGGCCACGGGGCAAGTCAGGCATACTCTGGAAAGAGTCCACCGCGTTCGGCGGATTATTTTTACTCGTGACAGCAAGCTGATGCTGACCGCCAGCGAAGACCGCAGCGTGCGTTTGTGGGATCCCAGCACGGGCCAGCAACTCGGAACGCTGACGGGACATCAGGGCCAGGTGTTTGGGATGGACCTCGCGCCCGATGAACGCACCGTGGTCACCGCCAGCGACGATCGCACGTTGCGGCTTTGGAATTTACCGGACAAAGATGTGCGCGCGGCGTTCGGAAACAATACCGACAGTACCGCGGCGGTGGTCTACTCGCCCGACAGCAAGCTGGTCGTCTCCGCGGGCGCCGACCATGCGATTCGCGTCTGGGATGTTGCCAGTCAAAAACTGCTGCACACGTTGACGGGTCATCAGGGCTGGGTCCACGGCTTGGCATTTTCGCCCGATGGAGCGACGTTAGTCTCGACCAGTTATGACGAGACCGCCCGGATGTGGGACACCCGTTCGTGGCAGACTCGCGAGGTCTTGCGAGGCCACACCAGCTATGTGATGTTCGCCGCGTTTTCGCCCGATGGTCAGACATTGGCCACGGGGGCGGGCGACCGTTGGTCTCCAGTGGAAGGAGAAGTGAAACTCTGGGATGCGACCACCGGACACTTACGGGTGACCTTACACGGTCAGACGGGCCCCGTGGTATTCGATCCACACAGCCAATGCCTGGCGACCGGCAGCGAACTGGGAGTCATCCGGCTGTGGTCTGCCGTCTCCGCGACGAAGTCTACTATTTCAAAAGCTCACTGATCGGCTCGGCATCCAAGACCACTTGCGGAATGCCAGTCGGTCCCATTCCGATGATTTGCCTGGGATCAACCCCGAGCGAATGATAAAGAGTCGCACTCAGTTCCGCCGGTGTCACCGGCCGAGTTGCCGGCTCGGCACCAAAAGCATTAGTTGAACCGACAACCATCCCAGGCTGAATCGGACCTCCAGCCAGCAGAGCTGACCAGGCACCGGTATGGTGGTCTCGTCCCCCGTGGCTATTAATCAACGGGGACCGGCCCATTTCACCGCACACTGCGACGACGGTCTCGGACAGCAGACCACGATCCGACAGATCATCCAATAGGCCACACAAAGCCTCGTCGAGTTGCGGGCAGAGCGTTGTGCGGTAGTCGGCGGCGGTGGAGTTCAATCGCCCACCGTTGGCGTGCATGTCCCACGTGGTTTGATCCAGCACAGAACCAAACTGATTGATGGTGACCACCCGCGTACCGCGTTCGATCAGCCGCCTGGCCTGCAGGCACATCCGCCCCAGGCTATGAAAACCGTACTGCTGCTGCACATTCCACGATTCGCGTCCGTGATCGAGCACATGATTGGGAATCCACGTCATCGCTTTTGTCGTCGAGACTCCTGCAAAATACGGCGCGTGCCGCGGATTCAGCCAGACTGCGGACTGACCGTTACCATCGGCAACGAAGTCGTTGGTGAGCTGCCCTCCCAACACCACATTCGCTGGCAAATCTCCCGTGCTTCTGAGCGTTTGCGACAGCACCGAGCCAAAATGGGGCGCGGTTTCGCCGTGATAGAAGGAGCGGCCCGTCATCAGCAATTGCTGCCCCGCCGCGTGTGTCGCGGGGCCTGTGTGAGACAGGGAGCGGACCAATGCGGCCTGGTGCATGCGCTGAGCTATGCCGGGCAGATTCTCACTGATCCAGACACCCGGCACTGACGTCGCGCAAGCTGGGTCGATATTTCGATATTCGACAGGCGCGTCCGGCTTGGGGTCCCAGGTATCAATCTGGCTGGGCCCACCCGCCAGAAAAATCATGATGAGTTGTTTGGCGCGGCCTGGAGAAGGAGTCGATGCAGGCACCGCCGAATTCGCCAATCCGAATTGGGTGGCACAGGTCCACCCCAAGGCCCCTCCGGCCGCGGCTTGCAGGAAGGATCGTCGAGACACGTTGGATTCGGCACCACCTACGACTGTTGGCAAATGAGGCATGTTTCGAGATCTCGAAGTATGTATAGAAAATGGACTATTTCTGTGACCGCCTAGAACATCACTTTCGCCACGGAGATGCGACCGTGTCAACCGTAGGATAGGCTTACCCCGACCGGACCAGTTCCATTGGTGTTTCGAATCGATCCAGGACGCGAATCTTCAACATGGCCAGTTCGGGCTGATCGAGGCGTCCCGAATTGACGAGTTGGAAAGCCGCGGCGCGAGCCTCTTCTAAAACGGTCTGGTCTTTCAGCAGATCGGCGACTCGCAAGGGCAAGCTGCCGTGTTGCCGCGTGCCGAGGATATCGCCCGGGCCACGTAATCGAAAATCGGCTTCCGCGATCTCGAAGCCGTTGGTGGATGTTTCCAGGGCCAGTAATCTCTGCAGGGCTTCAGGCTTGTCGGTTTCCGTGAACAGGAAACAATAGCCCTGGAATTCCCCGCGACCAATGCGGCCTCGTAACTGATGGAGCTGGGACAGTCCGAAACGTTCGGCTTGAAAAATCACCATCAGGTTCGCGTTGGGGACATCGACGCCAACCTCGATGACCGTCGTGGAGACTAGAACCTGGATCTGGCCGCTGCGAAAATCGGCCATCTGTTGAGCCTTGAGATCGCGATCCATCTGACCATGCACCATGCCGACTCGAAAACCCTGGAGCTCCGTATTCTGCAGCTCGCGATAGGCGGTCTCGGCACTCATCATGTCGGCCGTGTCCCCTTTGGCTTCTCCTTCTTCAACACGTGGGCAGACGACATATACCTGTCGGCCCGATTGCAGTTTCTGACGAATGAAATTCCAAGCTTTGCTGCGATTGCCGTCAGTCGAAATGCGGCTGGTGACGATCTTTTGCCGGCCGGGTGGCAGATCGGCATTGATAGTCAGGTCGAGGTCTCCGAACTGTGTCATACAGATGCTGCGGGGGATCGGCGTGGCCGTCATCACCAGCATGTGAACGTTTTCGGTGCCGCTGGAGAAATGGGCTCGCTGCATGACGCCGAACCGATGCTGTTCATCCACGACCACCAGGCCCAGCTTTGAAAATGCCACATCCTTCTGGATCAATGATTGAGTCCCCACGACTAGTTGAGCGGCCCCCGTATTGATCTGCTCCAAGGCCTGCAGCCGCTGTTTGGCAGTCAGGTTGCCGGTGAGCAGGAGACGCTGCACCCGGCTATGTCCCAGCAGGCGCTCGACTGTCTGCCAGTGCTGCATCGTCAACAGTTCGGTCGGGGCCATCAGACAGGCTTGATACCCGGCTGCCACGGCGACCAGCATCCCGTAAATCGCAATCGCTGTTTTACCGGCTCCGACGTCGGCCTGCAGCAAGCGCTGCATGGCCTGACCGGATGCCATGTCGGCGGAAATCTCGTGGATCGCGTGGTCCTGCCCTGCAGTCAACGTAAACGGGAACAAGCGTCGAATGCGGGCGTCTATTTTCGGGGTCGCCGGCAGACTGGGGGCCGGGCTGCGTTGTCTCCAGTACCGCCGCCGCAATGCCAGGGCGATTTGGAAATCGAGCAGATCATGAAACACCAGGCTGCGGCGGGCTTCCTGAGCATCCAGCAAACTCTTGGGAAAGTGAATCCGGCGTAAGGCCTCGCTAATGGGCGCCAGATGCCACTCGGCTTGCAGCTCGGGGGGGATGGGGTCGGGGATTAACTCGGCAAACTGCTGGACGACCTGCTGCGCGATCCGGCGCATCTCGGACATCCGCAGGCCGTCAGTCAGACCATAACGTGGCAGCACGGATAGGGCGGACGAGGTTTCGTCATCGTCTCCGATAATCTGCACATCCGGATGTGAAATCTCCCAGCGCCCCTGGTTCCATTTCGGCTTACCGGAAAAGACCACTTGCTGGTTCGGTTGAAACTTCTTGAGCATCCACGGTTGATTGAACCATACGCCCCGCAGATAGCCATCGGTGCACTCGATGAGCACCCCGACCATAATCCGATTATTCTTGAGTTGCCGGTAGTCCTGATCCACCACACGGCCCACGACCGATTGAACGCGATCTTTTTCAAGTTCTTTAATGCTGCGGACATCCGTCAAATCCAGATAGTCGCGCGGCAGATACCACAACAGATCCTGGACCGTCCGCAGTTCCAGCTTGGCCAGTAATTCCGCTCGCTTCGGGCCCACTCCAGTCACAAACTGCAGCGAAGTCAGGAGTGGGTCTTCTGGGCCGGACATGAGTAACGATGTTTCCGATTGATTGAAACAGGGCGAAGGACGAATCCTGTGATGGCATTTCGCCAACACCCGATGCAATTCAATAGGATACCAAGTCTCGACCGGAGTGAGATCTGCTTGCGATCATTTTACGTGCCGCGTGAAGCAGGCCGGGTACACGGACGCTAGCAGCGTCCGCCACGTGGCCGATGCTGCCAGCTTCGGCGGAAGTCCCCGTCTTACGAGAACAATCGCTAGACTATCAACGCGGGTGCCGGGTTGGAGATCAGCCGTGACAACGAATCGAGAAACCGTGCGGCGGGGGCACCGTCAATGATGCGATGGTCGAATGTGAGGCTCAAGGTTATCCGGTCGCGCGGCACGATGTGTTCGTCGATGACGGCGGCTTCGCGAGTGATGCGGCCTACCCCCAAGATTGCGGCTTGCGGCGGATTCAACAGCGGCGTGAAGGCATCGACCCCGAACATTCCCAGGTTGGTCACAGTAAACGTGCCCCCCTGCAGTTCGGCCACGGCGATCTTGCGGGTACGGGCTCGTTCGATCAGATCGCGCGAGCGGACTGCCACTTGGCGCAATGTCAGGCGTGTGACGCTCCTCAGAACGGGGGCCAGCAAGGCTTGGGGAGTATCCACTGCAATTCCGATGTGGACTTCGTCACTGATAATGATTCGCTCGTCGTCCCACCGCGAATTCACTTCCGGATGCATCTTCAACGCGACCGAGGTCAGTTTGACCAGAATGTCGGTCAGAGATGGAACGACCTCGGTAGGATCGCCCGCCGCCGCTTTGAATTGCTTGCGCAGTGCCACCAGGTGCGTGGCATCCACGTGAGTCGTCAAGGTCACCGCGGCCGTCTGTTGAGCACTCGCCAGCATGCGGTCGGCAATGGTCCGACGGGCATTCGATGCGGCTACCGCAGACAACTCGACCGCGGGAGCTGTTGGTGTGCTGGCCACCATGGGGATGGAGATCGATTCTTCAGCCGCAGCGCGAATATCCGCCTCACGAATGCGTCCCGCTGCTCCGGAACCATCGACGTCAGACCAATCGACGCCCAGTTCGCCAGCGACACGACGAGCCCGAGGCGTGATCTTCTGACGGGAGGTTCCGGCGCCAGCGTTCGATTCGACCACCGGTTCGTCTTCATCGACTTCCGTGGCGGGGATTTCTGCAGCCGCTGCGGCAGTCGGCGCGGTGACCGTTCCCGGTGTTCCATTCCACACTTCGCCCTCGGCGAGCAAATAGCCGACGGTGGCGCCGACGTCGATCGTGTCGCCGCCACGCGGGCCTGTGCTGAGAATCTTCAGCACGCCGGCGTCGGTCGATTCGATATCCTGAGTAGCCTTTTCACCTTCCAGCACGAAGATGGGGTCACCGATGCGAATCGTGTCCCCGTCGCGCTTCAGCCACTCTACAAACACGCCTTGTTCCATCGTCCACCCGAGACGTGGCACGATAACGGGAATGGGCATGATGTCGTCCTTTTCTAAGTATGCAAATCGTCGCCCGACTCTCTGAGTCGGGAATGCGTTGTCTTCGCGGAGCACCCGACTCAGAGAGTCGGACTACGGAAATCACTATTCGTCCAATAAATCGCGAATGGCCTGCGTGATCAACTCCACATTTGGAACAATCGCAGCCTCCAGTGGCGGGCTGTAGGGCGTTGGTGCGAACGCGCCGTTCAGCCGGCGAATCGGGGCATCGAGATCGTCGAAGCCCTGATCCGCGACCCGGGCCGCGACCTCCGCCCCGAAACCGTATGGAGCGAACGCCTCGTCAACGATCAACAGGCGGCCCGTTTTGTGAACCGATTGCAGGATGGTATCTGAATCCAATGGCGAAACTGTTCGCGGATCGATCAGCTCGACGGAGATCCCTTCCTCGGCCAGTTTCGTTGCGGCCTGATGGACCTTGTGGACCATGTGAGCCAAGGCCACAACGGTGACCTGCGTTCCCTCGCGCACGATCCGCGCCTTCCCGAATTCCACAAAATGTTCGCCGTCCGGCACGGGCCCCTTAATGCTCAGGATTTCCTTATGTTCAAGGAAAATCACGGGATCATCGCAGTTCAAGGCTGTCTTCATCAGCCCTTTCGCATCTGCCGCTGAGGAGGGCACGACGACTCGCAGCCCGGGAAAATGGCCGTACATCGGATAGTAGTTGCCCGAGTGATGGGTCGCCGCCGAGTGTCCGATACCGATACAGCCCCGCAACAATACTGGCATTTTCAGTCGGCCGCTGCTCATGTATTGCATCTTGGCGATTTGATTGATGATTTCACCAACCGCATCCAGCACGAAGTCGGAGAACATGAAGTCGATCACCGGACGAGTGCCCGTCATCGCGGCGCCGGCGGCCATCCCCACGAACCCGCGTTCGCAAATTGGTGTATCGCAGAGTCGTTCCGGACCGTAAATATCGTACAGACCGTGGGTTGTCTTGAAATTTCCGCCACGCTGGCCAATCCCCTCACCCATCACAAAAATGCGAGGGTTCTTGGCCATCTCTTCGGAGAGCGCCTCCAGCGTTGCCGCCATGAAACTGATGTCGCGCATGTCGTATTCTCTTTGCTGCGTTCTACCAACCCGATCATTTCGCCGCGATTCCGCCCAGAGGGGACACTATGGTCGAGCACCGACCGCCGCAGCCAATCGTTTTTCAAATTCTTTTAATTCCGTCTGATAGGCACCGGTCCAGTCCGCGACCGGTTCGACGACATCCTTGAATCGCACCATACAGGCCACCGCTTCAGACATCTCGCAGTCTTCAGCGATTCCCTTCTCTCGCCGCAAATGCGTTTCGTAGGCAGCGAGCGCCGTCACGGCCGCACCCAAGGCGGGCCCTTCATCCGATTCCAACCGCGAGATCGGTCGCTGCAGGACCGACGCCAGAATGCGGCACATCAAGTCACTGCGGGCAATCCCCCCGGAGACCGTGATGCGGCGAATCTTCTGGCCGGCTTGCTCATGCTCGCGAACGCCGAGAGCGATCAAATACGCCAGCCCCTCGAGTGCCGCGCGGAAACGCTGACCAGGCTCTTTAGGCTCGGCACCGAACCACTTCAAGTTGGCCTGCGCGGCGCTGACTCCCAAGGAAGGTTCTGGTTGCACAAACGGCCAGACGGCCGCGCCTTGAGAACCCGGAGTGAGTTTTTCCGCCGCGGCGGCCAACCCTTTCCAGTCAGGCTTCTGACCGACGACTTGATCCAGGAACTGGGCGCCGTTGCTGTAGCAACGCATCCACAGATACGGGCCCCAGTTCAATCGCATCACATCCAGCGTGCCGCCAGTCGGCGTTGACTTGGATGAAGAATTGACGACTGCCGAATTCCCCAGAATGATCGCCACTTGCCCGGCATCCACCGCACCGCCACCGATCAACCCGGCCTGCTGGTCATCCGACGTCGGATAAATTAGCGGTCGTTTGCGAGAATCAATCCCGGCATCTAGCGCGAGGTTTTCCGAGATTGGCCCCAGTGCATCAAACTGATCGATAATATCGGGCAGTTGATTCCAGGCCAGCTTGCGGTATTCGGGGTTCGCCAGGGCATTCAGCATCCCCTTGGCCCACTTTTTCTTTTTGAAGTCCATCAGGCCCGTCGACGCCGCGACCGAAACGCTGCAAGCATTGAAGTTGCCCGTCAGAAAACCTGCCGCCAAGGCACCGTGCGGCAGCATGCGAAAGGTGCGTTTCCAATCTTCCTCGCTGAGATGCTCTTCATCTTTCACCAGATGACATAGCGAATAGCGCACCGCCCACGGACCGCCGATCAATTTCTGAACCGCAGCCTGGCCACCCAGACGTTCCAGTCCCTTGAGATGGTATTCGGCCAGTGTCGAGTCGTTCCAACAGATGGCCCGGCGGACTTGGGAATAATCCCGATCGATGCGTCCCGCAGTGTGATGAGTAGCGGAAATGCCCCCCGCCACCCAGTGCTTCAAACGGCCAAGTTCTCGCAATCGGGCCGCCATGGCGCGCGTGGTCGCCCGCGCCTGACCTTCTAATTGCAGGATGCTCAGTTCGAATGTGCCGGGCTCGAGCAGCCGATCGCCTTGAATCGGACCACGGTACAAGTCGGTCGGTAGCCGCACTTCTGCGAGCTTATGTCCAGTCAAATCAAACGCCAGACATTTGACCGAACCAGTACTAAAATCCCAGCCCGTGACGATTCTGTCGGCGGGTGTGCAGCGCAACGCATCAGCCATGATTGATTTCAATAGGGTAAAACAGATTATCGGACGATCAAAGTGAGAGCATGCCCCGTTTGAAGCACACATCCAAACAGGCGGACGTTCATTTTGCAACAGTCAGCGATGTGGTTTACTGGTTGAGAACCTAATGAGAGGTCGAATTGAAGTCGGGGTGAGAGTGTACTGTAATTTGAGGGGGGATTGAGGAAAATATTCTATGTCGACCAAGTCGAGTAGTGGATCTGGAGATTTTCAGCCTGTCTGAGGACAATCTCATCCACGCGAGGCTCCGCCGAGCCGTAGCCCGACTCTCTGAGTCGGGACTCTTCGTCGCAAAGTACGCGACTCAGAGAGTCGGGCTACAGTTCGGCAGAGCCTCACCTTCGAGTAAACGCAGACGATTGAGCAAAATCACGTGGAACAACCCCCACGTCAGAATAGAAACGTCACCAACATCATGCAGATCGAACGAGTTCTCGCCCGTGAAGTCCTCGACAGCCGAGGCCGCCCGACCGTGGAGGTCGAAGTCACATTTGGAGGCCATGCCGGCCGTAGCATCGTCCCGAGCGGTGCCAGTACCGGGCAGTTCGAAGCATGGGAATTACGCGATACCACCGACCATTGGTATGACGGGACCAGCGTCCGGACGGCCGTGAAGCACGTCAATGAGATCCTCGGCCCCGCAATTTTGGGATTGAATGCCGTCGACCAGCAGGCGATCGATCAACGTCTCATTGAACTGGACGGAACTCCCAATAAATCCCGCTTGGGGGCGAACGCCGTCCTGGGGGTTTCGTTGGCCACGGCCCACGCGGCAGCCGCCGGACAACGCGTCCGACTGGATCAGCATCTCCACCAAGTCTGGCGCGATGTGACTCGCATTCAGACCGGTCAGGAAGCCGCCCCGCCCAGTATTCCGCTGCCGATGGTCAACATGATCTCGGGGGGACTGCACGCGGGGGGGAACCTCGATTTTCAAGATTTTCTAGCGATTCCCGTCGGCGCTCCGACTTATCGCGTCGCCTTGGAATGGATCGTGCGGATCTACCGGCACCTGGGCAAACTGCTCAACAAGGCCGGCTTCGAAGGCACGCTGGTTGGTGACGAAGGGGGCTACGGCCCGCATGTGACCAGTCCGCACGCCGCGGCCGAATTTGTCGTGCGAGCCATTGAAGCCGCCGGCCTGCAGCCCGGCAGCGATGTCTGCCTCGGGCTGGATGTCGCCAGCACTCACTTCTACGAGAACGGCCGCTACCGCCTGATTGCCAGTGGCGGCCAGGAGTTGACTTCGTCCCAGATGGTTGATTTGCTCGACGATCTGGTCGCGAAGTTTCCGATTATCAGTATCGAAGATGGAATCGCCGATGCCGACTGGGACGGCTGGCGACTGCTCACCGATCGCCTGCGAACCAAGGTGCAACTGATCGGAGACGATCTGTTTGTGACCAATCATCAGCGTCTGCGCGAGGGGATTGAAAAGGATGTCGCCAACAGCGTGCTGGTGAAAGTCAACCAGATCGGGACGATTTCCGAGACGATGCAAACCATCCGCCTGGCCTTGGACAACAACTATTGGCCCGTAATCTCAGCCCGCAGCGGAGAAACAGAAGACGCGACCATCGCCGACTTGGCAGTCGCCACGGGTGCAGGTCAGATCAAGATCGGCTCCGTCGCGCGCAGCGAACGTCTCGCCAAGTACAATCAGTTGTTGAGACTGGAAGAATATCTCGGCGAACAGGGGAATTATCAGGGCGGCAAAATCTTCGAACACCGATTGAAACGCACGAATTGAGGTGCGACGTATCGTGGGACAGGTCTCCAGGCCCGTCCGTCCCCCCATCTGATGCGCTATTTTGCACTCCGATTTAGGCTGGACGGACGGGCCTGGAGACCCGTCCCACGGATTCAAGAAAGTACAACGTCACCAATGTGGCCCCCTCAGTGGATTGATCTGATAACCCGGATCCACCAACAAAACCAACCGGCCGTGTTGGTCGTCACAGGTGGTGGAGCATCGGCCATCGCGGAACTCCTGGCGGTACCGGGAGCATCGCGAACAATTCTCGACGCCCAAGTCCCGTACTCATCCGAAGCGTTGATTGCCTGGCTCGGCCGGCGTCCCGATCAATTCTGCGATGAACGAACTGCCCTCGCGATGGCCTCGGTCGCGGCATATCGAGCGGGCAAGCTGTTACCGAAAGAGCCGAAATCGCCGGTTGAGACCACGCCATTCGGAATCAGTTGCACGGCCTCATTGGCCAGTGACCGTCCAAAGCGGGGAGATCATCGTTGCTTCATCGCCGTGCAAACCTCTTATCTCACGACAAGTTACTCGTTGATACTGGAAAAGGGGGCTCGTTCCCGTGCCGAGGAAGACGCCCTTGTCGGCCAATTCATCGTTCGCGCATTGGCTATCGGAGTTGGTTTGACGGATGTCCCCGAAGTGGATTTCAGGTCGACCGAAGTCATCGTCGTGGAGCTTCAACCAGCCCCTGAATTACTGTCTCAAGTCTGGCAGGGAAAGGCCGATTGTGTCTGGTCGTTGCCTGACTGGTCATTTGAAACTCAACCACCCGTCAAGCCGGTCGGACTGCTGTGCGGCGCATTTGATCCGCTGCATTACGGACACGAAGAATTGCGGCAGGTTGCTGAGAGGCGCCTCGGCGGCCTGGTCGCCTACGAGCTGTCCATCACGAATGTCGACAAACCCCCGCTCGACTTTCTGACTATCGAACGGCGCCGGCAACAGTTTCAGGAAATCCCGCTCACGCTCACCAATGCCCCGCGTTTCTGGCAGAAGGCGAAGGTCTTTCCCGGTACGACATTCGTTGTGGGTTGTGACACGGCCATTCGCATTATCGACGCCAAATACGACAGCGGCGATAAAGAAGTTCTGCGACAAACCATTCAGCAAATCCGAGCTGCCGGATGTCGCTTCCTGGTCGCTTCGCGGGAGGTCAACGGACAGCTGTTGACCCTCGCCAATTTGAATGTCCCCGAGTTTGCGAGAGACCTCTTTGAAGAAATCCCCGCCACAGATTTTCGAGCCGACGTTTCCTCAACCGAGCTGCGTCATCCGGAGTCGTCGTGAGCCCATGTGGCGTTGGTCGCGGAATTTCGGGCCACCACGCCGCGATTTCACGCCGACTTTACCGAATAGATGTCCCTGGCGCGAGATTTCTGCGTATACTCTTCACAGCGGCTCTCGCCGCCACAAACCGATCGCGTCGATCATTTTCCATCATTTCCAAGATCTAGATACAACGCCCGAGCGATTTTTGATCTCGATTTGCAGAACCTGGACGCGATAATTGGGTTAGATAAAGGTGACGTGTTCGCGGAGTGGGTCGCTGGAAGGTCAGCAGGCAATGGAAGAACCAGACGGCAGCAGCGCGCAGGCAGCGGCCGGGAACGTTGAAGTTCCCGACTGGATGCTGAAACGTCGCGCCCGCCAGGCACAGGCCGCAGCTCGCAACGCCAGTCAGGCGGCGGTGACTCCGGCTACCGTGACACCTGCCACTGCACTCCTGGAAACGGCCGCTGGTGAGTCGGAAGTTGATACAGCCAAGGTTGTTACGCCGGTTGTTAAGCAGCCTCCTGCGTGGTTTCGTCCCAAGGCGGCAGTTGCGAAGCAGGAGGCCACTGTCGCGAGTGACACGGAATCCGCAACGGAACCGGAATCCAAGACAGAAACCGAACCCGAATCCGAACCTGTCGACACAGGTGTCGCTCTCCCGCCGATCGCCGCCGACGAGCCCGTTCCGCTGGAATGGCACGAAGGACTCCGTGAGCGTTGGTTGGGAAAGTCGGCACTTCGCAGTTATGCCATCTCGATCTGCATGCACCTGATGGCCGGATTATCGCTGTCGCTGGTGGTCTTTCACGAGGAAGTCGTCAATCTGGGCCTCAATACGTTGATGGGTGTTCAAGGCGAAGATGCGGCCGTCGAAGCCTTGGATGAGTCGACCGTGTTCGAAGTCGATGCGTCGGGTGGCCAGACCAGCGACAACTTGGACACCATGCTGGCCGCGAGTGCTGTGTCCAACGCACTGGGGCCCTCATCTCTCAAGATCCCGGACGATATTGGCGGCTTTAGCAAGGGCGAGGGCGACGGTAAGGGGGACGAGATCGGCGACGGCCTGAATGTGGGCGGTTTCAAAATGCCCGAGGGAGGCAAGGCGGTCAGTAAAGGGAGCTTCACCGCCTGGACCGTGCCTGAGGACCCCAAGCCGGGTGAAGATTACAAGATCGTGATTCAGGTAAAATACAAGAAACGCAATCTGAAGATTCCCTCGGGAGACATCACTGGTTCCGTCATCGGTACCGACAAATTCCGCCTGATGATCTCGCCCAGTACGTCTGAAGTCATTGCCGATGCGAATCAGGTGGTGATTTACGTCCCCGGTGCCGCCGCCCGCGTACGAGATACGATTCGGGTCTATTCAGCGACGCTCAAAGAGAATCAACGTCTCGAAATCGTGTTCTAACTCTTGGCGTAGAAGAATTCGTGAGAAATCTTGCGTCGTCGCGCCAATGATTCTAGCTCCCCTCGCCCTGGTACCCCGGGGAGAGGGGTCGGGGG
>JAKFVC010000087.1 GCA_021732415.1 Planctomycetaceae bacterium
ACCCCTCTCCCCGGAGTACCAGGGCGAGGGGAGCGAAATCAACGAGGTAGAACCTCTGCTACGGGGCTATCGCGGCGCATCAATCACATCCATGACACAGAGGATCAAACCCGTGGTGCCGTCCTCTGATGTCGAACGTGATTCACTGCTCGCACGGTTGATCGATGAGCTCTTAGAAGCCGCGCGAAAGGGCCAGGCACCTCCCTTCGACGAGGTCGCTCGGCAGTATCCAGACTTGGCTGCGGAACTGCGAGAGCTGTGGGCGACGGCTCAACTGGCCGATGACTTGGGGAGTCTGCACGACGAAGTCACGATTGTTCCCGGCATCCACGTCATGCCGGGGCTCGTGGTGCCCGCATTGAAACAGGATGCTGTCGCAGCTCCCGTCCGCACCTTCGGCGATTACGAATTGCTCGCCGAGATCGGCCGTGGAGGGATGGGGGTCGTTTACCGGGCGCGTCAGACTTCTCTGGGACGGGTCGTGGCGCTGAAGGTCTTGCTGCGTGGCGAACATGCTTCATCAGGGGATATCGCCCGCTTTTTGCACGAAGCGGCCGCGGCAGCCGCGCTGGATCATCCGCATATTACCCCCGTCTACGAAGTAGGCGAGCAAGAGGGCCAGCCCTACTTCAGTATGAAGTATGTCGAGGGGACGACTCTGTCCCGCAGGTTGCTCGACGGCCCCATCGGACCGCGCGAGGCCGCCGCGCTGCTGGCGCCCGTCTGTCGTGCCGTCGCCGCGGCACATGCTGGCGGCATCCTGCATCGCGACCTTAAGCCGTCCAATATCTTGATTGACCGGGACGGTCTGCCGCTCATCACTGATTTCGGTCTGGCGAAACGGACGTCGGCTGCGGCTGATAGTGACGGAGGCCTGCCCAGTCTGACGCAAACCGGCGCCATTTTGGGAACCCCCAGCTACATGGCTCCCGAGCAGGCGGCGGGACGCCGCGGTGAAGTGGGCGTCACGACGGATGTCTACAGCCTGGGGGCGATTCTCTATCAGATGCTGACGGGGCGACCGCCGTTTCAAGCGGCGACTCCGTTCGATACGGTCATGCTGGTCCTCGAACAAGACCCCCTGCCCCCTCGTTTATTGAATCCCCAGGCCGATCCCGACCTGGAAATGATCGCTCTGAAATGCCTGCAAAAACCACAGGAATTACGGTACCAATCGGCCAGTGCCCTGGCCGATGACCTGGAAGCATTTCTGGCGAACGAGCCCATTTCAGCCCGCTTAACCAACCTCAGCGGCATCATCAGCCGCATGCTGCGGGAAACGCATCACGCCGCGGTCCTGGAGAACTGGGGCCTGCTGTGGATGTGGCACAGCCTGGTCCTGCTGTTGTTGTGCCTGGCAACCAACTGGTTCAAGCTGCAGCACGTCGACCGGCCGGAGCCGTATCTGGGTTTGTGGACAGTCGGCCTCGGGGCGTGGGCGGCGATCTTCTGGAGACTGCGGCGGCGATCGGGCCCCATCACGTTTGTCGAACGCCAGATCGCTCACGTCTGGGCGGGTAGTGTTATTTCTTGTACTCTGCTGTTCGTGGTCGAGATTATCCTGGGGCTGAAGGTCTTAACTCTGTCGCCGGTGCTGGCCCTGTCGAGCGGCATGGTCTTCCTGGTGAAAGCGGGAATCCTGTCGGGCAGTTTCTACCTGCAGGCTGCGGCCCTCTTCGTAACCAGTATCGTGATGGCCCGCTGGCCCGATTACGGGTTGATCGTCTTCGGCGTGGTGTCCGGCTTGTGCTTCTTTCTGCCGGGCTTGAAATACCATCGTCAACGGCGACGCGCCAGAAAGGCGGCTCAGCATATCGCCTGAAAGTTACTATCTGCCGCGGCTTTGATCACTCAGCACCCGGAAAATAAAGTACCACAGCGACCCGATCAGTCCGCAGCAGAACAGCAATCCCAGCCGCATATACTGGGTCAGCTTCTGTTCCATCTGTTGAACGGGATGCTTGGCGGTGGAGCGTCGTTCCTGGACGACTGCAATCCAGTCGGTCTTGCCGACCGGCCAGAATGCGGCCAGCCACGTGCCCCCATACTGTGCCTGATCGACCAGGCTGACTGGATCTTGAAAGTCCAGGCTGCGATCCAGATCGGCGATGTCCAGCGGCTTGTTGGCCGAGGCACCGGCTTCCACCCGATCCTGCAATTGAGCCAATTGCCGCGCGTGACCCGCATCAACCTGCAGACGCTTCCGTGCGACTTCAGTCAATTTGGCGAGCTTGCGATCAGATAACCAGGGATGATCGAGCAAATGGAAAGTCGGATCCTGCTTCACATCGTGCGTGACGTGATTATCGTACAACGCAATCGTCCGTTCGATCTGATTCGTCGTCCCCGCCGCCTCGATCTGCGGTTTATAGGCGGCCAGTAATTGTTCCAGACTCATAGAACGACCGAGCACGCCGATCACCTTTTCACGATCGGATGAGAAGACAGGAACGGTAATCGCGACGCGGTAGGCATCGGTGGCTTCGCTGCGATAGGCCATCGACACGTAAGGCTCGTGGATGGGAACGACATCCGCGGGAACGTTGTCCTTGGGATAGTTAATGCGTCGTCCGTGAAAGTAGTCGCGGAACCGGTAGTTCTTGCCGACCGTACGGGCCTCATAGGGGGCTCGGTAAAGTTGCAGCCCCTGGGCATCATCCACGAACCAACTGGTATCGGGTTCCAATCCCTGTTTTTTGCGCGCGTCGTCGACGAGGGACTTCCATTCGCCTAGGACTTCGCGCAGTTTGGTTCGCTCTTCCCACGGGAGACTGGCTTCACTCTCCAACGCCGCCGCCAGCCGGGTGTCCTCCGCGACTTTGCGCAGCTCACTGGTCCGGTCTTCCAGTTCCCGTTCGATCGAGCGTGCGAGGATTTTGACGGTCACCGCATCGCTCTCCAGTGCGCGGTCCAGAAGATTATCCTGGGCCGAACGCACGGCCGCCGACATGGCGTTATTAGCCAGCGTTCCAATGACCAGCAACAGGGCAATCGGAGCCGCGATCCCCAGCGTCAGCAGGGGGCGATTGGTCATGTGCCGCGTGCGGGCATCCAGCGCGTCCAACACCGCCTGCGCATTGGGGAATCGCAAATTGGGGTCAATCTGCAGGCACCGGTCGATGATCTCTGCTAACCGCCGGTCGACCCCGCGGGCTCGCCAATGAGCTTTGGGACGCGGATCGTGCCGCAGGATATGCTGATAGGTTTCCAGCCGGCGTTCGGCAGGTTGGGTGTCAGCCAGCCGTTTCTCGTTTGCGGCAGATCGATAAGGCGGATCACCTGTCAACGCCTGGTAGAGGACCGCACCCCAGGCATACACATCCCACCGCGCATCGGGCACTGCGTTGATGTCAGCTTGCTCGGGAGCCATGAAAAACAAGGTTCCGAGGGCATGGTGTTGTTCGTGCGACAGCCGCGATTGCCCGAAGTCGGCAAGTCGCGCATCCAGGTTTTTGTCGAGCAGAATATTCGCGGGCTTCAAATCGCAGTGCAGGATGCCGCTGCCGTGAGCATGCACGAGGGCCATCAACACATCACGGCCAATGCGTGCGGCTTCCTTGGCCGATAGCGGTCCCTTTTCCAGGAGATTCGACAGCGACCCGTTCTCCAGGTACTCCATCACATAGTGTGGAGGATCAGAGTTCCAGCCCACCGCGATCAAGCCCACGATATTGCGGCACGTATACAGCACCGCCAGTTTCTCGACTTCGCGATTGAGCAAAGACCAATCGAGACCACGGCGTTGGGTGTAGAATTTGATGGCGACGTTCTTGCCCGTCCCCAGTTCCGTGGCCAGCCAGACCGAACCATAGGCACCTTCGCCCAGGCTCTCCTTAATCTGGTAGCCGGGCACCGAGGCCGGTGGATGTTCACGCCGCAGGCTGTGTGCCCGAGATCGTTCGCGATCCGCATCGGACTGCACCCACGTCCCCTCGGCAACGGTCTTTCCGTCGTCTGTTTGTCCCGAGGTTACGTTCGCTGTCACCATCCACCGCCATCTCACGCGTCAGGAATACACGGTATTCTTCACATCGTCTGAGCAACGACTTCAGGCATTATTTTAACAGACTCGACGCACGACGAGCAGGAGGTAAATCAAGGAAATGACTAATTGCCTAATGACTAAATGGACGGAATTGGGATGCCACGGTGACCGCCGATTCGCTCTCATTTCCGCGATCCGCCATTGAAACTCGTCATAGTTCATCCTTTTAGACATTAGTCATTAGGTAATTTGACATTGTCATTATTGCGTCGCTGGCAAAGGCTGGTCGCGGAGATCCCATATCGAAGGCGCCGTCCTATTTGAGCTGTCGCTCCGATTCTCGTAGCATAGAGGAGAAATCGAAGTCCCCGTCAGGTAACCGCATCCCGACCACCACCACCCAGTGATCACTTACAGGAGACAGACAATGCCCGGTCGAATTGAAACACGGATGAAAGAATTAGAGCTCACGCTGCCGGCAGCTCCCGAGGCAATCGGATATTACGTCCCTGCAACGCGGATCGGAAACTTGGTCGTCACCAGCGGACAGCTCCCCATGAGCGGCAAGGAACTGCTGTTTGCCGGCAAGGTCGGCGGACATGTGCCCGAGTCCCACGGCAGCAATGCAGCACAAATCTGCGCGTTAAATGCTCTCTCCCAAATCAAGGCTTTGGTGGGAAGCCTCGACAAAGTGACCAGGATCGTCCGCGTTGAGGGTTATGTGGCATCAGCACCGGAATTCACCGGGCAAGCGCAAGTCGTCAACGGGGCCTCGCGGCTGTTGGTTGATATTTTCGGCGATGCGGGCAAGCACACGCGAATCTCAGTCGGAGCTGCCGAGTTGCCGTTGAATGCGTCCGTGGAACTCGTGATCTGGGCGGAAGTCGCGGATTAAGCAAGCGGTCGATTAACGTGGGACGGGTCTCCGACCCGTCTGAGCCCGTGACATTGGATACGGCCCAGATTTGTCCCTCGCGAGTTTCGCGAAGCGTACAAAGTTGCCTTGATCAATACGGCCCAGAATCAGGTGAAATCCCTGAGTTTGGGTGCCACTGGCTCTGCCAGTGCATTGCCGGACAGTGCATCGATAGCCTGCGAGCACTGGCAGAGCCAGTGGCACCCATTTTTGGCTTTATTGAAGCGGGCGGACCTCACCACGGAAATTGCGCCGCGTGAAGCTCGCAGGTTACAGGCACAGACGGGTCGGAGACCCGTCCCACGGTACAACTACAACAGCGCCACACTCGCCGGCGAATCAGTCGCGGGCAGTTCTGCATAAATCTCAACAGCCACAGCCTGCTCAGGCAACTCAACCGAATTCCGTTTGAGTTCCAGGCGGACGCCATAGGTGAAGACGGCTCCCACCTTAATACGCACTTCCGAGCCATCAGCGACTTCACAGTCGATCTGCGGAGCGGCCAAGAACGGCGGGCTGAAGGGAACGTGCAGCACAGCCTGCCG
The DNA here is from genome assembly GCA_021732415.1 of Planctomycetaceae bacterium. Lineage (GTDB taxonomy): Bacteria > Planctomycetota > Planctomycetia > Planctomycetales > Planctomycetaceae > JAKFVC01. The sequence goes on from JAKFVC010000087.1 coordinate 5,447, forward strand.
CGCACCGGCTTCAAACGTCGCCACAAGTTGCCCTTCCAACAGATCGGAACCCGAATCGAGACAACGTCGTTGCAGCCGGCTCACGAGGTCCCCTTCGACGTCATCTTCGTCCTCATCGGCAGGCAGCTCGTTCTGAACAGGTTCGCGGGCCAGCGAAATCAGCGATTCGCGGGGCACGGTCTTGAACTTCGGAGCGGTGCGACGATGCGTTTCTGGCTCTCCCAACGGGCACAGGAAGCGTTCGAGTTCCGGCCAGATCACATCGCAGCAGAGCCAGCGCAGCCAATTGACCGAGATTGTCGAGACGCAAAACCATCCCACGAAAATCAGCCATCCCGTGGCGACCGTCACACCCAGATACGTCCAGTGGGGCGTTAACAGGGCGACGGCAATCGTCAACAATGGGAAGGTGATCAAGGTCCCGCAGACCAGACTGTCGCCAGGTGCCAGTCGATACGGCGGCCATTCGGCCGCCACCTTCAAGCTGCAGCAGAAGAGACTGGTAAGCAGGATGGACGCCGCGTAGCTCGGCGTGGCGATCGCCTCAGCGAATGCACCGCAGCCCCAGCGGATCAAGACCGTCGAAGCCATTAGCGACAGCACGCTGAAGCCAGCCACCGCATACAGCCGCGAAGGAGCCGCAGTACGGATCAATTCAAGATTACTGGCCATGGAGGTCCATCTCCGGTGAATGCACATCGAGCCTGAAATACCAAAGGAGCCCGGTCGCGTGATGCCACCGGACTCCTTGGGATTATACTCAACCGGATTACAATCCGGCAGCCTTCTTCAAATCGGCCGCCTTGTCGATCTTTTCCCAGGTAAATTCGGGCTCATTGCGACCGAAGTGTCCGCCCGAGGCCGTCTTGCGGTAGATCGGACGACGCAGATCCAGATACTTGATGATCCCACGCGGCGTCAGCGGGAAGATCTCGCGAACGATGGCCGAAATCTTGTCTTCCGGAATCACGTTCGTGCCGTTGGTCTGCACGTTGATGCTCACCGGATCGGCCACGCCAATCGCATACGCCAGTTGAACTTCGCACTCGGTGGCCAAGCCAGCGGCAACGATGTTCTTGGCCACGTGACGAGCCATATAAGCGGCCGAGCGGTCGACCTTGGTGGGATCTTTGCCACTGAAGGCACCGCCACCATGACGGCCCCAGCCGCCGTAGGTGTCAACGATGATCTTGCGGCCGGTCAGGCCCGTGTCACCGTGAGGACCGCCAATAACGAAGCGGCCGGTCGGGTTGATGTGGTAGTCAACCTTGCCCGTCAGCAATTCGGCTGGAACCGTCTTCTGAATGACTTCCGGAACGATGAAGGCTTCGATTTCCTTCTGATCAACCTTCTCCGAATGCTGCGTCGAGACAACTACTGCGGAAACCCGCACGGCCTTCTTGCCGTCGAACTCGACAGTGACTTGGCTCTTGCTGTCCGGTCGCAACCAGTCGACGATCCCCTTCTGGCGGATCTCGGTCAACTTGTTGAGAATCCGGTGCGAAAACGCAATCGGCAACGGCATATATTCCGGAGTGTGATTGCAGGCATAACCGAACATCAACCCCTGGTCGCCGGCACCATCGCGATCCACACCCATGGCGATGTCGCCGCTCTGGCTGTGCAGACCGAGGAAAATGCGGCAAGAATCGGCGTTGAAGCCCATGTCTTCGCCGGTATAGCCGATGTCGCGGACAACGTCGCGGACGACCTTCTGGTGGTCCACTTTCGCTGAAGTCGTGATTTCACCAGCCAGAACGACCAAGTCGGTCGTGCAGAGCGTCTCGCAGGCGACGCGCGACATGGGATCCTGGGCCAGAATGGCGTCCAGAATACCGTCAGAAATTTGGTCAGCCACCTTATCGGGGTGCCCCATACTGACTGATTCACTGGTGAAAAAGAAATTTGCCATCGATCACTCCTGTTTGTAAAGCGTACGTTTCAACCAACCCGATACGGCACCGTTACTTACGGCTTAGCTGCCGTGCAGATCGGCGAGGAGTGAGCGGAAATCAAAAATCGGAGATATCAGGACCATCAACCGTCCAGATACCGAGCACGAACGCATCTCTTCCTCGGGAACCGTCACGTACCAATTGGTGCAAAGATTGTAGGAATACGGCGGGGTAAGAACAACCGTCGGCGGAGATGGTTGTTGGCGATCCCCCAAGGTATTGTTTTAGACCTTTGTGACCTTTGTGTCCTTCTGTTCAAAACAATTATTGGAACAGAAGAACACAAAGGTCACGAAGTAAGAAGATGAGCTACTTTGTCGACTTCAACCATTTCGCGAAGAAATCCAGCGATTCGCGTTCCGTCCGAGTCAACTCGGCGCCGTTCCAGCCATGATTCACCCCCAGCAGCAATTCAACTCGCCCGGGGACCTTGGCCTTCGTCAGAGCCTGTGCCATCAACCAGGCCTGGTCATAAGGAACCAAGACATCTTCGGTTCCCTGATACAGCAACATCGGGGCATCCCCCTTGTTGACGTAGGTAATCGGTGACGCCTGCTTATATAAGTCCGGCCTCTCGTTCCGGTCGAAACCAATGAAGTGCTTCAGGATGCCTTTCGAAACCGGAGGCAATTCTGCCTGAAAATCCGTGGGACCGAAATACGCGACAACCGCCTGGACCTTGCTCGATTGGTCAGCCCAGCCCCCTTCGCCCTCAAGACCGTCTCCCTTGTCCATCACTCCGAGCATCATCGAAAGATGAGCACCCGCCGAAAAACCAATTGCCCCCAACTTTTCACTATCCAGCTTGAGTTCCTCAGCATGAGCCCGCAACCAGCGGACCGCACATTTCACATCTTCAATCTGGGCCGGGAACGGATCCTGCGGAGCAAACCGGTACCCCACCGAAACCGCCACATAACCCTGCCGCGCGGCATACTGAATCTGATTGCTGAGATCATCCCGATTGCCGGCAGCCCAACCACCGCCATGAATAAAGAGCAATCCCGGCCGCTTCTCGCCACCACCCTGGGGGAGAGCCAGATGGAGTCGCAACTTCTGCCTGCCACCCGTACCGTATTCGACATTCGGCCGATATTCGACTTCGGGTTGAACTGGGGCATCTTCTGCGAATACCCGTTGGCTCAGCGGAGACAAGACCAGGACGAATCCGACCAGAGCGAGGGCAACGAGACGCATAGAGATGGCTCACAATTCAGAAGTATTTGGTGAGCCGGGCGGCGTAAGCCCCCGGATTCTTAACAACGGAGTTCACGCCCGATATCGCAAACGACGTGCTTCAAGGACGAGAGCGTTTCTGCGACGCAATTAGGTCGTCGGCTCCGACTGCCCCTGCCAGACATCCCCGTTTTCGAACGCTTCCATCGCGCGAACCTGGGCCTTGTTGAGGCGATACAACATGACGCCAAAGACGGAAACGATTACGGTCGGCACGCCGAGCATGAAGAGAATGCTGGCCTGATAAGCCAACGGCAACCGATTATCCGTCGCGTTCGCATTCTTGCACGACGGGCAGGCCTCAGCCGTCCCCGAGAACATTCCCGAGCAAGACAGCGCCGCCAGCGTCAGACCGGTCAACCAGAATCGTCGCGACATATTAAAAACTCTCACTTTTCCGGGGCGGCTCAGGCGGCCACCGGCCATTGATACAACATGAAGTATATTATCACCCCGGTGATCGAGACGTAAACCCAGATCGGGAACGTGATCCGGGCAATCGACCGATGCCGGGCCCAGTCGCCACGCAGCGCCCGATAAATCGTGATCGACGCCAGCACCGGTACCGTAGCAGCCAGAATGATGTGGGTGATCAGGATCGTAAAGTAAATCGGCCGGATGAGGCCCGTTCCGGGGAATTTCTTCGACAGCACGAAGAAATGGTACGTCAGATACGAGCCCAGGAAGATGATCGACACGGCAAAGCTCGACAGCATCAGCGTCTTGTGAGCTTTCACGTGACCCTTTTTGATCATCACATAGCCCGACAGGAGGAGAATGGTTGCCAGTCCGTTCAGGCTGGCATTTAACGCTGGCAGCGACAGAACCCAATCAGGGGCCGTCCGAACTTCCTCGTCCTCTGTCTCTGCCTCTTCGGCTGGTCGTGTGATTGTTAGTCCGGCAGCGGCCGCCCCTTCAACCTGGACGGACTCGCCCTCAGGTGCGGTCGGAATGCTTGTTGCCATCTTGCCGCGGGGCGCTTTCCCTTGCAGGATGCGGCGGAGCAACGCCATCTCGGACGGCTCGATCGCGTTGTACTTGCCCAGCACACGGCCCTCTTCGTCCAGGTGCATCAGGTTGTTACTGTGAATCACATCAAACCCGGCAGGACCATTGGTTGCCGCCACAGGCATCCGGAAGCTTTTGCCAATCAATCCATAAATCACGGCCCGGTCGCCGGTCAACCAGTACCAGTGAGGGACCTTCCCTTCGGCATCCGGCTTGGCAGCGGGCACATAGGTAGTCGAAAAACTTTTCAGGACCTCCGGCGTATCAACTTCCGGCTGGACCGAGAACGTCACCAGTGTCACACCGGTCTGTTCCTGCAGCAGTTTCATCTGTCCGACAACAGTCGGGCACGGTCCCTTGCAACGCGTAAAAATGAATCCCGCGACCCATTCTTTGCCGAGCAGCGTCTGCTTCGTAACGGTCTCGCCGGTGCGATCGGTCAGTGAGAAATCTTGAATACCTGCCGGATTCCATAGGCTGGGCCGAGCGGGAACGGTTTCCTGCGCCAACGCGGAGGACGGCAGTACGCACATCGTCCACGTCAGAATTAATGCCGTGAGAGGAAATCCACAGCAATGAGATCGAAAAGAACTGGGGGTATTCATAATGGGAAATCCGCTGCCCGGAGGGCCGAAAACACAACGAAATTCTAGCTCCGGACTCTTATCGAGCATTCCTGGAAGACTGTCGGCTGGCCAGCACGACACTCAGTCCGATACAGACCACCGCAAAAACCACGGTCACCAGAATGGATGCTCCCAGCGAGGGCAGCCCAATCGAAGTCGGCAATTCATGGTCCCAATAAAGCAATCGCCGCAACGCTGCGATCCCGTATGTCAACGGATTCAACCGCATCACCCACGACAGCCAACCCGTCTCACCGCCTGGAAAAAACGCTCCCGAGAGCAACCACATCGGCATCAGCAGCATGCTCATCAACGCATGATAGCCTTGCGTCGAGTCCAACGGCCACGCCATCACAAAACCCAGTGCGGTGAGGGTGAACGCCAGCAGCGCCAGGAAACCGAAAATCAGGACAAATTGCACCAGCCCGAATGATATCCCCATCCAGGGAGCCAGCGCGAGAAAGATCCCCGCCTGAATCAAGCTCAACAGCATGCCCCCGGTCAATTTACCCAGCACCAATGCCAGCCGGGAAATCGGGGACACGAGGACTCCCTGTAAAAACCCCTCTTTCCGGTCCTCAATGATCGAAATCGTTGAGAAAATCGCGGTGAAGAGCACAATCAGCACAGCCACGCCGGGGAAGAAGTATTCCTGATAGGTCAACTCACGTCCCAAAACCTGGGACCAAGCCGGGGCCTGAAATGAGTTCCTCAGCCCCGCACCAAACAGAATCCAGAACAGCAACGGTTGCCCCAGCGCCCCAATGACTCGTGTTCGCTGTCGCAGAAAACGAATCAACTCACGCTCGGCGAGCGTCCACACCGGCAGCCACAATCCGGGCCGTGCGGGCTGCTGATTTTCTGCTGGCTGATTCATGTCGCCTGACTCTCTGAGTCGGGTGTGTATTCGGAAGGTTATGAACCCGACTCAGAGAGTCGGGCTACGGTTCGGCTGACGCCTCACTTGAAAAATCACCAAAACTGCTTCCCGGTACGTTGCACGAAGACATCTTCCAAGGTTGGCTTACCCAGAGTCACCGACGTAATCGCCGTACCAAACTGCGCGACGACATCCCGTAGCAGATCGTGGCCATGTTCGCGCTCAATCCGCAGTTGATCCCCCACGCGATGCACGGTCACTCCAAACTGCGAGGAGATGTCACCAGCCAGGCGTTCCGGGTCTCGCGAGCGAATCGTCAGGCAATCACCGCCGACCGAACTCCGCAGAGCGTCGGGCGTATCCAAGGCGACCATTTGCCCTTCATGCAGGATGCCCAGTCGATCGCAATCTTCGGCTTCATCGAGCAGGTGCGTCGTTACCACGATCGTCAGCGCCATCACTTGCCGCAGTTCGCGCATGTACTTCCAGAGCTCAATCCGAGCCCCGGGATCAAGCCCCGTGCTCGGTTCGTCCAACAAGAGAAGTCTGGGCCGATGCAGCAGACTTTTTGCGATTTCCACTCGTCGCTGCAATCCACCCGAGAGCTTGCCGACCAAGTCCCGGCGTCGATCGGCGACCCCCAATCGTTCCAAACCCAGTCCGATCCGGGATTGCAGATCGGCACCACGCAGACCGTATAGATGCCCCTGATGTTTGAGGTTTTCCTGCACGGTCAGTTTGCGATCCAGACTGGGAGACTGAAACGTTACACCCAGTATCTGGCGCACCATCGCCTGCTGAGAAGTGAGATCAAAACCACCGACTTTGGCCGCACCCTGCTGCAGCGGCAATAGGGTCGAGAGGATCCGAAACAGCGTCGATTTTCCGCCACCATTCGGACCCAGCAACCCAAAGATCTCGCCGTCTTGCACGTCGAATGTCAGGCCGTTCAAGGCCTGCCGCTCGCTATAAGCGAATCGGACATCCTGCACCGAAATGGCCGGTGCTGAGGCAGACATGGTGCGGTCTCTCCGGTTGACGTAGAAGAATTCGTAAGAATTCTTGCCTTAGTTAGTTGCTCTCCAGAAGTCTTACGACTCCTTCTACCCAGACAAAAGCCCGGCTCAAATTTGGCCGGGCCTCAATCTGCAGTCAGTCGCCAGCGGTCGGCGGATTACTTATGCGGCTTCTCGCCATGAGCTTTGTCGGCCGGCGCATGCGGCTTGTGATCGGCTCCGGCCTTATCGTGCGCAGGACCGGTGTCTCCCATGGTATGTTCGAGGCTGCCGTGAACGGCCGTGGGATTATCCGGGGCCGCGTGTGATGCTTCGATGTCTTCCGCAGCAATCAAGCCTTGAGGCACAACGACGTTGTAGTAGTGGAAGGCAATATCGGGTGCCAAGGCAAACGGCAACGCACAGGCGAGCACCGCCGTCGGAGCCAGCAGCACGTACTTCCACGCAGTCTCGAACTTGATGTGCATGAAGTACAGCAGCACGAAAGTGGCTTTGCAAACCGCAACACCGAGGATCAACACGATCAACATCGCTTTGGGCATCGACTCTTTCGCGAGATCGAAGCAAATCGACAAAACCGTGCAGATACACAGCAATCCAAAAATTGCCGTGTAATTAACCGCGTGGTGCTCGTGGCCGTCACCGTGACTTGTTCCGTGTTCGTCGGACATTGCCGATCACTCCCTGTCGTAGCCCGACTCTTGGAGTCGGGAGTATTTTATGTCAACCAAACACCCGACTCAGAGAGTCGGGCTACGTCTTCAGAACTACAGAATATAGATCAACGGGAACAAGAAGATCCACACGAGATCCACGAAGTGCCAGTACAATCCAGCGTTTTCCAGGATGACAGCGTCATCCGGATTCTGACCAATCTTGGCACCCTTAATCAGCACCAGGCCGAACAAAATCATGCCCACGATGACGTGGATGGCATGGAAGCCCGTCATCAGGAAGTAGGTCGAAGCAAACAGATTTCCGTACAGAATCGGATGCGGAACGGTGATGTGGGCGAACTCTTTATGAGCCTTCTTCCATTCTTCCAGCTCACCCGGTGTCTTGTGCTTCTCGTCACCACCGACCCGATGCAGCAGTTCGCCTGCCTTCGCTTCACCCGGTTCGGTCGAAGCTCGATTGGCCGCCACTTGATCCGCGAACTTCTGGTACACGGCACGCAATTCTCGCTTCTTCACCAATTCGGCGTCGATCGCTTTGACCTTCTCCTGCATGCCCTTCACCGCCGAATCGCCACCCGTGCCGTCAGCAATAGCTCGTTCGAGGTCGTTCTTGTCTGTTTCCAGTGCCAGGTAGCCTGTCGCCAAGTCGAGGTTCCGAATGAGTTTCTCACAAGCCTGTTGATTCGATTCCGGAATGCGGCCCGGCAGGATGTCATGGTCGAACTTGCCGTAGTACTCGTAAGACTTGATACCCAGGAAGACGCACGCCAGACAAAGCGTGGCGATCACCCATGAGCGGGCCGTCATGAACTTGCGCATGTTCATGGCTTCGTGAGCCAGCACCACAAAGTAGCTGGAGAGAATCAGCACGAACGTATTCAAGCCACCCCAGAAGATCTTGATGTGGGTGACGTTGGTATCGGTCGGCCAGCCGGGCGAACCCAGGCGGCAGACGATGTACGTCCCGATGAAGGCCGTGAAGAACATGATTTCTGTTCCCAGGAACAGCCACATGCCCAGCTTGCCATTCGGAATTGCCACACCCATCCGCAGGGGAGTTTTGGCAGCAGTTGTAGTCGTTGCGTGTGTCATGTCACGTATCTATCAGCCAGAAAATGGCTCACCTGGAAAACGGTCCTCGGCAAATCAGCCACCAGGCCCAGTGCCGCGGAGTGCCGCTCAAAATTTCAAGACAACAGTTGGTATCGATCCCAAACCAATGCCCCCAGCAAAGCGGGCAAGTATATTAAAGACGTCCACAGCAGCCGTCGGGCGGCTGGGACCGTTTTAAGTCTCAAGAACTGCACCGAAGCCACAAAGTACCAGATCCCCAGGATCGTCGCGGCTCCGCAATAACCGATGCCCGCCAAACCCCACTGAGCCGGCAGCCAGCTCACCGGCAGCAAGGCCAGGGAATATCCGATCGCCGTCAAACCCGTCTTCAGACCGGTCGGATCGGTAACCGGAATCATCTTCAAGCCACCATCCGCATAGTCTTGCCGATACAGCCAGGCGATCGCCATAAAGTGCGGAAACTGCCACAAGAACAAGATCGCGAACAGCGCGAACGCTCCAGCGTTCAGACTTCCCCCGGCTGCCGTCCAACCCAGGACCGGAGGTAAGGCTCCGGGGATCGCTCCCACAACCGTATTCAAGACCGTGTATCGCTTCAGCGGAGTGTAAACACCCGCATAGAGAACCAAAGTCAGAGCCGCCAATCCACAAGTCAGAGCGTTGACGAAGCAGGCCAGCCACACGAGACCCACCACGGCAGTGATCGTTCCAAAAGTCGCCACTTCCCAGCGGGCCAATCGGCCAGCGGGTAAAGGTCGACGGCAGGTTCTCAACATCCGCCCATCGATGCGATGCTCAATCAACTGATTCCAGGCACTGGAGGACGCGGCCACCAGCCCGATTCCGAACATCGCATTCCCGAGCAGGCCCCACCAATTGGCATGCAGACCCGATTCAGCCGCGGACAGTGCGAAACCCAGACTCACCGTGATCAGGGCCAGCACTGCGATCTTCGGCTTGGTCAATTCAATGTAATCGGCCACCCGGCTCCACAGCTTGCTGCTCACCGAAGTGTTCGGCAAGAAGCCCACGTCACGCGTAGCAGTTGGTTTGGTCGTTGAGGCGAGGCTCATCGTGTCCCCCCCGTCGCCAAGGCGCCCGAGTTCGGCACCGCTTGAGAACTGCCGCGCGGTTGATGTCGCAGCCACATGATCCGTATGACACGGACCAGGTAGACGACCGACAGCATCCAGACAAGCATTCCCAGGACGGTATGGCCGGTGCGAGACCAGATCTGCAGCGGTGAACCTTGCTGCGCCACGTAATCTCCAAACCCGTATTTGGCGACGAAGGTCGCCACTCCCAGGCAAATCTGCAACAGCACGCAGCCGATCAATGCCCAGGCATTGCGACGCAGCCAGGTCACGCCACTCGTGTAGGCACCGACCCAGAGCCACATCGCGGCCAGCATCACCAGCATCGCGAATCCAATATGTTCGTAAACGGCCAATCCGAGATGCCGCAACAATCCACCCAAAATAAACTGCAACTGAATCGTGATCACCGCAGTCACCGCACTGATGCCAGTCCCGAGGTTCCAGTCGTCCGTCTTAAACTTATCAGACTCGAACCAACTGCGGCTCGTCACCACAGCGACAGTGGACATCAACGCAAACACCCAAGAGGCAAACAATCCGTGAATCATCGCCAAGCCCCGGGCATCCACGACAACCCGTCGACCACCCAGCAAGCCTTGACCGATGACGCTCAACAGGACGGCCACCCCCAGATATCGCACCCAGCGTCGCGATTCTCCAAACCACAGGGCGGCGGCCAATCCAATACTGATCACCCCGACCAGCATTCCTGCCAGGCGATGACCATGTTCGAGGAACTTGTCGCCGACCGATTGCAGCCAGGGATAGAGGATCATGTTGTGGCCATCAGATGATGGCCAATCACGAAACGCCATCCCGGCGTCATGGGTCGTTACCAACGCTCCGACCGTGATCGGTAACAAGAGCGCAACCGTAGCCGTCAGGACGGCAAAACGGTGTAACCAGGGTTGGTAGCGCGGTGTCATGTTACAGAACGATCAAAACTTTGGTGAGGACTTCGTCTTCAACGAGTACGGACACTCTTGTCCGTCTTCTTCGTATTCATTTAGGAGCCGGACAGGATTGTCCGGCCTACAGTGTTAGTTAAGATCAGCCGCAATTAATGCCCTGTGGGGGCGACTGCCGCTTGACTGGACTTCGGAATATATTCGGTCTGCATGAGGTAATCCTTTTCAGTCAACGGCGAGGAGTACTCATATGGACCACGGTAAATGACCGGCAGCGATTCGAAGTTGCCATGTCCCGGGGGCGACGGAGCCGACCATTCCAGACCGTTGGCATTCCAGGGATTCCGGCCGCACTTCTTACCGATGAAGATGCTGCTGAAGAAGTTGAACAACAGGATGAACTGAGCGAAGCCCATGACGATCGCACTGATCGTGATGAACTGATTCAACGACAGCAGGTGCTCGAGGGACGGGTAGTGGTACGGGTCGGCCAGACGTCGCGGGAAGGCGGCGATGCCCAACAAGTGCATCGGGAAGAAGGCCCCGTTGAAGGCGATGAAAGTGATGACGAAGTGGATCTTGCCCAGCGTCTCATTCATCATCCGGCCGAACATCTTCGGGAACCAGAAGGTGATTCCCGCGAACACACCGAACAACGTCGAACCGAACAACACATAGTGGAAGTGGGCGACGATGAAGTAGGTGTCATGGAAGTAGATATCGACCGGCACGGCGGCCATGAAGATACCGCTCAGGCCACCCACTACGAACATCGAGATAAACGCGATCGCGTTCAGCATCGGAGTATTGAACTGAATCCGGCCGCCCCACAGGGTGCCGAGCCAGTTGAACGTCTTCACGGCCGACGGCAGAGCAATCATCATCGTGGAGACCATGAACGACATGCCCAGAGCGGGATTCATACCGCTCGTAAACATGTGGTGTCCCCATACGATGAAGCCCAGTCCAGCGATCGCAGCCAGCGAGTAGACCATTGGCTTGTAACCGAAGATCGGCTTCCGCGCCATACACGACATCACATCAGAAACCATGCCCATCGCTGGCAACAGCATGATGTACACAGCCGGGTGCGAGTAGAACCAGAAGAGGTGCTGCCACAACAGCGTCTGACCGCCACCGACAGTCGGTGCGGCGTTATTCACAACGATTCCCGCCGGGACGAAGAAGCAGGTCCCAAAGGAACGATCAGAAAGCAACATGAAGCCGGCAGCAGTCAACACGGGCAGAGCGAACGCCTGCAGAATGGCGGTGATAAACATCGCCCAGATCGTCAACGGCATCCGGAACAAGGTCATTCCAGGAGCCCGCATATTGATGATGGTTGTCATGTAATTGACCGAGCCCATCATTGAAGAGACACCGACCAACGTTACGGCCAATAGCCAACACGTCTGCGCTGCTCCGGATCCCGGCGCTGCAGTTTGGAGCGCACTTAACGTTGGATATGACGTCCAGCCACCTGCCGGTCCACCACCGTAGAAGAAGCTCAGCCCGAAGAAGAAGATGGCTGGCAACATGGCCCAGTAGCTGAGTGCATTCAGCAACGGGAAGGCCATATCATCCGCCCCGATCATCAATGGAATCAGGAAGTTGCCGAAGGCACCCGCCAGAATTGGGATGATGACGAGGAAGATCATCACGGTGGCATGCATCGTGAACAGCATCGTGTAAGTTTCAGGGGCAATCACACCACCCTGGCTACCGAAGAACAGATCTCCCAGGATTGGCATCCGCTGGAAGGGGAAAGCCAACTGCCAGCGAACCCCGAGAGCCAATGCTCCACCAACCATCAACATGATGAGGGTCGTGAAGAGGAACTGGAGTCCGATGATCTTGTGATCGCGCGAAAACGTCAGCATCGCACCCAGGATTTCCCCGGTGCTGGGCTGATGATAATGGTGTCCACCATGACCGTGGTCATCGTGATCGTGCGAGCTATGTGCGGTTTGATCGAGAGTGCTCATTAGTGCCCCTCTCCTTCCTTCGTTTCAACTTTTGCGGGCACGCCGTCATCAGCTTGACGCTGAGCCAACGCGTGCAGGTATTTAGCAAAGTCTGCTTCCGATTCGGCCGAAATACGGCCCTTCATCTTATAGTGGCCCCAGCCACACAACTCGGCGCAGATCAAGTCGTACTGATTGCGTTTTGACGCTTCGAACCAGACCGGGATCACCAAGCCGGGGACCGCGTCCTGTTTCACTCGCAGATCGGGAATGAAGAACGAGTGCAGCACGTCTTCGGTCCGGAGATGAATCAGGACCTTCTTATTCGCCGGACAGTGCAAGTCATTGACCGTGTAGACGTCATCGGGAGACGGATGCTTCAGCCACTCGTCGATTTCGGCCTTGTTCTTGAAGTTGCGGCCGGGGGCTGGATAGCGGATGCGCCATTCGAACTGACGGGCTGTCACTTCAGCCAGGGGATGGGCGAGAGCTTGCTTGTCAAACGTCTGCACCATGCGGAACCGAGCCCACACATCCATCTGATAGAGCGAGATGAACAGCAGCACGCCAGCCGGCGTAACCGTCCACACCATTTCCAGAATGTGGCTGCCGTGAGTAAAGGTTCCCTTCTCTCCGGGAGTCGTACTCGAGAACTTCCAAAGTACGTAAACGAGAGCCATGTTCACGCCGACGAAGACCGTCGTCACGATTATGAGGATCAGATAGAACAGGTTGTCGATTTCCTGCCCGAGCGGCGACTGAGCCGGCTTATGGAACCACCACCCGTAGTACGGTGCCAGCCAGCTCCAGACGATCGCGATGATCGGCCAGGCGAGAAAGAATAGCGGCCAAAACCTGCGCACGAGAAATCTCCCTGGAAGGGACAATCAAAACAAGGTCTCAGTGATATTGCATGCCGGCAATTGCCGGTCACGCGTGTCGCACTGAGCAACTTTTCGTTCGTCGAATTCAAATATGGGTTCCTGAGTTTTCCAGTCATCCGAACCGTCGGGGACTGCAAGGGCTCAGCATGTTTACTGTAGCGTGTTTACTTTGCTGGAGCGGGAGCCGGTGTGGCTGCTGCCGTCATGGGCAGCAGCGGCTCGATTGTCTGTTGTTGATACGGTACGGCCAGGATGTAGTTCACAATATCCCAGATGTGCCCGTCCATCCGTTCGTTGACCTGATCGTCATTCAGGGCATTGCCCTTTTCATCCTTGGCATCGCGTAACGCAGTGGCAAAACCGGCCATTTGAGTGCCCTTGATGCCCGCGTAAATCCGGCGATAGAGGTCAATCGGGCGGCGTCCGCCACGATACTGCCCCAATGTCAAATTACGCGGCTTGATGGGATTTCCCCAGTTGTCGTGCAGTCCGCGTGCTTCGAACTTCTTCTCGGGGCTGGAGCCAGGAATAGCCCAGTAATCCACGGTGGAAGTCCCGTCACCCTTGGCAGCGAGGCCATGGCAGGTGTAGCACTTCAGCTTCTCAGACATATACAAAGCCCGGCCACGGGCCACGGACTTTGGATCGGCACTGGGTAAGGTTCGCGGATGTTTCGGAACGATCAGATTGGCCTCGTCTTCAGCCGCAGTCCAGTCGGCGGCCAGGTTGTCGCCGACATCTTTCAGGGTACCGGAGAATTCCGATGGCGTATCTTTCGTCGAAGCCATCAACTTATTGAACGTGTCGATGATGTCGCTACGTTTTTCAGTCTTGGTACGATCCGCCACGGCCTTAGTCGAGTAGTCGGACGACAACTCGGCGACCAGTCGCCGTTCGAATTCACCTCGCATGGCCAGCCAGCGAACATACTCGACCAACGCCGTCAATTCATTCGGCTTGAGCAGCGCGAACGAAGGCATGCTGGTACCAGGAATACCGTTCTGCAACACGAGATGCAGATCGTCACGGCGAGCCTTCACACCGACCGCGGTCGAGGTGAATTTGAATTCGCCACGACGGTAATCGCGAGGACGCGGATTCAGATAGGGGGCCGTCGGACCATTTCCATCACCGCTGACACCATGGCAGTGCAGGCAGTGTCGCATGTAAAGGTTACGGCCATCGATCAATTGCCAGCCTGCAGTTTCATGGCTCGCAGAATATTGATCGATCTTCGCCAATTGCGCATATTCTGAAGCAACCTTGTCCGTCTCGGGTTTGCCATCGGCCTTCTCGGCCTTGCCGTAGTCGATGGGCAGCTTTTCCCAACCGACGAGCTTCTGCGGCGTCCCGAAGTGCTCGGTGAGAGCCTTCTCGATTGGCTTGCGAGCTTCCTTGATCAGCGATTCCGTCTCTTTGCCGAGTACGAATTTCGCTTCCGGACCGCTGCAACCAGCCAGGCTGGCGGCGGTAATCACGACTGTCAGAATTACACCGACTCTCACGGGCAGACCCTCCGAGTCATCCTCGATCGTATGGCATTGTCATCCAAGCTGCTGTAGGCAGACCGGGATGAGTTCTGTCGGACGGGAGACCAAAGGCCGATCAACGGCCAGTATTACTACAAAGGCCGCTGGACGGCCGGTATTGCACTTCAAAAATACGACCCGAAAAACTATTTGCCAAACTTGGCGGCAGCGTATTTCAATTCGAGCGGATTCTCGCCCGCCTTGATCGTCACTTTATAGCCGCGCTCCAGCAGTTTGCCACTCTCGTGCCAAACTTTGAGCTGATGCGAACCAGCCGGAAGCCCCTTGATCACAAACTTACCCTCTGCGTCCGTGACGGCCGCGTATCCGTGATCGAGTGGCAAGTGATAGGCACTCATCCACGGATGGACGTCACATTTGACGGAGAAAGGCTCACGTTCCGATTGGGCGTAGGTAATCGCGACGCCAGTTCGTTCCTTAGCACCGATAGCCCCGTTGAAACCCGAATTACGGCCAGGATAAGTGTGGGTGTTGTGTCCCACCGCATCGTCGCTCAAGACCATCAGCGGCTTCTTCGTCCGGATGATCATGCCGTGCGGAATGAACTTACAACCAACCTGGTCGAAGATCTGCTTGTCCGGAGCAGCGATCGGTGCCGCCCCGGCAGGTGCTTTCTCGAAGAACACGAAGACGTTCTGAATGCCCTTCGTGGCTGGGTCGACCATCAAAGATTCGTCGGGGACCGTCATGGCACTACAGACGGCCTTATCTTTGACGTCCGCACCCATTTCGATCAATGGCGTCAGCTTGGGAGGCGTTCCGTCGAAGACCACTTTTCCAACCAGGTCGCCGGTTCCACCCGCGGCCGCCGGAGTTTCGGCCGTGGCGGCCGCCGGAGTTTCTCCGGGTGCAGCCGCGGCGACCGCAGCGCCTTCTTCAGCCGGCTTGATCGTGACGGTCACGGGTGGCAGGTTTGAAAAGCCACAGCCACTGATGGCCAGACCAGTCAGTGCCAACCAGCCGTAATGCTTCTTTGCGATATTCATCGTGTTCATTATTTTGCCTCTCCCGGCTTGGCCGCTTCAGCAGCGGCGGGCGCTGGGGCAGGTCGAGTCAACTTCGCTTCGGTTTCGGTCAACCGGTGATAGTTCATCAGGGCATCTCGCAGAGAGGTCGCCTGTTGAACACCGTCACCGCTAAACAACTCTTCGTACTTCTTGCTGGCCCGATCAAACACGGCCGGCATTGATGTGTAGGGCGTAATCCAAGCTGGCTTGTACAACCAGAGCATGGTCCATTCAGGTCGCAGACGGTCTGCTACGTTGACCAGATTCGGGCCGCGAATATCCTTCTTAGGATCCGAGGCCTGATACTCCAGCCCACCGACAGCATGACATTGCACGCACGCCTTAAACATCTGCCAGCCATCGGGCAGATACTTCGGATGGGCATGTTCCTTGGCAGCCAGGTACGTCGCATCACGTTGCGGTACGTTCTGGTACGGGTACTCGGCTCCATCGACCGAGGCGAAGTAATTCGCCAGGGACATCGCTTCAGCGTCGCTCATGTTGAACTGCGGCATTCGCAGGACAGTCGTGTGACGTAGCTTGATCGGATTCTTCAGGAAGTCGTACAACCACGGCGTCTGAACCTTGATACCTTCGAGGTACAGTGGCGGGGGCGATGCCTGCCAAGCCTGCGAGCGATTGGGCTCCTTGCTCGCCTTCATGATGGCTTCCACCAACCACTCGGCAAACTCGCCACCGCGGGCGGGGGTGAAGCTGACTCGGTTGGCTTCCGGAACCAGCATGCGTGATCCAGGGACCAGCAGCTTTTCGCCAATCTTCAGCGTTTCCCACAGGTCGTAAGCATATTCGCGATCGGCCTTATCGGCTTCTGGATCGGCGGCCTGATACAGCAACCCGCGGAAGCTGATGACAGGCAGCTCCTTCTTGTCTTCCGTCGTGAACGTCTTGCCGGTCTTGGCTTCACGTGGCGGCTTCAACTTCAACAGCAGGTCGAGTCCCTCTTGGAATTCGGCTGGGGCGAGTTGGTGTCCGTCAATCGTGGTCACATCGACCCCGTACTTCACCTCCGGCAATTCCAGGATATGGCAGCCGGTGCAGTTGAACTTCGTGATCAGCTTCTCGCCTTCAATCCGATCCTTGGCAGGACCGGTCGGCTTATACAAATATTTCTCGGACGGCGGTTCGGCAACGAGACCCAGGATGAACGTCGAAACGGCTTCAATCTGGTCGTCATTGAACGGGAACTTCGGCATCCTCAGGCGTTCGTCATAGCCCTTGGTTTCGATCTTCTTATAGTCGTAGCTACGAGGAGCCCGCAGTTTCTGCCACAGGAAGCCCGGTCGTTCACCGTGAGCGATTTGCTCGTAGAAGTAGGCGTGGGTGGTTTCCCGTTTCTCAACAGCCGGGTCACTGAAACCGCCGCTGATGGCGAGTTCCAACGTGTGCTCGGCTCGATCATGCGTGCTGCTGCCGTCCGGTTCACCGTGATGGTGCAGGTACTCGTGAATATGCTCAACGGCGAGTTTGTTCTTACCCTTACGGCCCCAGTTCTGCAGGGCCGTTCCGATCGGACGTGCCTTTTCGAAGCCGGCGATTTCGTGGCAGCCATAGCAGCCATAGCGGGAAATCGTACGACGACCGATGTAATTCAGCATCTGCTTCTCGGTCAACTTCTGGCCTTCACCGGGCTTGCCAGTGTAGAGCTCAATTTCGTCGCCCTTGATCAGGTCTTTATTGGTCTCGGGGTAGAAGCCCTGAGTCATCACGTGGTGGACTTGCTCCGCGGTCAGAACCTTGGACAGATACAACGCGGCCAGTTCATTCAAACCGCTGCTGTCCTTGGCGAGAGCCTCGAACTTACCGGGCCCCTTCGACAGCAAATAGGCGGTGATGTCGGCTGCGGGATCGATTGTCTTGCCGGCTTCCTCGTAAGTTTCGAGGTACAGGTTCGGCATCTTCGATCGCGGATGGTGCAAATGAGGATTGCGAACCCAGGTGTAGAGCCAATCGCGGCCCTTGTCGCCCGGGAGCAGCTTCTCGTGGACGCGGCTCAGGTTCGGACCGAAGTCTTCCTTGATCCCCGGGAAGTCATTGTGCGAGTGACACGACAGACAGCCTCGTTGTGAGAACAGCGTCTTACCGCGTTCCGCATCGGCCTTGTAGTCTTTGGCCGGCGTCAACAAATCGATTGATGTGGACTTGTCGAACAAGTAGTGGACCAGCGAATTGATCTCGACTGGCGTCAGCTTGGCATCATGAGCATCAATTTGCCCTTCCAGATGGAAGAACTTGGGCATGCGTGTTTCAGGACGGAACTTTTGCGGATCCAACGTCCAGTTCTCGGTCCAGTCGGCAGTGGTCTTCTGGCCGATATGAGCCAGCGACGGTCCCACTTTCCGCATTTCACCCGGGCGAGCCGAGGGATCGTTCTTCAGTTTCTCTGCTTCTTCAGGACTTGGTTCCAGTCGCAGATCAGGTCCGATCGGCTTCACGCCATCGAAGCCGTTGATTTCATGGCAACCGAAGCAGCCGTACTGACGAACAATGTTGTAGCCTTCGAACACCTTCGGGGCCGTGGCACCGAACTTCGGATTGACTCCCAACTCGACGACGCTGTGATGACACTTGATGCAACCCGATTCAGTGAACCGTTCGGGCGACATGGGAAATTCCCAGAAGTGGTTATGAGACCACTTGTGGTCGTGCTCCCATGTGTGAGCGATGTCCGGCGAATTCGGCGTGTGCGAGGCATTCTGAAAACTCGTGCCCGAGCCCTGCCCTTCGTGGCAGATCGTGCAGCCGAATTTGCCGACAGGATGCGGGCTGGTGGCGGTCAAATAGACGTCAGTTCGCGGATGGGTTGAGTAGGGCTGCGGGTACTTGTCAGCCGGGAAAGCGGGCACGCCGCCACTCTCGGTCATGTCGATGCCCTGATGGCAAGTGCGGCAACGATCGAACCGTGCCACATCCTTCATGCCGCCGTAGTTGATCGTCAGGTTGGGCAACCAGTCCTGCTGAATCCGAATCGGCGAGTTAAACCCGTCGATGATCGGCAGTTCCATGGACCAACGCTTCCAACTGGACAGCGCCGAGTCAGGCTTGAGTTTGTCGAGAGCCTTATGAGTCTGCTGGAAAGCATTCTTCAGCTTCTTCAGGTCAGTCTGCACCTTGAGTTCATTCGCTTCGAGTGCTTTGACCTCGTCCAAATCCATCGCGTCCAAGTCAGCCTGTTGCTGCTTGCGTAGCTTCTCGTCTGGTTCGTCAGTGACCGTCTGCTGATAGGCGACTTTATCACGTTTTTGCAGCGCGTCGCGACGAGCCGTCACGCGTTGGAGATTCAGTTCGAACTTGCCGACTTTTTCGGTCGTTTTATCGAAAATTCGCTTGAGGCGATCCATTTCCGCTTGCGACTTGTTGTCGCGCACGGCCAAGTCGTAATTGGCGCGATCCACGCCCTGCTGTGCCTTGGAAGTCTTCGTCTCCAAATCGGCGCGGGCGAAGTCGCCCAGCACTTTGGCCAGTACGGCATTCACTCGAGCACGAGCAGCGCTGACCTTCTGGAGGTTCGCCTCGGCCTCTTTAATCTTCTTATCAAATTCAGCAACCTGCGAGTTGTACTCGGGCGTGACGATCTGCTTTTCCTTGTCCTCAAGCTTTTTGGCTTGAAGCTTCTGGAACTTGTTCTGATAGACGCGCCATTCGTCCTCATGATCGGCGGCCATCATCCAAATGGTGACTGCGAGCAATGCGACCGAACTCCACGCGAACACCTTGTGTGTCGTTTGCAGGTCGTACCAATATTCTTCCGTGGCGGGCATATCGTTGGGCCTTGTAAGGCGTCTTTCCGGTGAGGCGGGGCTCACCGTAATTGAGTCGGGTCGTGTTGCCAGGTCTTGTCAATGGGCCAGAGTCATTCCCTCTGGTGGTCACTCAGCAGACTAGACGTCTCAAATATTAAAGAACCATTCGGGGATGCCGACAATGTATTTCAAGCTGAATGACCACCGCAGCACCATCTTGATGGGCAGCGAAGCCATGAACAGCAACAGGTTGCTGAACACAATAAATCGGATGAAGCCCATCTTGACCGCGAACGATCGGAAGATCGTCGCCGCGAGCAGGAACGGGACGACAGCCAGATAGAACAGACAGAGCAACAGCCCCAGCCATTCACGTTGCAGAATATAGATAATCTTGGTGAATTCGTCTGCACCCGCCGGAGCGGTGGGGATTCTGGCCTGCAGCCAGTAGATCCAGAAGTATTCCGACAGGTTGACGTTATTTAGCACTTCCAGCTTGTGAGCATCCCAAGGCTCATAGATTCCGAAGAAGTTCCAGTTGGGACCTCGCAGGAATGTTCCGAGGATGATCATTCCAACCCACAGCGGCAGGAAGCCGAACATGAACGTCAGAATTGCAAACTTGCGTTCGTTGAAGGTGTAGTAACCGTTCCCCAGCTTGTTGAAGTCGATGTAGGGAATCGCCATCAAGCCGACCAGAATCATGCTCGGCAGGACCACACCCGCCATCCACGGATCGAAGTACACCAGCATTTCCTGCAGACCGAGGAAGTACCAGGGGGCCTTGGACGGATTCGGCGTTTGTGCGGACGAAGCAGGCTCTTCGAGAGGAGCAGGCAACAGCAATGCCCAAGCCACCAGCACAACAGTCGTCACCACCATGCAGATTAATTCGGAGTAGACGAGATCCGGCCAGACCAGGATTTTGTCGTTCTTCTCCTGCTCGAACAAAGGCCGGCCAGCGGCGCGGCGTTCGTCGTTGTCGACAGCGCGTTTGAAGTACAGCCAGGTAAAGAAACCGACGATGAACAACATCGACACGATCGGCACGTTGTCGGGCTTACCAACAATCTGCCGGAAATCGTAGTCAGTCATGCTGAGGGTGAGGAATAGAACCGACAGGTTCAACAGCACCCAACCAACAGTTTCTTTGACGAACCACTTTCGCAGGACCACCACACCGATAAACAACACCATCGTCAAGGTGAAGTAGGGGACGGGAGCCGCACCCAGATCGATGAATTCCTTGATGAAATTCGGCATCCGGATATGGAAATGTTGCGGTGATGACGAACCGGTCAAGTGCGCCAGCGCGGCCATAAACAGCAGGCCGCTGTATGCGCCCCACAAGGCGGCTTCGCGATCGCGGTGCGGATCAGTTTTCATGATCCGAGCCGTCCACCAGATGTTCATCAACGACAGCAGCAGGTACAGCCATCCGAGGCCGAAGATCACGCTGGACGTCAGGTCTGGGTTATGTGTCATTCCGAATACCACCGTGAAGTCGCCGCTTCACTTCGTCAGGTTCAATTTCAAAACAGGTCGTGCAATCACGCCGCTCACAACTGACTTCACTCACTGGCTCTCGCTGCCACTTCGGACTACAAGGGCTGGCTGATACCACCGTCTTTGCGGATACGCCAGAAGTGGATTGCAATCAGCAATGCCACGACGAGCGGAATGGCTACGCAGTGGAGAATGTAGAAGCGATTCAACGTCATTTCGCCGACGAACCGGCCACCCAACAGGATGAAGCGGGCATCGCTGGCGTTAGTAATCAAATCGAAACCACCAATATTCAACAGTTGGAAACCCGGGCCTTCATGACCCAGGAACGGGGTGGCACGAGCCATATTCGAACCGACGGTGATAGCCCAAATTGCCAATTGATCCCACGGCAGCAGATAGCCGGTGAAGGACAAGAGCAACGTCAGCACAAGCAACAGCACACCGACAACCCAGTTGAACTCACGCGGCGGCTTGTAACTGCCCGTGAGGAACACTCGGTACATATGCAGCCACACGGTGATCACCATCGCATGTGCACCCCAGCGGTGCATTTCACGCATTACGCCCAGTGTCGTCACATCACGCAACGCCAGAATGTCGTTGAAGGCGTGTTCGAGCGTGGGACGGTAGTAGAACATCAGCAGCACGCCGGTCACTGTTTCCGCGAGGAACAGGAAGAACGTGATGCCGCCCATGCACCATGTATAGGAGAGGGCAATTCCCTGCTGCTTGATCGAGACCGGATGCAAGTGCAGGAAAAAGTTCGTCAGCATTACAACGATGCGGTTCCGACGGTCAATCGGCGCTGGGTGCCGGAAGATACTCTTCCAGATCTGCGAACCGCGAATGTAGTCGCCTACCGAGGCCATGCGTCATCCTCATGCGACCGGGGTCGCTCTAATCATCTGTCGTGAAACACGCCCGGGAATACACAGTACCGTGTTCACCATACGGTGCTCACCGTACAGACTCACCCGACGGCCACCGAATACTAACCAATTTCCACGAACGAAGCCGGGTCTGCCCACTGTCCCATTTCTTCCTGGAACTTCAGGCTCTTGTCGACTTCGAGCATTCCATCTTCTGCCAGCCGCAGACCAACTCGTTCGAGCGGCCGCGGTGCGGGACCTTCAAAGTTGATCCCGTTGATATAGAAACCCGAGCCGTGGCACGGACATTTGTATTTTTGCTCGCCATCCAGCCAACTGGGAGTACAACCCAGATGGGTACAAACGGTTGACAGGGCATAAATCAGGTTCTTGCCCTGATACTTATCCGTATGCACGATCCAGATGCCGAACTGAGCTTTGAATTTCTCAGAAACGGTACCCAGGTCGAAATCTGCCGGCGGACCAACTTTGAACTTTGAGGGCGGCTCGGTCAACACATTGGGGAGCATGAATCGCAAGCAAGCCAGCCCGAATGCAGCCGAAGCTGTGGCGAACGAGGCCCACGCGACCCAGAACGGAGACAACGCGACTGCCAATCCAGCGGACAGAAAATCGCGACGAGTGGCCGGTTCAGCGGCTTTCTTGGCAGCCGGCGGGGCTGGCTTGACCGGCATCGGTGGGGCGGATGCTTTCACCGCGGCAGCAGGTGCGGCCGCAGGCGTTCCAGCCGCGGCTGCGGATTGACCGCTGCGGACGGCTGCCAGCATTTCGGCGACAGATGGTTTCGGGCCTGTGGCTGCTGCAGGCTTCGCAGCGGGAGCGGCGGCAACCGGAGTCGCTGCCGCTGCGGCCGGTGTGGCAGCAGGTGCCGCGGCGCCGGCTTTGGCAGCTCGTGCGGCAGCCAGGATATCGGCCGTAGACTTCGGGGCACCACCGGCGGCGGGTGCCGCGGGTGCGGCAGCGCCGGCCTTGGCAGCTCGCGCTGCGGCCAGAATCTCAGCCGTTGATTTGGGAGCACCACCAGCAGTGGCGGGAGCCGGTGCGGCTGCAGGCGGCGGGGCCGCGGGGGCTGCCGGTTCGGCAGGCGCAACCGGAGCTTCCGAAGCGGCGGCCGCGGCAGCAGCAGCCTTTTCGGCCCGTGCTTTCGCGAGAATTTCCGCCGTCGTGAGCTTTTTCTGAGGAGCACCACCGCCGGAGTCAGTCGACATGGCAAACCCGCTATTGCGACAATCAAATCCGTCTCGGCGGATGCCGGACGTAGGAAAACTTACAACACTGGGAACAAGGCAAACAAGATCGGACTATCAAGCGCCACAGCATAAAGTGGCGATTGAAATTCTGCTATGGATACCGGTATGGGTGCTCAAAGAGAATGTCCGAACGGAGCTTGTCCGCCCTGGATCCTTCGGAATTGTGTCATCCCTTCGGCGAACTGACAACCTTCAAATGAATTTGTCTGATCGATTTCCCACATCCAAGAAGTCCCTCGTGAGTGGTTCCCACACATGAGAACTTTAAGTGAAGTTGGGTGAACTTAACTTGCTGCAGCGAACATGACTTGCGAGTTTCTCCTGAGTTCAAATAACAATCCCGCAAGTTTTTCAGGGCATCATTGCGGAGCCATTTTTCGGCCGTTATTCTTAGCGGCGTGTGTCCTTTCAATCGACATGATTTTCTCGGGAATTGCTGTAGATCATGACTGCCCCCATCCGTGTTGCGATTACCGGCTCAGCCGGACAAATTGGTTACGCCATGATTTTCCGTCTGGCGTCGGGTGAAATCTTCGGGCCGAATCAGCCCGTCATTTTGCATCTCGTCGAAGTCCCGCCGGTGATGGCGGCTTTGGATGGCGTGCACATGGAACTGGATGACTGTGCCTTCCCGACCCTGCACGGCGTCGTGAAAGCTGACAGCGATCATCTCGATGTCGGCTTCAAGGATTGTAACTTCGTCATCTGCGTCGGTAGCGTGCCGCGCAAGCAAGGGATGGAACGAGCCGACCTGATCCGCATCAACGGCCCGATCTTCACCAATACCGGCAAGGCCATCCAATCGGCTGCCGCGGACGACGTGCGAGTCCTCGTTGTCGGCAATCCGTGTAATACGAATTGCTTGATTGCGATGCGGAACGCTCCTGAGGTCCCGTCTGATCGCTGGTTCGCGATGACGCGTCTCGACGAGAATCGCGCCGTATCGCAACTTGCCCAGAAGGCCGGCGTTGCCAATGCCGCCGTGCAACACGTGGGCATCTGGGGCAATCACAGTGCGACCCAGTATCCCGACTTCTACAACGCCAAAATCAACGGTCGTCCGGCGACGCAGACGATTAAAGACGAAGCGTGGCTGAAGGGTGAGTTCATCTCGACCGTTCAACAGCGTGGTGCTGCAGTCATCAAGGCGCGTGGTGCCAGCAGCGCTGCTTCGGCTGCCAATGCCGCCCTGGATACGATTAAGAGCATCATCCGCCCCACCCCGGTCGGACATTGCTTCAGTGCCGCGGTCTGCAGCGATGGCAGCTATGGTGTTGAAGCGGGTCTGATCAGCGGCTTCCCGCTGACGACCGATGGCCTTAAGTGGAAGATCGTTCCGGATCTGGAAATCAATGAGTTTGCCCAAGGGAAGATCGACATCACGGTGAACGAATTGAAGACCGAACGCGATACCGTGAAAGATCTGCTGCCGTAGAAGTAGCCCGACTCTCTGAGTCGGGTCGTCCGAAACGAGGAGCACCCGACTCGGAGAGTCGGGCTACGGTGCGGCGTCGCCTCACTGAAATCACAACGCCCGGCACCGCATCTCGCGGTCGCCGGGCGTTTCGCTTATTATCGTGTTGTTCGCACGTGTCAGCTCCCGTTTGTTTGATGCCCCTGGTAATCTGATTTGGCCAAGAAGAAAAAAGCCCGAGTTCAATTCCGCAAGAATCGTGGTCACGCGCCCTCCGTACCCGATCTGACGCATCAAGTGCGCACCCGGGGCCTGGAAGCCAACGATGCTCCCACCAGCGAACGAGTTTCCGGCAAGGGCGAGTTGTCTCGCTATCGGACGATTGTCGGAGTGGAAGAGGACGCTGATGGCCATCTGATGCGAGCCATCGATGAGACCACCACACTTGAAGGCCGGGTCGTCGCCAATCGTGGCACCAGTTTTCTCGTTCAAGTAGCCGATCGTCGACGATTTGATTGCGGAGTCCGCCGGGTCGTGAAGACGCTGGCTCGCGAAGAACGCAATGTCGTCGTGGTTGGCGATCAAGTCGTGATCACACCCGGAGTGGAATCGCAGGGGGTTATTGAACGGGTCAACAGCCGGCAGGGGACTCTGTCCCGCAAGACGCGGCGCGGCGAACATCTGCTGGTGGCGAATGTCGATCAAGTGCTGATCGTCGTTGCGGCCGCAGATCCGCAGTTCAAGCCGAATCTGATCGACCGCTATCTGATCAGCGCGGAACTCGGCGGCATTCGTCCGGTCATCTGTGTGAACAAGGTCGACTTGGTGAACCCGGTGCGATTGCAGCCTTTCGTCGGGCTCTACAGCCAACTGGGCTACGACATGATCCTCTGCAGCGTTCCGGACGATCGAGGAATTCGCCGTCTGCGACGGATGCTGCGTGATCGAGAAACGGTGGTGACCGGCCAGAGCGGTGTCGGCAAATCAACGCTGTTGAATTCGGTGCAACCTGGTCTGAGGCTGGCCACTGGCGAGATCACCGAAGAGTCACGGAAGGGGCGGCACACTACCACTAATGCGACCTTGCTGGAGCTCGACTTCGGCGGCTGGGTCGTCGATACACCCGGCGTGCGGCAGTTCGAACTGTGCGACATCAACCGCGATGATCTTGCCGGTTACTTTCGCGAGTTCCGGCCGTATCTCTCAAGCTGCAAGTTTCCCAGTTGCTCGCACACGCATGAGTCGGGTTGCCGTGTAAAGCAGGCGGTGGATAACGATTTGATTGCGATTACGCGGTATGAGAGTTATTTGAAGCTTTGGATGGGGGATCCTGTTTGAGCTCTTCGTAGAAGAGTACCCAGGCGAGCGTCCGGCGTAAGCCGGATGGTTGTTGGCGACTTTCAAGCAACTGGACACGCCTACTGCACCAGAAATCAGGCGAGCCCGGCGGCGTAACGGCTAGTTGATTTAATCAAGTCCCAATCGCGTATTTTCGTTTTCGCGGCAGTTGCTACCCGTTGAACATAGGTTTGAACGCTTAAACCGGATCACCGTTCACATCAAGCACACTGCAATTATGTTTACATGCCGATTAAATCAACAGCCCGGTAAGCCGCGGGATCCTTCTTAAATTAAGTCTGCAACCGTCAGGAACGAAGAATCCGGGGGCTTACTCCGCCCGGCTCGCCTGGCCGACCGTGGAGATGGATGCTGTGTTGTTGCTTGATAGTCGCCAACAACCATCCGGCTTACGCCGGACGCTCGCCTACGATGATGTCACTTCGAGGCCACTGGCGGCCGAATCCCTTCCAGCCGAATCTTGATCGGGACATCCACAATCAATGTGGGAGCGACATAGACGAACTCATAGTCCGCGAGTGACCCTTTCAGTCCCTGAAAATGATAGGTCACGCCTACGGAACCATTGGTCTGCAAGTCGGTTTCGAAGCCCCCGTTCGGCGGCAACGGGGCCCCTTCCTGGCGATCGAGGTAGACCTCGTTGTGAAAGATCCAGGTGCGGTGGGATTCAAAGGCGGGACCGCCGGTGTCGTAGGCGACCAGCACTTTGATCGACACCGTCTGGGTTTCATCCGGCTGCGGTTTGGCCTGGATTTTCTGGACCACGACGGTCACTCCACCGCGCCGACGCGCCGTTCCCGCGCCGTCGACAAGATCTGTAAAGCGGATGTGTTCGCTGGCGGCGGCGATTTGCATCATGGCCTTCCCCTCGATCTTTAGAGGAAAGATCTCGGCCTCTGATAAGGCACCGTTCGCCGCGAAGTCGAGGTTCCAGCGGACGAAGCGGCCTCCTTCCCCCAAAGGCAAGTCGAACTGCGCGGCCGCATCCGCCGCGGGGAACACGCGGCCGGCCGGTCCGGTCGCTTGAAAATCTTTCGCGGCGAGTTTTAAGAACAACGCCCGGAGTCGCGGTTCCGGAGCCACGGACAATTCTGTTCGTACCCGCTGCTGTTGCGCGTTGCCAGTCACCTTGCGAGCTTTCACCGAGTCCACGGCCACGCGAAAAGGACCGTCGATGGCGACCTTCCAGGCCGCATCTGCACCAGGCATTGTTTCGGGGACAATTTTTAAGCTGGATGAGTCCGGGGCAAACTGAAACCGGAGATGTTTCTCAGGTAGGACGGCCTCGAAGGCGTGCCAGAACGAAGTCTCTGGCGTCTGGTTGATCTGGCTTTCAGCAATGCTGGCCGGCACAGCGGTGGCATCGATCTGATTCGTTGTCTGGGCTTCCATCTGGCGCAGCCAGGCGCTGAGTGTCATCGGCTTACTGGTTTTGATGTGGGTGGGCTGGACAGACTCCTGAGCCTGTCGGCGTTCGAGATTCACGCGAATCCGCGCGACTGTGGTGCGGACCGCATGATTGGGCAGGAGCTCCGGTGGGGGAAGTAATGAGAGGATGCCCTGCCCCAGGTCGAGTAACTCACGTTCGGCTTTCTGCCGACGAGCCCGCTGGTCCGCGTCGAGCTCCAGAAGCAGCGACCGGACTTGTGCCTGAAGCTGACTCTTGGGAGGTATGGGGTCGGCAGCCGAAAGCCGGGAGGTCTCGCTGAGACGGAACACGCCCAGCACACCCATCAGAGAGGCAACGAAGATCGCTCTTGCTACGACACGAAAATCGGACGCAGTGCGGGCAGTCTGATTTGTGTTGAGGTTGCAAGTCGACATGGTGCAGGTTGCCATTCGATCCGTAATTACGTGATCAGTTCCATTTATAATGGGGTCTTCAAAATGTAGTCTATCCGCTAAGATCGCACGGGACTATATTCGAGTGGATGGGAGGGTGAGGCTGGGGTGATGCCTCTCGAATTACTATTTTCATGCGACTTTTGTAGCGCTGAGCCCGTAAGCGATTTTGCGTTTGCTAAAAAGAGTGGAACCGAGATGTTCTCGGCACCAGTTCATAACAGATTGTG
>JAKFVC010000153.1 GCA_021732415.1 Planctomycetaceae bacterium
CCCCCAACCCCTCTCCCCGGAGTACCAGGGCGAGGGGGGAAGCCGGTTCTGATAGATTCGCTGCTTTCAATCCGCATACGCAAACTCATTCAAATTGAACAACGCCCGGCACATCTGCACTAACGCTTGATGCGCGTCAATCGGAGGCTGCTGCGCCTCCTGCAAAAACTGCAACATGGCCGCGACTTCCCGTTCGGTCGGTTCGCGACACAGAGTCAACCTCCAAGCCAGCACAATCTGTGCGCGTCGATCGGCCCCGGCTTCGCGTTCCACCCGCGCCGCCAGGTGTTGCGACTGGCGATTCACAAAGTCTCCATTGAGCATCGCCAGTGCCTGAGGAGCGACACTCGTCACATTCCGTTGTGCAGCCGAACGCGTCGTGTCGCACAAGTCCAGAACTTCCAGGAGGGGGACTACCATCGAACGTTTGATGAAGGCATACACCGTCCGGCGAGATGCGTCCTTTTCATCGAACGGCTTCCAAATGGCATTCGGATCACTGTGTCCTTCCAAGGCCTGCCGCGGCACGAAGGGATACATACTCGGCCCACCCATCTCGCGATTGAGCCGGCCAGTCGCGACCAGCATGGCATCACACAGGGGCTCGACATCCAGACGCCGATAGGGCATGCGCCAGAGGCGTTCGTTCGTCGGATCTTTCGCACCATATTCGGCATTCCAGGCTTTGCTCATTCGGTACGCGTTACTGGTCAGGATCAACCGATGCAACTTCTTCAGGGACCAGCCCCCTTCATTCACGAACCAGTCCGCCAGCCAGCCGAGGAGTTCCGGATGAGTTGGGGAAGATCCCATCACCCCATAATCACTCGGAGTGCGAACCAGTCCCTCGCCAAAATGAAATTGCCAAACGCGGTTCACGATGACTCGCGCCGTCAGCGGGTTCTCTCGGTTGGCAATCCAGTTGGCGAGTATCAATCGGCGCTGAGATGTCGGTCCCTTGCTCGCTGGGAAGGGAGGCTGTTTCGCCACAAGCACGGTTGGCAAACCGGGTTCCGCCACGGTTCCCGGTGCAGTGGCTTTGCCGCGGAGCAAGACATTCGTGACCGGCGGATTCGGTCGCGGTTCCGTGAAGAAATAACCCCGCGGAAGGTCGGGTGTCGCCGCTCTCAGGTCCTGCTGCTGACGTTCGAACTCTCGGATTTCCCCACGTGTGGCTTCCGGCAACTCCGCGGTCACTTCCAGATCCAGGGCGGCCTGATGTTGCTGCACCAGTTTCTTCTGAGCGTCGTTGCGTTTGTCGGGCGCTGTTCGGAAGGCCGTCACCGCATCTGCTGGAAGTTTGCCGGGATACTCCGTGAGAAAAGTCGTTTGAAAGGCCGTTCGCCGCTGATCGATTTCGCGCTGGCGTTCTTGAATCGCTTGATCGCGAGCGGCCTCACGGGCCAGTTGTTCGCGATTGCCGGCTGGCGATCCCAAGTCTGCTCGTCCAGCTTGAGGTCGTTGCAGCGTGTTGAAGATCGCCGCCATCCGGTAATAGTCCAGCGTGCTATAGGGTTCGAACTTGTGGTTGTGACAACGGGCGCAAGCCAACGTCATCCCGAGGAAGACTTGAGACGTCGTATTGACCATGTCTTCCAGCTGTTCGTAGCGATCCTCTTTCGGGTCGGCGGGTTCATCGTCCCACGGGCCCAGTCGGTAATAGCCTGTGGCGATGACGGTTTCCGAAGACGCGTCCGGCAATTCGTCTCCGGCGAGTTGTTCCAGAATGAAGCGATCGTAGGGCTTGTCTTGATTGAGGGACTGGATGACGTAGTCGCGGTAACGCCAGACGTTTGGCTTGGTTCCATCGCGTTCGTAGCCGTTGGTCTCGGCGTAGCGGACTAGATCGAGCCAATGGCGTCCCCAGCGTTCGCCATACTCGGGGCGTGAGAGTAACTGGTCGACCAGTTGGTCGAACCGTTCTCCAACATCACCACCTGCCCCCCCGAGCGACTGCTCTTCCAGATTGGGTGGCAAGCCGATGACATCCAGGTACATCCTCCGCAACAGTTGCGGAGCCCCTGCAGCGGGGTTTGGACGCCATTGATGGCCTTCCAGTTTCGCGAGCACGAATGCGTCGATCGGATTGCGGACCCAGGTTGCATCAGTAACTTTGGGGATGGGGGGCCGCACGACCGTTTTGAACGACCAGTGATCTCGATCCGAGGGTTGCACGAAGGCGTCGTAGTCAGCGGCAGACGGTGGACCCGAGGCCGGCTTGGGTTCCTCGGCGGCCAGGCTGGAGACGAATAGGACAAGGCCCAGCAACAGCAGCCTGATTCTCATCCCGAATTTGTCTTCAGGTTGCCTGGTGGACCTCATCCGAGTCTCCTGCAGTAATTAAACTTGGTGAGTGGGGGGAATTTGCTCCCCTCTCCCCGCCCGGTTCGTTTTTCCGGCCAGGGCGAGGGAGATAAAATCATTCTCGATGATTCAAAACCAGACTCCCCGCTTCCTGAACACATCCTCAATCGTCTCGTTGCTGAATCTGCGTGGTATAAGATACAACTCACGCAACCAACTTGATTCCCCATTGTGGGTTGTCGGTCTCGGCAATTCAATCGCGGATCGCCACAGTCTGTGCCAGAAGGAAGTATTCCCGTGACTGCACGCATCCTTGCTCGGTTTGCCTACAAGGACTTCGAATACCAGGACGAATTCGATCGTCCCCTGTTGCTCGGACGGCAACGATCCAGCGACGAACCCTGTTTTCAGAAGCTGCCCGAAGGCGCCGGCTGGCGGATGGCCGTGGCCACGCTGCAGGATCGCGGAGTGTCGCGATTGCACGCTTTGGTGGAACCGCTGCCGGGGAACCGGGTGCGGATCACCAACGTCAGCGAAGCCAACGTGATCTATGTGGCCGAGATGCCTCCCAAGCAGATGATCCCCCAGGGGATCGAACTCCGTGACCTGCCGGTCTCGTTCACGCTGGGAGACATGCTGATCAAGCTGTCAACCGTCCTCTCAGAGCAGGTTGACTCCGAAGAAGCCTATCAATCGCTGCCCTACGCCACGTTGAGCGCCAAGAGCGCCGTGATGCGCCGGCAACCCGTGACAATGTCGCCGCTGCCGGGGACCGCGACGGAGGCGGACGTCAAGACATTATTGAAGTGGCTCCCCGCGTTGACCCATCTTCTGCAAAGTGCGGCGACGACTGACGAATTCTTTCAACAGGCGGTTGTCCTGCTGTTGGAGTTTGTGACTCTCGATTGGGCCACGGTCGTCCTTTACGACAACTCCAAGTTTGGAAATCCCTGGAAATGCGTTGCTGAAATGCGCGGTCCGTCGTTTGTGAGCGACTCCGAAGAGAAAACTCCCAGTCGTACTCTGCTCGGAAGATTGCTCGCGGAGAAACGGACGATCCGTTACGTTCCCACTCCCACCGTAAGTTCAGTCGATAGTCTCACGGGAATTGATTCGGTCGTCGCCGCCCCGATTCTCAACGAGTCCGAAGAGATCATCGGTGCCTTGTACGGCGAGCGTCGAATCATCCCCGGCATTGCGGCTCGGCAAGCGATTTCTGAACTGGAAGCTCAACTGGTCGATACTCTCGCCTCGGGAGTCGCGGTGGGGTTGGAACGGCAGCGTCAGTCCAAGGCAGCGTGGGAGGCTCAGGTCCAGTTCGAGCAATTTTTCACGCCGCAACTGGCGATCGAACTGCGGAAAGATCCCGAGTTGCTGAGAGGCCGGGATGCTCAAGTAACCCTTTTATTCTGCGATATCCGCGGCTTCAGCCGGATCAGCCATCATCTGGGACCGGCGAAAACGGTGGATTGGATCGTCGATGTCATGCGCGAGCTATCGGAATGTGTGCTCGATCATGAGGGGGTGTTGATTGACTATATCGGTGACGAAATCATGGCGATGTGGGGAGCACCAGCGAGCGAACCGAAACACGCTGCGCTGGCCTGCGAAGCGGCGCTCGACATGCTGGATCGCCTGCCGGAAATGAGTGCTCGCTGGAAACCGATCCTGGGTTCTGATTTTGGATTCGGAATCGGCTTGAATTCGGGGAGTGCTTACGTTGGCAACACGGGCACGGTCTGGAAATTGAAGTACGGTCCGCTGGGCCCCGAAGTCAACCTGGCGAGTCGGGTCCAGGGTGCCACCAAGTATCTCAAGGTCGATCTCCTGGTGACTGCCGCGACCAAGCAACTTCTGCCGCAGGGGATCCTCACGCGGAAGGTCTGTTCGGTCCGCGTCATCAATATCCCGGACGCGGTCGAACTCTATGAAGTGCAACGCAACGCGACCAACGACTGGAAAGAATTAACGCGCGGCTATGAGGAAGCACTCAATCTGTTCGAACGGCAGCAGTTTCACCGGGCCGTGAAGATTCTAGGTGCGATCCTCAACGATTATCCCCACGACGGACCATCGATCGTGCTGCTCTCGCGGGCGTCAAAGGAGCTTGTTGAACCGAGCCTGCATTTCGATCCGGCGTGGGAATTGCCGGGGAAATAAGGTCCGTAGGACGATCGTAGGACGGGACTCCAGGCCCGTCCGTCCCCTTCTGATTGATTGGGAATAGTCCACCGCGGAGTGTCGGTGATAAATAGGCGGAAACCTGATGTGTTCCGCGATGGGGAGTGACGGACAGGCCAGGAGACCCGTCCCACGATACGACGCCCACTACCAATGATGATGATGCCGGTAGGGGCGTCCATAATAGCCACGATACCCGTAATACGGCCGCGGCGCCACCACTACTCCGAAACCAATCGTCGGACGCGGAGCAACGTACACCGGCTGGACGATCGTCGTTGTCGGATACGAATAGCTCGTTGCAACCGGACGGACGTTGTTCTGATTCTGAATCGTCAAAATAACGCTGTCGCTGACTCCGCGATTCTTCAGCTCGATGATCGCGGCAGGGCTCAGATCGAACTGGCCGCCACGGGTCTGCACCGCATTCACGATGACTTGATCGCTCAAGCCCGCTTGGGCCATCGTCATCAAATCCAAATTCGTGACCGCCTGCTGAGTCGCGAGATGTTGATTGTATTGAGCTTGAGCCACCGCAACGTCGCGTTCTTCGCGAGCATCTTCGGCATCTCCAGCCAGTCCCCCCACGGTCGCCCCCGCCAGTGCTCCGACTACCGCACCGCCTGCCGCATGGCCACTTTCGCCACCGATCAGGGCGCCCAAAACGCCGCCGACACCCGTGCCGACCATGGCGCCGGCTTCAGCGTTATTCCGCGCGACGCAGCCGGCAGAGGCTACCATCAGCCCGCAAATTACGCAGACTGACAATTTTCTCAATGAATTGAGTTTTAACATCCGTGTCCCTCGCGAAGTCGATTGCACCATCCGAGGTGCCAAGTCTCAACAGCCACATCACTTAGGGGTCATTGAGAAGTCGTGGTGAGGAGCAAGGGCGGGAGCGAACTGCGCGTGGATCCAGCCCACATCCTTGCGTGCCTCTAGGTTGATTATCGGAGTGATTCGGAATCTGGCAACATCTATTTCTGGTGGGCAACCTGAGACGTCGTCCGAGGCAATTCAGGTGGACGCGGTGGCAATTCAGGCGGACGCGGTGGCAATTTGGGGCGAGTCGACAGATAAACCGCAAACCCCGCAGCACCAATCAACATGCCAATGCTGACCCATTGGGCGATCGTCAGCGACGTCCCAAATTCGCCGGGAGTATCACCGCGGACGATTTCCAGACAGAACCGCGTGATGGGATAGAGAACCCAGCCCAACAGCAACACCGATCCATCCCGAGCCCGCCGCGGAAAGTAATTCCAGGTGATGATGGCCAGAATCAACGCATTGATGCTGCTGTAGATCTGCGCGGGATGTAACGGCAGACTGCAACTCGCTTTCGCGTCCAACACTCCCGCCTGAACTTCCATCACAAACGGGACGCTGCCGGGGGGAAACTGCACGGCCCACGGCAAATTGGTCGGATCTCCGTAGCAGCAGCCATTCAGGAAACAGCCGATGCGGCCGAACATTTCGCCGACGAAAATCGCCGGCAGCAGGATGTCCGCGAGCTTCAAGGCCGACAGACCCAGGCGATGACTGTGCCAGATGAAGGCGGCAATTCCCAGCAAAACGCCACCATAGAGGACCAGGCCCCCCTTGGTGAGGTTCACAATCTCAAACAGAGACTGCTGCAGCGACATATTGCCACCGAAGAAGTTCTGCGGATTCTTCACGATATAGAACACGCGAGCTCCAATGACCCCGCTCATCAGCACGGTCATCCCGATATCCCACATGACGGTCGGATCAATCCCCTCACGTTTGGCTCGCTCTCCCGCCAGCCACGCCGCCGCCAGGAAGCCGCAGACCATCGCCGCGCCGTAGCCGTAAATGTTGATGACCGGGGTCAGGTTAGGGAGCTGCCAGAGCACCAGCGCAACCATGGTGTTAAAGCCCACTTGCACCCCGAGCTCGTTGTTGAATCCATATTGCCGATAGTGCTTATAGGCCCAGGAAGCACACAGCCCGAGCCAGATTCCCAGCAGCAGGCCGAAACCGAAGACGTGAACCGGATGCCCAAACAACGGCACGGTCAGATTCATCGGAATTTGGAAAAGAATCTGTCGCATGCCGAAGACCTGTTGAGGGAAGAACTAGTCGCCATGTAGCCGCGTTCACCAGAACGTGGGCGAGTCACCGTAAATGCCCACGCTCTGGCGAGCGTGGCTACGACACTACGGCAGCTCAATATTGTCGATCAATCGCGTGGCCCCGACCCGCACGGCGATCGCTGCCGTCAAACCGGGTTGATACTCAATCGCTTCTGCGAGCGTATCGGAATTGATGATTGCGGCATAGTCGACTATGACGCCGGGCGTCCCGTCGAGGATCTGCCGCATCTCCTGTTGTAATTGTAACACGTTGCGATTTCCGGACTGAATCTGGTCGCGAACGTGGAACAACACCCGTGACAACGACAGGCCGGATTGCCGTTCGTCGGGGCTGAGGTAGACGTTGCGGCTGCTCTTGGCGAGACCATCGGGATCGCGAATTGTCGCACAGGTCTGGATGGCATACGGCCAGTCCAGATCCTGGCACATCCGCTTGATGATCAGTTGCTGCTGAAAATCCTTGCGTCCGAAATAGGTGACATCGGCCTGAACAATATTCAGCAGCTTCATGACAACCGTGGTCACGCCACAAAAGTGCTCGGGACGAAAAGCTCCTTCCCAGACACTCGACAGACCAGTCACTTCGACTCGCGTCTTAAAACCGGGCGGATAGATCGTCGCCGGCTGCGGATGAAAAATCAGGCTCACCCCGGCCGCTTTACACAGCGCCACATCATTCTCAAACGGCCGCGGATACTTGTTGAGATCCTCTTTCGGTCCGAACTGCGTCGGATTGACGAAGATGGAAACCACCACAAATTCGCAATCGCGATGAGCCTCTTCTATCAGGCTGACATGCCCGGAGTGCAACGCCCCCATCGTCGGCACGAACCCAATCCTGGAACCCCGCTGACGGGCGGCACGCACGGCCTCGCGCACTTCGGCGATTTGTTCTACGACCTGCAAATCCACTTCGAAAAACTTTCTGGCTTCGAATTACGTCTGTAACGCCGTGAACAACATTTCGACGTCATGGGAGGGTGAGGCTCCCGCCGAACCGGATAGTCTGGCGAGGATCGAAAAACGCCTGCGGTTCGGCGGGAGCCTCACCCTCCCATCGACTCGACCCTGAAATCGGGTCGGATTTCCGTTGAAAATCGCTGCAAAAATCCTTGGCGGTGACGATCGCAACGCTATTCCATCTGAAATCTCGATTGCGGGGCGTCCTCAACCGCATTCAAATTCTCATGCTTATCAAACCATTTTGACCACGGGGTTCCGCCTTGAAAGGTCAGCGCCGCGACCAATCCGATCGCAGCCCCGAAACACGTATCACTGACATAATGAGCCCCGGTCTCGACTCGTTGTAAGGCAATCATCGCCGCCAGGAAACTGAACCACCACCAGCCCAGCGGATACATCCGCGTCAGCGCGACGGCGAAAGCCACACCAGTAGCCGTATGAGCCGAGGGAAAACTCTGGTATTTCGAACCAACCGCCACGGCCCCCGACTGCAAAAATGGGAGCCAGCCGTAGAACGTGTCGGTCACGGATTCGACTTGAAACAACCCGTCACCCGGAAAGCTGCGCGGACGCAATCGGGCGACGAAAAACTTGACGACATCTGCCAGCAGGCCTCCAGCGAGAACGCTAAAAAATACACGCAACAGCTCGCGTCGTCGTGAGACCGCGACCAAGCTCAGCGTGATCAGCACGATCGCCACGCCCACACTGTCGCCAAGCGCCTCAACGACCTGGAGCGGTTGATGTAGTCCCTTCAGCCCCTGCCGCGTATGCATCCACTGCGACACTGGCAAGTCGATCACGAGGGCGAAACCGGCGAGCAGAGTGAGCAACCCCGCAATCCAGTAGCGGCGATCGATTTGAATCCGCGGTCGAACTCTCTGCGCTGGACCGGTCGCGGACAGAATCGAATTTGCAGTTCTTGTCAGCCCGTACATGGGTTCGCCCTAAATCCACCAGAAGCGTCTGGAAACTCCGCCGTCACGATGACCGTGGAGTTCTCGTCGAAGGTGGTATAGTCTCCCCCCCGGAATTCGCCAATCCCGATTTGCCGTAGCCCCCCGTAGCCCGACTCTCCGAGTCGGGTGAATGGCCTTCAGCACAATTCTAAACAATCGAGGCCGATCTAGATAAAACCAGGTGAGCCGGGCGGCGTATGCCCCCGGATTCTTCGTCCTTCGCGTCCTTTGTGACCTTCTGTTCAAAATCTGACCGTCGAACGAAGGATGGGAAGATAGAAAAAACACAGAGGCACAGAGGACACAGAGTTGTTGCATTTCTCTGTGTCCTCTGTGCCTCTGTGTTTCCAAATCTGCATGACGAAGAATCCGGGGGCTTACGCCGCCCGGCTCGCCTGAGGTCAATTGATGCGGCCGGCCAGTTGCGCGCTGGAAATTCGCCCGACACTGGAGAGTCAGGCTACGAAACCGTCCCGCTACTCGCTCGAAAACGCCAGCTCATTCCCGTGTGCATCGACCACAATCTTCGTCCCCGCCGGATGTTCTTCCGACAGGATCTGATTCGCCAACGCATTCTGTAAGCGTTGCTGAATCACTCGCTTGAGTGGCCGCGCCCCGTAAACCGGATCGTAGCCTTCTGCCGCCAGCAAATCCTTCGCCCGATCGGTGACTTCCAGGCTGTAACCGTTCTCCACCAATTGCTTGTTAAGACGCTGCAATTGCATGTCGACAATCTCGCGCAGGTTTTCCTTGTCGAGCGGATGAAAGACGATCACTTCATCCACGCGATTCAGGAATTCCGGCAGGAACTGACCCCGCAAGGCCTCCATGCACCGGCGTTGAATCTCGCCGTCGTCCTCTTTGCCGTTCAAATCGAGAATCGTCTGGCTGCCGATGTTCGACGTCATCACGACAATCGTATTGGTGAAATTCACCGTCCGACCATGACCATCTGTCAGCCGGCCGTCATCGAGCAACTGCAACAGAATGTTGAACACATCTCGATGCGCCTTCTCAATTTCGTCCAGCAACAAGACGCAATACGGATGACGCCGCACGGCTTCAGTCAACCGGCCACCTTCTTCATAGCCGACATATCCCGGAGGCGCTCCAATCAGCCGTGAGACCGAATGCCGTTCCATGAATTCGCTCATGTCGATGCGGACCATGTTGCGTTCATCATCGAACAGGAATTCAGCCAGCGCCTTACAGAGCTCGGTTTTTCCCACACCGGTCGGGCCCAGGAAAATGAACGAACCAATCGGCCGGTTGCGATCCTGCAGTCCAGACCGCGAGCGTCGTACGGCATTGGCCACCGCGGTGACCGCTTCTTCCTGATTGATCATGCGACGATGAATCGCATCTTCCATCTCCAGCAGACGCTGTTTTTCACCTTGCAGAATCTTCGCAGCTTGAATTCCCGTCCATTGAGCGACGACCTTGGCGATATCATCTGCGGTGACTTCTTCACGCAGCATTCGCTCGCCGCTGGACTGGATTTCCTGGAAGCGGGCGTCAACGGTCGACAATTCCGCCTCAGCCTGCTTGAGCTGCTGCTCGAGCTTAAACGCGGCTTCGAAATCTTCATTGCGATGCGTCTGCTGAGCTCGCGAAAAAGCCTGCTGAAAAGTGGTCCGCAGGCCGTTGATTTCTTCCTTCAGCGGCTTCACCTTGTTCAACGCCGCCTTCTCCGTCTGCCAGCGCGCCTTCAAACCATTGACTGCTTCTTCGCGTTCGGCAATCTGCTTCTGCAGCTGAGCCAGACGATCCTTGCTTTCCGGACCACTCTCCTTGGCGAGGGCCGTTGCTTCGATCTGCATGCGCGTCAATTGCCGAGTCGCTTCGTCGATCTCCTGCGGCATCGAATCAATTTCCATTCGCAGGTGACTCGCCGCTTCATCGACGAGATCGATCGCCTTATCGGGCAACTGACGATCACTGATATAGCGATCCGACAGTGTCGCAGCAGAGATCAACGCCGCATCAGTAATCCGCACGCCGTGGTGCGATTCGTAGCGTTCTTTCAAGCCACGCAAGATCGAAATCGTATCTTCCACATTCGGCTCATTGACCAGCACGGGCTGGAAGCGTCGTTCCAGCGCCGGATCTTTTTCGATGTGCTTGCGGTACTCGTCGAGCGTCGTGGCTCCCACGCAATGCAGTTCGCCGCGAGCCAGGGCCGGCTTCAGCAAATTCGACGCATCCATCGCACCTTCCGCGTTGCCCGCACCGACGACGGTATGCAGCTCATCAATAAACAGGATCACCTGTCCGTTCGAGTCCGTCACTTCGCGCAGCACGGCCTTGAGGCGATCTTCAAATTCGCCCCGGTATTTGGCACCCGCGACCAACGCCCCCATGTCGAGGGACACGACCGTCTTGTCTTTCAGATTGGTCGGTACGTCGCCCGTGACGATGCGATGGGCCAGGCCCTCCACGATCGCCGTCTTGCCGACGCCCGCTTCACCGATGAGCACCGGATTGTTCTTGCGTCGGCGAGACAACACCTGAATGACCCGGCGGATTTCGGTATCGCGGCCGATGACGGGATCGATCTTGCCCTGTCGAGCCAAGGCGACCAAGTCGTGCCCATATTTCTGCAGTGCCTGATACTTATCTTCGGGACTCTGATCAGTCACTTTCTGCCCACCGCGGACCGCTTTCAACGCGTTGAGCACATCCTGCTCATCGACCCCGTTGAGGTCCAGCAAGCGTTTGACCTGATCGTCCACTTTGCAGAGCGCGAGCAGCAGATGCTCGGTCGACACAAACGAATCCTGCATCTGATCGGCCGTCTTCTGCGCCGCATCCAGAATTTTTTGCGTGGCCGATGACAGACCCACATCGCCACTGCCACCAGACACCTTGGGGAGCCGCTTAACTTCGGCATCGACAATGCCTTCGAGCTGTCCGACATTCGTGCCGATCTTCTGCAGCAGCGGCTTCACGATCCCTTGCTCTTCGACCAGCATCGCCCCCAGGATATGCAGCGGCAGCAATTGCTGCTGCCCATTCTCCTGAGCCAGCGACTGCGCACGCTGGAGAGCTTCCTGAGCTTTGACAGTGAACTTATCCAGACGGTAGGCCATATTAAGAACTCCCCAAGGCTGAGCCTCAGTCGGTACGTGCGAAGTCGAAACGACCAGCCCATGCCGACGTTAATTATAGGAATCAAACGCTCAGTCGAGCGTTGTGGATTGTGAATTTACAGGGATGGTGCGAGAAATCTCGCGCTGCGAATGGACAGGCAAACCAAAGCATTTGTCTTTCTTCGTGTCCTTCGTGACCTTCTGTTCAAAACAGTATTGGAACAGAAGGTCACAAAGGACACGAAGGACGAAGAATCCGGGGGCTTACGCCGCCCGACTCGCCTGGATTCAGGTTAGTGTAACCGGGCCGGAGGCGATATTGGCCCCCGGCCCGCGAATCCCATCTCTACTTCTTTTCAAACTCGGCATCGATGACATCGTCATCCGCCTTCGCGCCACCGCCGGCCGGACCACCTTCGGCACCCGGCTGGCCCTTGGCACCCTGCTCGTACATGTGCTTCGAGAGCGCATGAGCCGCCGTATTCAGCTCTTCGACGGCCTGCTCGATGGCCGCGGCGTCTTCGCCGGCTTCCTTTTCCTTGACCTTGGCAATGGCCGCTTCGATCGCCGACTTCGAACCCGCATCCAACTTGTCGGCGTGTTCTTTCAGCAACTTCTCGGTCTGGTAGGTCAGGGTCGAAGCCTGGTTGCGAGCTTCGGCCAGCTTGCGCTTCCGAGCGTCTTCGGCCGCGTTGATCTCGGCGTCCTTCTGCATCTTCTGGATTTCCGCTTCGCTCAGGCCGCTGGATTGTTCGATCCGCACGGTCTGTTCCTTGCCAGTCCCCAGGTCCTTCGCCGAGACATTCAAAATGCCGTTGGCGTCCAGATTGAAGGTGACCTGAATCTGCGGCACACCGCGCGGGGCCGGCGGAATGCCATCCAGGTTGAACTGTCCGAGCATCCGGTTATCGCGTGCCATCGGGCGTTCGCCCTGGAACACGGTCACCGTCACCGCGGTCTGGTTGTCGGCGGCCGTCGAGAACGATTCCTTCTTCTCGGTCGGAATCGTGGTGTTGCGTTCGACCAGCTTGGTCATCACGCCACCTTCGGTTTCAATACCGAGCGACAACGGAGTCACGTCGAGCAGCAGGATGTCCTTGACTTCGCCCGCCAGAACGCCGCCTTGAATGGCCGCGCCGATGGCCACGACTTCGTCAGGGTTCACACCCTTGTGCGGCTCTTTGCCGAACATTTGCTTGACGATTTCCTGTACCTTCGGAATACGGGTCGAACCACCGACCAGCACGACCTCATCAATGTCTTTCGGCGACAGTTTCGCGTCCTTCAACGCGTTCAGCACCGGCTGACGGCAACGGTCGAACAAGTGGTCGCAGATCCGCTCGAATTCCGCCCGGGTGATCGACATCTGCAAGTGCTTCGCACCGCTGGCATCGGCCGTGATGAACGGCAGATTGATGTCGGTCTGCTGTTGTCCGGACAATTCCTTCTTGGCCTTTTCGGCTGCTTCACGCAACCGCTGCAACGCCATCGCGTCCTTACGCAGATCGATGCCATGTTCCTGCTGGAATTTGCCGGCGATGACCTTGATCAACTCTTCGTCGAAGTCATCACCACCGAGGTGCGTGTCACCGTTGGTGCTGACCACTTCGAACACACCGTCGGAAGACACATCGAGGACCGATACGTCGAACGTACCGCCACCCAGGTCGAACACGACGATCTTCTCGTCTTTCTTCTTATCGAGGCCATAAGCCAAGGCAGCAGCAGTCGGTTCGTTGATGATACGAGCGACTTCCAAACCAGCAATCTGGCCGGCGTCCTTGGTTGCCTGACGCTGAGCATCGTTGAAGTACGCGGGCACCGTGATCACCGCCTGGTTGACCTTGTGGCCCAGGTAGGCTTCGGCCGCTTCCTTCAACTTACGCAAGACGTACGCCGAGATTTCCGGCGGCGTCATCTGCTTGTCAGCGATCTGTACTTTGACGTAATCCGCGGGACCACCGACGACGGGGTACGGCACCAGCTTCTCTTCCGAGGCGACTTCGTTGTGTCGACGCCCCATGAAACGCTTGATCGAGTACACCGTTTTCTTGGGGTTGGTGACGGCCTGCCGCTTGGCGGGGTCGCCGACCAGAATGTCACCTTTATCCGTGAACGCCACGACGCTCGCCGTCAGGCGGTTACCGTCTTGATTCGCGATGACCTTGGCCTCGCCGCCTTCCATGATGGCGACCACCGAGTTGGTTGTTCCGAGGTCAATCCCGATGATCTTCTCACCACGCGATGCCATGTTCCTGTCTCCTGAAATTGCTTGAAGTCTATCTATTGAATCGAGTCATCCGGTGTGACCCGGAAGCTCGTTTCGGTAGTCAGCATCCTATCGATGAATGCTGCGGTAGTTGGTTTCATCCTGTCCGCCGAGACACATTTTCGACTTAACGTCTCGCCAGCAGGGACATTACCGCAATAAGGCAAAGCGTGTGCCAACTATTGTGAACTTCATCAATTCGCCGTAACCATTATTCAATGAATGGGTTGCGAACACATCTGTGTTCATGCGAATCCAATTGCGGCCAGTTTTGCTGCCAGATTGGCAACCACTCAGGCAGCAGTCGAATTTTTAGACGCTGTCAATTTGGCACCGCTCCGGCATTCAGAGCATCACAGCAGGGAGTCGCGCGGGTGCTCTGGGGATCAAGACCTTGAGGAAGGAAGTCCCGACAGGGACGACAGAACCTAGCCGTAGGCGTGAGCCCACGGTCTCGACGAAGCAAGATCTAAGCCCTGAATGGGCGACACTTTGCCGACGGGGCGAAACTCGTGGTGCCGCCCTTTCGGGGCTACATCCTGAAGGGTATTTCGACGTCATGGGAGGGTGAGGGACCCAGAGGGTACCCCGCCGAACCGCATAGTCTGGCGAGGGCCGATAAACGCTTACGGTTCGGTGGGGTACCCTCTGGGTCCCTCACCCTCCCATCGACTCGAGTCACAAATTCAGCCTGGGGATGGGCATTGAGGAAGTGCATCGTTGCGATCGGTCAGCCAGGAATAACTATTAGCCAGCAAAAACAGTTTTGTATGAAATTGCCGCGCAGAGCGACTTTCCCCTTGAAGGTTCCTCGGCAGATTGATCCACTCACAGCAAGAAGCGCACCAAGAAATCCAGATAAGTTTCCCCGTAACTTGACACCTGCGTGCGGGTCATGTACAAATTCTTGCCAAAATTGAGGCTTGTTTCTCACTGCT
The DNA here is from genome assembly GCA_021732415.1 of Planctomycetaceae bacterium. Classification (GTDB taxonomy): domain Bacteria; phylum Planctomycetota; class Planctomycetia; order Planctomycetales; family Planctomycetaceae; genus JAKFVC01. The sequence continues at coordinate 14,821 of JAKFVC010000153.1, forward strand.
GAGAACAGCAAAGATTTTGCTGTCAAGCCCGAAATTTTCGCCAACGGAAGGGCGACTCGTTCCATTGCGGATCCTCAGTCTGTTCTGAGGGTTGTTAGATGTAGGCGCAGCAACTAGTCAGAAAGGCGCCGATGGCCAAGAAGAGTCCCCCCGCGAAGAGCGTTCCCACCCCTGCCGAGAGGTCTGCTGGCAAAACCCCTGAACCAGTCAAAAAGACTGGACCGAATATAGACGCTGAGCTCCTGAAGCTGGACCGCGAGATTATTCGCCTGGTGAACAAGCGAATCGAAGTGACGTCCAAGAACTGGATGGCTCAACCCGTTCCGCATAAGGCGATGTTCGAGACCAATATCGAAGATTCCATCGGTTCGCTGATTTCCGAATCGGGAATCGGTGCCCCGACGGCGACCGCCATTCGCGGCGCATATCGCGAAATCCTGAGCGGTGCCCGGGGCCTGGTCAAGGTGCGGCGAGTCGCCTACCTCGGACCGGCTTACAGCTACACGCACCTGGCGGCCATTGAGAAATTTGGCACGCAGGTCGACTTCGCACCGGTCAGCACCATTGCTGCCGTCTTCGAAGAAGTGAATCGGGGTTCGGTCGACTATGGAATCGTTCCGGTCGAAAACAGTACCGACGGCCGCATCGTCGACACTCTGGACATGTTCACTCGGCTGCCCCTGAAGATCTGCGCCGAAGTGCAGTTGAGTATCAATCACAACTTGCTGTCGCGATGTCCGCGGGCGGAAGTCACGGAGATTTACAGCAAGCCACAAGCCTTGTCGCAATGCCGCGACTGGCTGAGTCGCAACATGCCGCAGGCACGGCTGATCGAAGTCACCAGCACGTCGACGGCCGCTCAATTGGCTCGCGACAAGCACGGTGTCGCCGCCGTCGCCAGTCGTCAGGCTGCGGTGATGTATGACTTGCAGGTCCTGGCCGAAGGGATCCAGGACAACAAGCACAACGTGACCCGGTTTGCCGTCATCGGTGATGAAATCGGCAAGCCAACCGGTCGCGATAAGACAGCCATCCTGTTGCAGATCGCCCACAAGCCGGGTGCCCTGGCGGACGCCTTGGCGATCTTCAAGAACAACAAGATCAACCTGTCGTGGATCGAATCCTTCCCATTGAAGGGCCCCGAGGCCGGCTATCTGTTCTTCGTCGATTTCGAAGGACACATCGCCGATCAAAAGCCGAAGCGAGCCTTAGCGGAATTGGAGAAGTCCGCCGTGAGACTGGAAGTTTTGGGCTCTTATCCACGCAGCGATGCAGTAGAATAAGCGGGGCGACGATTTTCGACGGAGTATTACAGTGTGAGGGTACGAGCGTGTGAGTGATGGAGAGTTGGGAGTCGTGCTGCTCATCGGGGCTCTCGGTCTTTCACTCCGTTACTCTCGCACCCTGTCACTCTCACACATTTCCGGCGGAGCGATAAAACGCTCGACACGATAAGATTGTCCCAAAGATCAACAAACCACAGTGGTGCCTACACTGGCCCACTGTGGTCTTTCACTTTGACAGAGGATTTGAGTTTCCATGCGTGCGCGTCGTCAATTGGTTGCTGGCAACTGGAAAATGAACACCAACCTGAAGTCAGCGACCGAGCTGGCTGCCGGGTTGGCGGAAAAGCTGAAGCAGGATCTGCCCGGAACAGAAGTCGCGATTTGCCCCCCTGCTCCGTACCTGGCGGCCGTCTCGGCGGCGATTGCTGGCTCGGTGGTCAAGCTGGGCGGTCAGGATTGTTCGTTCGAAGAACCGGGAGCTTTCACGGGCGAAGTTGCTCCGGAAATGTTGCTCGATTTCAGTTGCCGCTACGTAATCCTCGGCCACAGCGAACGCCGACAGTATCACGCCGAGACCGATGCTGTGGTCAACAAGAAGGTCCACATGGCTCTCAAGAAGGGCCTGCACGTCATTCTGTGCGTCGGTGAAAAGCTGGAAGAAATGGAAGCCGGAGCGACCGAAACGGTGCTGGACCGGCAGATGACCGGATCTCTGGCGAGTGTGACTCCTGAAGATCTGGCCAAGATCGTCGTGGCTTACGAGCCTGTCTGGGCGATTGGCACGGGAAAAACGGCGACTCCGGCCCAGGCCGAGAAATCTCACGTATTCCTTCGCCAATGGATTGCAAATCGCTACAATCCCCAAATTGCGGAAACGCTCCGAATTCTGTATGGTGGCAGCGTGAAGGCGGCGAACGCCCTGGAATTGCTGCAAATGCCCAACATCGATGGCGCTCTGGTGGGTAACGCCAGCCTGAAAGTGGACCAGTTCTGGCCCATCATCGAAGCGGGAAATACGGTAGGAAGTAACTAGCAGGAAGCAACTAACGTCAGCCGTCTTCGATTTACGAGTCAATCTAAGAACATCGAACGGCGAGCGAATTAAAATTGGACATCGGCGCAGGGAATGTGCCGGTCACGGCGGAGATCGAACGCGAGGGACGAGGACAAGCAATGTCAATGTACGGGTTTTGGGCAGATTTCATTACAGTAATTCAGGTTCTGGTCGGGCTCTTCCTGATCTTCATCATCATGCTGCAACGCGGCAAGGGTGGAGGCTTGGTGGGTGCGCTGGGTGGCATGGGTGGGGCGAGTGCCTTCGGTCCCAAGGCTGACGTCCAGGTGCTGAAGCTGACCATCGGACTGGCCATCGCGTGGGTGTTCTTCGCCTGCGTCGGAATCTTCATCAATCGCGAATACGCTCCGGCCAATTACGGACCATCCGCCAAGCCCGCCGTCGCCGGCGAGACCAAGGCGACCGACAAAGCCGCTGACAAAGCTGCCGAAAAGAAGATCGGTGACGAGGCCGCTAAGACCAAGCCAGGCACTGATGACAAGGCTGGCCCCGAGTTGACGCCGTCCGTGAAGACGGAAGATAAGGGGGCCGAAAAGCCTGCCGACAAGAAGCCGGCTGAAGAGAAGAAGCCTGCCGCGACCGTACCGGCTGCAGAGAAAAAATCGGCTGCTCCCGCCAAGGAGGCGACTCCAGCCGCCAAGACTGAAGCCGAGAAGAAGTAATCGGCTGACAGACCTATTCTCAGAGTCAAATGTACCGCCCGGTCTTAGACCGGGTTTGGTCATTTCAGGTTCGACGCAAAAGTGCTCCTAAAATTGTGCTTGCCAAATTGTGGCCGTCGCGAACCCAGACATTAAAAGAATTTTGAAATTCAACGAAAGCGATCCCCGTGCTGCTTAGCATGACTGGTTTCGGTGAGGCCCGACGACAGGACGAAAAGCTGTCGGTCTCCGTCGAAGTCCGGACTGTCAATAACCGTTACCTCAAGGTTTCAATTCGCTGCCCGGATGCCTATGGTGCCCTCGAAGGCGAGATTGAAAAGACCGTCCGCGAAAAGATCAGTCGCGGAACGGTCAACATCGGTATTCGAATCGAACACGTTTCGGCGACCCTCGAAAATCCGATCAACGAGCCCGTCCTGGCAAACTATGTCAATCGTTTGCAGGTCCTCGCCAGTGGCCTGGGTATTGCCTTCCAGCCCGATTTGAATGCGTTGGTATCGCTGCCCGGAGTCGCGACAGACGACAGCCGCCGCAACTACGATGTCGATGCCGAATGGCCGATCATCCAGGACGTCTTGCGAAAGTCGCTTGAGAAACTGCAGATCTTCCGCGTCGACGAAGGCCGGTCGATGCAGAATGAGCTGGTGCTCAACACGGGTATTATTGAAGAGCGGCTGCAACATGTGATTACGCTGGCTCCGCAAGTGGTCTCCGAGTATCGCACCAAGTTGCTGGAACGCGTGCGGCAGGTGTTGACCGAGAGCAGCGTCAATGTGACCGAATCGGACTTGATTCGTGAAGTCAGCATTCACGCCGATCGGACCGACATCAACGAAGAAATCAAACGCCTGCGTTGCCACCTGGACCAGTTCCAGGCGTTCATCCAGGAAAAAGAATCAGCCGGCCGGAAGCTCGATTTCTTGACTCAGGAAATGTTCCGTGAAGTCAACACGATTGGCTCGAAGGCGAACAACGTGCCAATCGCCCACAGCGTGGTCGAGATGAAGGCGGCAGTCGAGAAGATTCGCGAGATTCTGCAGAACGTCGAATAGTCGTAGCCCGACTCTCCGAGTCGGGTGCTGTAGCCTGACTCTCCAGAGTCGGGCGAATCGTCGATTAGAATCAGAAATACACCCGACTCGGAGAGTCGGGCAACAGGGATGGGAGACGCGGGTGAGTGCCGTGGCGATTGCAACCGATGTTCAAATTGTTGTCTTGTCGGGCCCCAGCGGAAGCGGCAAGTCAACCATTGTGCGCGAATTGTTGCGGCAGTCGCCCATCAAGCTGACCTTGTCGGTTTCGGCCACAACGCGGCCTCCGCGGCAGGGTGAAGTCCACGGCAAAGATTACTACTTTCTGTCGTCAGAAGAATTCAAACAGCGGCGTGAGCATAGTGAATTCCTGGAATTCGCCGAGGTTCATTCCACTGGCAACTGGTATGGAACACTCCGGTCGGAACTCGATCGGGCCAAGTCCGAAGGGGCTTGGGCGTTATTGGAGATCGACGTTCAAGGAGCCAAAAGCGTCCTCGAACAATATCCCCACGCGATCAGCATATTTTTGACAACGTCTGACTTTGAGCAACGCCTACGCAGCCGGGGAACCGAATCCGAAGCCGTGATTCAACAGCGTCTGGCGACGGCGAAAAGTGAGCTGCAAAGTGCGACGATGTATGGTCACCAGGTATTGAATGACGACTTGCAGACCGCAGTGCAGCAGGTCATTGAGATATTGAAAACGCAACAGCCGCCCCGAAGTTAATACGCAATAGGCAGGAACGACGTGCTTGATCAATAGACTCGTGTTGGGTGCCACTGGCTCTGCCAGTGCTTGTTTTGCGACTCGGATCGCAAAGCACTGGCAGAGCCAGTGGCACCCAGCGACGGACTCAAACCATCAACACTGCAAACTGACGGGCGAACCAGATACAAATCGGATACGTTACACTTGTCAGTCACACCTTTGGGCTTTCGCACGGTGTGGCTGTCTCATTCGAAGGGAGCAGGACTCCAATGCACGAAGAACTAAAAGAAGAGATGATCGTCAACAAGGTCGGCGGGCGCTTTAAGCTCTCCACGCTGATCCAGAAGCGCCTGGTGGCGCTCAATCGCGGAGCCCGACCCCTCGTCGAGCTGGCGACCAAGAACCACATGGAAGTCGTGATCCAGGAAATCATGCAGGACAAGATTTTCCTGGACGCTACCGGCAACGTGGGCCTGAGCCCCGAAGCGGAAACGGCGATTAATGACGCTGGGCCGAATCTGAACGATATGTAGTTCGATTTGTCCTTGGTCAGTTGTCCTTGGGTCAAGGCGACATTTGCACGAGTCGTCCAAGACGATCAGAGCGGCGGGGAAACCCGCCGTTTTGCATTGGAGACTGATTCCCGCATGAGATCCCGCGTATAATGATGCAATTCAAGCGATGATCTGGGGAGACGGCACATGTGGCGCGGGCGTGAGATTCTGATCGGGGTAACGGGCGGCATCGCGGCTTACAAAGTCGCGGATCTGACGAGTAAGCTCGTGCAGACGGGTGCTGGCGTATCGGTCATGATGACTGAAGCCGCCGAGCGTTTTGTCGGGCCCACCACGTTCGAAGCCCTCACGAGCCGCCCCGTCCATCGCAAGTTGTTCGCTCCTCAGGAGCATTTCAAAGGCGAGCACATTGGCCTGGCACAGCGGGCCGAAGTCCTGGTCATCGCCCCCGCGACCGCTGACATGTTGGCCAAGTTGGCGCTCGGTCTGGCGGACGATTTGGTCTCGACCGCGGCGTTGGTGGTGACTTGCCCGATCCTCGTCGCGCCCGCCATGAACTGCGAAATGTGGGCCAAACCGGCCGTCCAACGTAATGTCGCCACATTGCGAGCAGACGGGATTCACATCATCGAACCGGGTTCAGGGTGGCTCAGTTGCGGACAGGTTGGAGCGGGACGCATGGCCGAGGCTGCTGAGATCTTTGAGACGATTCGCAAGGTGCTCGGGGTGAAGGCGGATTGATGAACAAGGGAATCGCCCCCGTGGCCGACGCTGCCAGCGTCGGAATACAGACGCTAGCAGCGTCTGCCACGGGGCCAGGCAACCAATTTCGAAAATTCCTACTCCCGCCGCCTCGACTCTCCAAAAATTCCTCTTTTCACTCCTCGCAAAATCTGATATTGCACCTTTTCAAGATGTGATACTCGAGGTTGTCTACGATCATTGTCGCCGAACAGGGGTGTTCTGGCTGCAGTGATTTCAGCCTTGAAGAATCGCCTCTGATGGTCTCACCCAGGGAGGGGGACCCCGAAGTCTTTTAGGGGGATGCGCACATGGAAACGTGGGGGGAATTGTTTTGGGATGCGTGGATTCGTTTGCGCCTGTGGTGCCGAAGTCTCTATCGGACCTACTGGCCCCCGCACATCAAAGCCTGGCAAGTCTGTACCGTCACCGGGATCGTAAGCGTTCTGCTCACCCTCGTGGCGTTGAACTATCAACCTGCTGCAGCCAAGTCGACCGGTAAGGACCAGGACGTTGCCGACGCCGGCAAACCTGCGAATCCGAAGATCGCGGCCGCTGCGGTGAAACTCTCTGCAGAAAAAGATCCATTTGCTGAGGTAGAGGTCGCCGCAACGACTCCGCCGCTGCAAGATCCGGCCGAGGACAAGACTCTGGCGGGTGTCGACGATCTGTCGCCCGATGGAGTCACGGTCACCGATCATCCCGATCCTGGTTTCGAACCGATCGGGGCCCGCAAGTTCAAGAAAAATCAGCCGGCTGGCGAGGAAGTCGCCGCCGCTGACACGACGACACCCGACTTGTCGACCGAACTGACGACGCCTCCCACAGAAGAGATGGTCCCCGAGGCCACGCCGGAAACGGCACTAACGTTGCCGCCAGATGTTCCGGAAGCAACGCCTGCCGCCGAACCGAGACTCGATACGCCGGCGTCAGAATTGTTTGAAGAACCTGCCGTCACCGGTGCTCCCGGAACGGCGGCCCCTGTGGCTCAACCATTCAGCGAACCCGTTGAAGAACCGGTTGCCGAGCCAGCCGCTGTCGCGAAGGACCAGCCTGAGCCCATCAAGCACGAACCGTTGGTGACGCGGATCCGTTCGAAGAGTGGCTATTCGCGACTTGGTCACCATGAAGATTCCGAAGAGGATCGTCATTCCGTCCGCGATATCCGGCCGACGCGCGTCGGCGTGGTTTTGATCCCCGGCCGCGATGGTGGCCAGCGGGCTGCCAAGGGTGCGGCTCCTGAAGCGGATGTCCCCGCGGCCGACGCTCCAGTCGTCGAGACGGATAACACTCCCGTGGTCCCCGCCACGGAAAACCCCGCGGACAATTTGGTCCTGCCTCCTGCGGTCGCCGTCCCGATGGAAGCGGTGCCGGTCGAAAGTGTTCCTCGGGAGCAGCCTGCGTTCGAACCCACTCCGGCCGAACCAGTCGTCGAGGGACCGCCGCCGCCAGTTCTGTTTGCCCCTGAGACGTCGGTCCCAGCCACAGAACCCACGCTGGCTGAAAAGCCGTTTACCAAACCGAAAGAATATCACGGTCCGGTACTGTCCACGGATGGTCTGGATCATGAAGCTCATCAGGAAGAGGACATCTTCTCCAACCAGAAGCGGAAGACGCCTCTGTTGAGCGATCCCACGCCCGCACCCCCGAGTCCCCCTGTCGCTCCACCCATTGCGGAACGCCGCAAGCCGGTCGCACCGGCCACGGATGGGGAGGACCATGAAGTTCATCAGGAAGAGGACATTTTCTCCAACACGAAGCGGAAGACGCCCTTGTTGAGCGATCCACCGCCCGCACGACCGGTTCCCCCTGTTGCTCCGCCCATTGTGGAACGCCGCAAGCCGGTCGAACCGGCTACGGAACCGCGGACCTCGAGACGGGCTGTTCCCCGCGAGATTCAAGACGATAGCGATGCTCGTCCGGCAACCGACATTGTTGTGCCTGACAGTCGCGTGGTGCCGATGGCCGTGCCTGATGCCACTCGTCAACGAGGACCAGAACGAATCACCGTCCCGGATCGCATGCCACCCGTTGCCCCTGTCGAACGGACCGAACCGCGTGGCCGGCAAGAGTCGAGTTTCGCCGTGCCTCCCACCACTCAAAGCGTACGGCCGGAAACGGCACCGCGCCTGGTGATGGGTATTACGGGTCCGAAGCAGGCTCCGGTGGGGACGCAAGTCGTCTGGCACTTCAAGATTCAGAATGTGGGCTCGGCGCCTGCCACGGGAATTCTCGTGTCGGACGTGCTGCCGCCCGGTCTGCAGCATCGCCTCAGCCCGGATCTGGAATATGCGATTGAACGTCTGGAGCCAGGCGAAACACGTGAGACGAACCTCACGGTGCAATGCGTGGCCGCCGGTACGATCACCAATCGAGCCGTCCTGCGAGCTGACGGCGATTTGTCAGCCGAAGCCGAAATCCAGATCGACGTGGCTGGATCGTCACCCGGCAATTCGGCCCCTGCCGGGAAGTCTCCGCTGACCGTGGCACATCACGGGCCAGAACGCTGGCTGGTCGATTCCACCGGCCAATTTCTGGTGACGGTCACCAATACCAGCCATGAACGGCTGCGAAATGTCACGATTTCTCAGTCGTATCCCAAGGGGACGAATCTGGTGCATGCGACGATCGGCAACAAGGTCGATCAGAACAATCGCACGGTGACCTGGACGATTCCCGACTTTGCTCCGGGAGCCTCGTACATTCTGGAGACCGAACTGCACTGTATCGCAGGTGGGCCCGGCACCAGTAACGTGCGCGTGAAAGTGGGCGAGACTTTGGTTGCGGAAGACCGTTGGACCGCAGTGTCGTTTATTGCGGATGGTCGGCCGTAGGTCGCTCGTGGGACGGGTCTCCGACCCGTCTGAGCCCGTAACGATCGATTTTGCATACCAGAAGAGCCTCGCGAAGTTCGCGAGGCTCTTTTCTTTTGCTGAGTCGAAGGTTACAGGCTCAGACGGGTCGGAGACCCGTCCCACATTAAAATTGCCTACGGCAAGCGGCGGTCATAAAAACGGCTTAACGCCCGCACGCGTTTGACTTGATAGGCCGTCGCCGCTCCGATCATGGTGAGCACCGTCAGGACGAGCAACGGGTAATGCCAGGGATCGCTCAGTTCCGGTTTGATGGTCATCAAAACCAGAAAGCCCAGGGCGGTCACGGCCGTCGTGATCCAGACGAGGGGCTCTCGAAACCACAGACCTGAGGCCGTGATCAACAACGGATAGACCACGAGCAGGGAACTCACGGGACCATCAGAAATCGAAAGGGCCACGGTCAGCAGAATCACATCGGTCAAGACGTTCGCGAGGTGGGCCTGGGGTGATCGTCCCTCGCGTTCGAGCAACAACTGGCAGAGATAAGAGAGCCCCGCCCACGCCCCGAGGATCCCCATCAGGATCCAATGCCGTGCCGCATACTCGGGCCCGATGGCGATCCAGTAATGGATTTGAATGATCACCGCGGCGGCCCCCAAGGCACCCCAATGACAGGCGAGCCCCGGCCGGCGTCGTGTCCAACGGCGAATCGCTGGCAACAGACCACTGCGAGCTGCGACCGCTTCCCCGTGCAGAAATCTTTCCAGGTCGGCCGCCAATTCTGCCGCGGACGGATATCTCTTCAAGGCATCCTTATCGAGGCAGCGCAGGCAGATCAGTTCCAGATCGCGCGAGATGACTCGATTGAGCCGGCTGGGGAGCGTGGGCTCGCCTTCCAGTACTTGGACCAGTGTTTCCAGGACCGTCTCTTCGCGAAACGGAGGGCGACCGGTCAGCATTTCATAGAACATGGCCCCCAGGCTGTAGACATCGCTCCGCGGTGAGATCAGGCTGTTACGCCCCGCAGCTTGTTCGGGGGACATGTAACTGGGAGTCCCCACGATCGCGCCGCTGCGAGTCTGCCCGCCGTCGGTGTCGAAGATTTTTGCTAGCCCGAAATCGGTGACAAACGGTTCCCCGGTCTGATCCAGCAGGATGTTGGACGGCTTGATGTCGCGGTGAATGACTCCTTGCGTGTGGAGATGATGAACCGCCTGTGCGATGCTGACGAGCAAGCGTGACGCCTCATCGGGAGACAGCGGGCCGCGACTCAGGCGCGTTGCCAGGCTCTCTCCGGCCACAAAGTCCATGACGAAATAGTGCCGGCCGTCGCGTTCGCCGATTTCGTGGATGGCGACGATATTCCGGTGTCGCAAGCCGGCCGCGGCGCGGGCTTCTGTCTGAAAGCGGCGAACTTCCTCGGAAGTGGCCAGTTGATTGGACAGGATCATCTTCACCGCGACGATCCGCTGCAGATCCAGCTGGCGGGCTTTATAGACGACGCCCATCCCGCCGCGGCCAATCTCTTCCAACAGTTCAAAGCGGCCTAAGTCTGGCGGTGCGGATGCTGATTCAGTGGGCGCAGCGGGAATGGCCCCGGCGAACCGATGGAGAACGTCCAGGCAACCGCTCCAGTCCCGCAATTCGGGATGGAGTCGATACAAATCCGCCTGCCGCGTACGGTCGTTGGATTCGATCGCCGCCAGCAATTCGTCGAGCAACTCGGGGGTGGGAAACGAATCAACTGTGCTCGGCTGGGGAAGGGGTTCCATTCTGAATTTCTTCGATACCTTCGCCCAGGATTTCTCGGAGTCGATGGAGAGCTCGCATCCACAGCATTTGGACCGCTGGACGAGACCGTTCCATTCTGACCGCGACCTCGTCGAAGGGCAATCGCTGGACGTTCCGCAAGAAGACGACTTCGCGATAGTCGTCAGGCAACTGCGAGATGGCCTCCGCCACAGCCAGTTCCTGCTCCTGTCCGAGAATGATCTGGCTGGGGGTATCACCCGGGCTGGCGGGGTCGAACCCCTGTCCTTGGGAATCAGCCTGTGATCCACTATTGGCCGCTGACTGGAGGGAGAACTCGCGCTGGATCTGCCGTTTGTCGGCCGCGAAATGGCGATACGCGTCGCCGGTGTTGTGAGCGAGAATTTTTCTCAACCAGGCGAGCCATTCTTGTTCGGTCGTGCCGGCGAATTGAGAAAAGTCGCGATGAGCGTCCATCAACGTCTGCTGAACCAGATCGGAGGCATCCACCTTGGCCTGCAACCGGCGTTCGAGCGTCGCGCGGGCGATCAGTCCGACATAGCTGCGGCAGGCAGCGAACAGGCGGTCGCGCGCGGCCGTGTCCCCCTGGCGGGCTCGGGTGAGGCATTCGTGGAGGTCGTTCATCGTAAGTGATCAATTCGGGTTGATGGGAGGGCGAGGCTCCCGCCGAGCCTAAGACGAGCTTTAGCTCGGCGTCCGCCGGAGGCATTTTAACATCCGGCCTCCGGCGGACGCCGACCTGCGGTCGTGTTAGGCTCGGCGGGAGCCTCGCCCTCCCATCAGCCGTGTCCGACAATCGACTTCTGGTATTTGTCTTTCAAGCTCAATCATGCCAATCGTTTTCCCCATTCGCAACAAATTCCCGCATCCATGCGTGATATTCGTTACGAGATTCCGCCTCAATTGCTGGGAACTCCCCGAAATCACTGTCGCCAGCTGTATTTACACCGTACTGTGCGTGAGAGCATCTGTTTTCGATGCGTCATGCTGGTTGCTGCGGAAAGGCTCGGATCCATCATGGAAGTCCTGTTTGGCCTGGTATTTGGGTTCGCGGCCCTGGCCTATCTGATTTGGGCCTTTGCCACACCGTTCGTGGTCGTCAGCCTCAGCACGCGTGTCACGCAGCTTGAAGAGCAATTGAAGGAACTGCAGCGCAAGCTGGCGGCCAGTCGCTTGCCAGAAAAGACCTTCGAGAAACCACCCGTAGTGTCTTCGGCACCTGTCTCGCCCGTCGTCACGAGCCCCCCGCTGGGTGCATCGCTGGCGGCGGCCAGCGACATGAAAGTCGAACCCGAACCGCAACTCAAGCCACCGGTTCCGCCCAGCCGGCCAGTCCCGCAATACGACGTGCCGCGAGAAGAGTCGCGTAAACCAGCGGAACTCATCACCCCGCCAGAGCCGGTCGTCCCTCCTTCGATTCCGGTGGTCCCCCCTTCTCTTCCGACGCCAGTTCCCGTCCCGACGAGACCTGTCGATCCCGCGATCACTCCCTATCCCGTCGCCAAGCCACAGCCGGCTCCCGCTCCACTACCAATGCCGACACGCGTTCCCGCGCCGGTCGCAGCCGCGGTGCCGGTCGCCCACAAGTCGCTCACGGCCACCAGCGAGGATGAACCCTCAACACTGGAAGAGATTCTGGCGGGAAAATGGCTTACTTGGGTGGGAGCCCTCGCGGTCATTATCGGTGCGGGCTTCGGGTTCAAGTATGCCATTGAAAACCACTGGATCGGGAACAACGAACGGGTGCTGATCGGCATCTTCACCGGCCTGGCCTGCTTCGCTGGCGGGGCGTATGCGATGACCCGCAAGTACCGGTTCCTGGCTCAAGGTCTGACCGGTTCGGGATTGGGCGTGCTGTATCTGTCTTTGTACGCCGCCTTCGGCTGGTACAACGTCCTGTCTTACGAGACCGCCTTCCTGGGGATGATCCTCACCACTACGCTGGGTCTTTCGTTTGCCGGGTATTTCGATGTGCAGCCGACCGCGGTGCTGGGCATGTTGGGCGGGTTCTTGACGCCGGCCATGTTGTGGCCCAGCCACGATCCGTTCTGGACGTTGTTTCCCTACCTGTTGATGCTCGATCTGGGAGTCCTGCTGATCGCCGGCATCCGCCGCTGGGCAGGGCTCGAAATTGTCGCGTTCTGTGGCACGCTGATTATCTGGTTCAGTTGGCACCGGCAATTCTATGACGGTGAACACCTCGCCGTGACCGCCGGTTTCATGACCGCCTTCTTCGCACTGTTTGCACTCCTGAGCGTCTGGCACAACGTGATTCGACGCCGGAAAGCCTCGGCGGCCGACTTCTTCCTGATCATGGCCACGCCGACGGCGTACTTCGCCACATTGTATGCACTGACTTACAAACAACTACCGCAATGGCAGACCGAATTCGCCTTGCTGATGATGCTGTTCTACGCGGCGATGGCCTATCTCGCCCGAGTCTGGCATCCGGCGGGAAAATCGGTCATCGCGGCGCTGGCGGGACTGTCGGCCACCTTCCTGATCATTTCAGTACCGGTCGAACTGACAGGGCACTGGGTCACCATCTGCTGGATCGCTCAGGCGGTCTTGCTGGTCGAACTGGGTCTGTACTTCCGCGAGAAAGCGCTCCTCTGGACGGGCCTGGCGTTGCTGTTCAAAGTCCAGGGCATTCTGCTGATTTACTTCTTCGGGACGCTGGCCGACCCGGTGCATTTCCAAACGCAGTTCGTGCGGATCCAGCTCGAGTTGATTGGCCGTCCGGAAATTCCTCTCGATACTGCCCAAGGCTGGATGTCGCTCATCAACGGCCGGTCGCTGAGCTACCTGGCGGATGTCCTCGGATTTGCCCTGCTGGCTTGGGAACTGGGCCGGCGTAAGGATGATCCGGAACTGCGGGCGCTCTGGCCGCAGAGTGACGTCTGGCAGATGTGGATCAACATCGCGGTGCCCCTGATGGCCCTGACGATGATCACTCTCGAGACCTTCGCCTGGGGTGTCATCTCGCGCTGGGACATGGCGACGATCGTCAGTGCCTGGGCGATCTGGGCGTCGGTGTTCGCGTGCGGAACCATTTTCTGGAGCAAGGCGTTCCGGGCTCAAGGCCTCGAAGGTCTGGGGTGGATGCTGTGCCTGCTGGTGGGTGGGTTCCTGTTCTTCACGACTACGGATGCGATGCGCTATTCGGCAATGAGCGGCGATCTGATTCCGCTGCATCGTGTGCATGCCATGTGGCTCTTCAATCCGCGTGGTTTCGGCGTGCTGACAGCCATTCTGTCGAGTGCCGTGATCGCCTGGATCTACCAATGGGAAGCCTCTCGGAAATCACGCGAGGGAAATACCGACCAGGCTTTCTCTACGGAGCAACTGGCCTGTTGGTTTGGTTCATGTGCGTATCTGTTGGGATTGGGACTGGTCCTGATGGAAACGCGGGTCTGGGCCATTCATCACCATTGGCTCGTGGCGACGCTCCTCACGGCTAGTGTCACCTGGGTGGCCGTGTTCATGCAGGGTCCCATTTCATGGCGGGTCACTCGTCGAGACGATTGGGTTGAGGCGTTGATTTATCCGACTTTGATCCTGATGGAATTCTTCCTCGTCTGCAGCGGATTGAGCATGCTGGCGACCCTCGAGACTCCGGAACGAGCCTTGACGATTGGAGAATGGTGGTTCGTCAATCAACGTAGCGCCGGGTTCGGGATCGCGATCTTGGGATGCCTGCTGGGTGTTGTGATCTGCCGCCGGCTGCCGCGTGGGACCGAACCGCGTCCACAGGCGGATGTCAGTCTGCCCAACGTGCTGGCTGTGGCCGCCTTCTTAAATGCTCTGGCGATGGTCTGGCTGGAAACGTTTGCCTGGGGAAAACTTCACGGCTGGGATCAGTCACTGATCGCCAGCGTGTGGACCATCTGGACCGCAGGGTTCGCGTGCGGAGCGATCTACTGGAGTGAGACCACCAATTCCCGCCACATCGAACGCCTGGGTTGGGCGCTGTGGATGGTGCTGGCCGGCCTGGTGGGATTCAATTCTCTGGAAGCCTTGTCGCTGGCCCAACCCAACTCGATCATCCCGGCACATCGACTGGCCGCCTACTGGTTGCTGAATCCCAGGGGAATCAGTTTTCTGACCGTGATCCTCGCCGGTATCGCTGTGTCGTACATCTACGGAGCCCTGCGCCGCCGCAATGCTGCAGGAGACTGGGCGTCGCCAGATCTCAATTCGGAGAATCTGTCGGCACTGTTCGCTGGGGCGATTTTCTACCTGGGGCTCTGGACGGTGCTGCTGGAGACGTGGGTCTGGGGAGGGAATGCCGTCTGGTTGCCGCCCACCAAATTGAGTGCCTGTGCCAGTTGGGTCAGCCTGTTTATGTTGGGTGCCGTCCTCTGGCGGGTGGAGCGGGCGACTCGCTGGGTTGAGCAATTGGTGTCGGCGACGTTCGCGATCCTGTTTGCGTTCCTGATTCCCAGTACGATCAAGATCCTGGTCACGCTCAGTTCCGACGTGAATGCGGGGACAGATACGGCAATCGACTGGTGGTTGATCAATCCGCGCGGCCTCGGTTACCTGGCCGCGGTCGCGGGATGCGGGCTGGGGGCCTTGTGCTACCGCCGACTGGCGCCGGACAATCAAATCCCCAGTCAGTTCGGCCAGGGGACCCAGTTGGGCATCGCGGCCTATGTGCTGGGTCTGTGGACGGTCCTACTGGAGACGACCGCGTGGGGTTACCCGCACGGTTGGCTGGTGGGGACCCTGGTCGCCGCCAGCGCGATCTGGATTGCCCTGTTCCTGGTGGGGTTGGTCGGCTGGTCGGTACGTCAGCGGACGGCAGACTTCGACGCGTTGGTGGTCCTGGTGTTTGCCGGTTTGATTCTCAGCTTGTTCGCACTGTCGGCGGGCTCTATGGCCAGTGTCAATCTGCATGAAGTGGTGGCGAAACGTGCGTTCCGACTGGAGCTGGAAAACTGGATCCTAAATCCTCGGTTCATCGCGTTCCTGGTCTCGATCCTCGCGACGGGAATCTCCGCACGGCTGTATCGTGGACCGGATCACAAATGGAAAATTGCCGATGCCACAACCAGCAGTGTCGAAAAAACGCTGAATCTGGGGATGGAGTTCGCCATCGTGTCCTACCTGGCAGGCTTGGTGATGTTCTCGCTGGAAGTCTTCGTCCAGGGAACTTCCCGCGACTGGCACACCGCGACCAGCCTGGCGATCACGTTGGTCTGGACGACCTACGCCACGTTGACGCTGATCGGCGGCATCTATTGGAAGTCAGGCTGGATCCGGGCGTTTTCGCTAGGTTTGCTGGTGATTACCGTCGGCAAAGTCTTCCTGTTTGATGTCTGGCATCTGGACACCGTGATCCGCGTCTTCGCGTTCATCTCGCTGGGGGTGGCGTTGTTGCTGGTGTCGTTCCTGTATCGGCGGTACCGCGAACGGATCCGGTCGTGGATTGTGCCGGTCGCGCGCCCGCCTGAGGCAGTTGTCGGGCAACCCGATGCCGAATGATTAGGTTCGCATTTGATGGGACTTATGGGACACATGGGACGGATGGGACTTATGGGATTGGACTAGTCGATGCCCCGTGGCCGAAACTGCCAGCGTCGGAGACACGGACGCTGGCAGCGTCCGCCACGGGGGCGTGCCCCCATAGGCCAACAATTTGCCCAACGTTCGCCCAAACAGCGACCAGTCGTTATCATGCAAAGTTGACCTGCCACAGCGGGCCAGGGGTGACTGCGAACGTGTTGCGAAGTCCCCCAGCCGCTTCCACTTTGACTGATATACCACTTTCAACGCATGGCCCGCATCAATCAACTCAGTTCGAGTGTCGTCAATCGCATCGCTGCCGGGGAAGTCATCGAACGACCGGCCAGTGTGGTCAAGGAACTGCTCGAAAACAGCGTCGATGCCCTGGCCAATCGGATCGAAGTGGATGTCGTCGATGGCGGAGCCGAACTGATTCGCATCAGCGATGACGGCGAGGGGATTCATCGCGACGATTTGTTGCTCGCGGTGACGACGCATGCGACCAGCAAGCTCAGCGAAGCGGATGATCTGTTTCGCGTGCAGACGATGGGCTTCCGTGGGGAGGCCCTCGCGTCGATCGCGGAAGTCAGCAACTTTCGACTACGGACCCGGCAGGCCGACAATGACGCCGGGATGGAGCTGGAAGTCAACGGTGGCGTCATTTCCCCGCCACGCGAATGTGGCTGCCCGCTGGGGACGACGATTGAAGTCAAACAGCTCTTTTTCAACACACCGGTACGCCGCAAGTTCATGCGGTCTTCGGGGACCGAACTCGGCCACATTTGCGAGCAATTTACCCGCATTGCCCTCGCCAATCCGCGGTTGCACCTCGTGCTGCGGCACAATCAAAAGGTGGTCTACGAACTCCCGGCCACGGACAAACTGCTCGACAGGTTGAAACTGTTCTACGGGGCCCAATTGGCCGAGCAGTTGATCTGGGTGGAAACGACTCTCAACAACTATCGAGTCTGGGGTTATGCAGCTCATCCGAGTCAAAGTAAGGCGACGCGTAAGGGCGAATACCTGTTTCTCAACGGACGCTGGATTCAAGACCGTTCACTGCAACACGCCTTGACCGAGGCCTACCGCGGCCTGTTGATGGTGGGCCGCTATCCCATCACCTTCCTCTTCCTGGAGATGCCTCCGGACGAAGTCGACGTCAACGTCCACCCGACCAAGGCCGAGGTCCGATTTCAAGACAGTCAAACGTTGTTCCGCCTGCTGTTGTCGGCATTGCGGACCAAGTTCCTGGGGATGAATCTCGAAAGCCAGATCAAGGTCCCGTCGGCTGGTTCCGGAGAACTCAAGCCGCAACCGGTGCCAGAGCCTCAACGGCCGTTGCCGCTACGAGAAGAGTTGAATTCCTGGGCCGACTCGCAATTCGGTGGCAGCTCACCGGCACCTACCGGCGGCACACCGCGGAGTTCGTCCATCCCCTGGTCGACGACATCGCAGGCCCCGTTCAAACCCTTCCCTGACAACGGACAGCCGTCGTATCGCCCAGCAACTACGAATTGGTCCGAGCCGACTCCGATCGTTGCGCAGCGGGAAAACTCAGAAGGTTCCGCAGTCGCGGTTGTCGAGGAATCCGTTCCCTCGACCGTGGAATCGACTGAATCGACATCGGAGTCAGCGATCCATCCCGTTTCGGCCCCGGCCCCCTCCGCGCCGACGGAATCGAACTCTCAAGCTTCCAGCTTACCACCCGCATTTCGGGCGATGCAGGTTCATGACTGCTATCTGGTCGTCGAATCGGATGAGGGATTGACCGTCATCGATCAGCATGCCTTGCACGAACGGATCATGTACGAGCATCTCCGCGAGCGCGTGCTGGGTGGAAATGTCGAATCGCAGCGTCTGCTGCTGCCGGAGGCGATTGACCTGAGTCCCCCGGAAGCGTCGGTGTTGTTGGAACATGCGGCAATCCTGGCCCAGATCGGATTGGAGATCTCGGATTTCGGCGGCCATACGGTCTTGCTGAGCCGCTATCCGGTGATGTTGCGGAAGCTGAATTTGGCGGAACTCGTCAAGGACATCGCCCAGCAGTTGTGTGAAAGCGGCCTGGCGCCGACTCGCCGCGATATTCTGGATGAATTGCTGCACATGATGTCGTGCAAGGCCGCCATCAAGGCGGGGCAGCGACTGACCGCCGAGGAAATCGAAAGCCTGCTCGCCCAGCGGCACCTTATCGACGATGCGCACCATTGCCCACATGGCCGGCCGACGTCGCTCACGCTAAGCCGCATGGAGTTGGATCGCCAGTTTGGTCGGCTGGGATAAGCCAGGTGAGCGTCCGGCGTGAGCCGGATGGTTGTTAGCGACTCACAAAAATCAATAAAGCCAGTATTCCTTGGGTGCCACTGGCTATGCCAGTGCTCGCAGTCTATCGACTCACTGTCCGGCAAAGCACTGGCACAGCCCAATACTGTCCGGGATTTTCCATAACGAAGTTGTAAGGTTGCGCTTCGGCCACGACGTCGTCACAATGCACGTTGATGTCACGCCGCCCGCCACCACCGAATGCGAAGGATGCCGCAGCAGCGG
>JAKFVC010000213.1 GCA_021732415.1 Planctomycetaceae bacterium
CTCGCACAGCCCCTCACCCCCGGCCCCTCTCCCCGGAGTACCAGGGCGAGGGGAGCAGTTGTGCGAATTATCGCGGCGAATCGATCTCTAACGGTGGCCCGCTTATGGCTCTTCGCTGTCATACTCCAGCAAGCTGAAAATCGAACGTGGCTTCAAACGTTCCCGTCCTTTTAAGAAGGACAGTTCGATTGCGAAGGCGCAGCCGACCACGTGGGCCTCGCACATTTCCGCCAGCCGAGCACAGGCATCAATTGTGCCGCCGGTCGCCAACAGGTCGTCGACGAGGAGCACGCGATCGCCGGGCAGCAGCGCATCGACGTGCATCTGCAAGGTGTCGCTGCCGTATTCCAAGTCGTACTTGTAGGTATGAGCTTCATAGGGGAGCTTACCCGGCTTGCGAACCGGCACCAGTCGGGCGCCCAGTTCGATGGCCATCGGCGCTGCGAACAGAAAGCCGCGGGCTTCGGCGGCCAGGATCGCGTCGATCTTCATCTCCCGAAATGGATCGGCCAATTGTCGGATTGCTTGCTTGAAGGCGACCGGGTGGGCGAGCAACGGGGTAATGTCCCGGAACATGATTCCCGGCTTCGGAAAATCGGGGACTGCCCGGATGTAGTCCTTCAAGTTGAGTTCGGTCGTCATGAACCTGATTTCGCTTTCTGAGCCAATGCGTCTTGAGCTTGTTTCACAAACTTTCTGGCAGCCGGATCTTGTCCGTAAAGCTGCGTGATTGACTGCCAGATGCTTTCCGCTTCCGTTACCTTGCCGGCCGCCACTTGCTTGTCAGCCCGCGCCAGGGCCGCTTTCACCCAGGCGTAACGTTCTTCGGATTCTTTCTCCGGAGGTCGCAGTTCGACCAGCAGCCGGTCGCAGAGATCATACAGCTTTGCCTGCTCGGGATCACCCGCGAGCAAGGATTTCACCGCCAGCACCGTTTGCGCGGCCCGCATCCCTTCACCGGCGTCCTGCTGAGCGAGCGCCATCAACAACAGTCGCCGCGGTTCGTTGGCCGCCTCTCCGGCATCTCCCTTTCGGATCCGGCTCTTCCGGAGATCTCGCTTCAACGCGGTCAACTGTTCGTAGCTCTCGATTTGCTGGAGATAGGGGGCGACCTGGTCCTTCCAGCGCGTACTGTCAGCTTCCACCAGCGGGAGGAAATACTTCTCGCGGGCCTGCATCCAATCCTCTCCCGCCGGCCGCGACATGAGAGCTTCACCCAGCTTAAAACGTTCCTCGGGCGAGGGTGACCAATCCCTGAACCAGAGAAAGCCTCCCAGTACGATCAGAATCAACATGCTGACCAGAAACCAGGTGCTATTGAACAGATTGCTCAGGAACGGATGCGAATCGGGCCGCTCGAGTTCCTGACGAATCAGGCTTTTCATCAACGTGGCGGGGCCGGGGCCGTCGTGTGCTCCGCGCCCACCGGAGCCCGCCGTCAGCGTCTCTGATTCGGCATTAGGCCCCCCCGTCGACGTCTCCGATTCGAAGACCTGCATTTTCTTACGAACTTGCTCCAGTCGCCGTGCGACGACATAGGCATCCGGAAAACGCTTGGCGGGATCCTTGTCGAGGAGTTGTTTGACGATGTCCTCGAACCACGACGGAATGGAGGGGTTCACCAGTCGCGGCGCATCGAACAAGCCGTACTGGTGTTTCTTCAGGACTTCCAGAGCCGTGTTTCCGGTAAACGGTGGCCTACCGCAAACCATCGCGTAGAGTACGGCCCCCAGCGAATACAGGTCGCTCTGCTTCGAGGCCCGCTTGCCCTCCGCCTGTTCGGGAGACATGAACTCGGCCGTCCCCACGATGCCGCCGGTGACGGTCAGCCGGTCGGTGGCAAACACCTGGGCTACGCCAAAATCGGTCAACTTCATTGTGCCGTCGGCAGTGAGCAGCAGATTGGATGGTTTCAGGTCGCGATGGATGATGCCCGCATCGTGAGCCGCCTTCAGGGCATAGCAAATCTGCACTCCGAAATCGATCGCGGACTCCCAACTGATCCGACGCTCGCGTCGCAGCAACTGGGTCAGCGTTTCCCCTTCGACGTACTCCATCGAGTAATAGTACGTGCCGTCATCCACGCCGCTGTCGAACAGCTTCACGATATGCGGGCTGTTCAGCTTCTTCATGGAGTCGATTTCGCGATTGAAGCGTTCGACGAAGCCTTCTTCACGGGCGAGCGTGGCCGGGAGTACCTTGATGGCCGCCTCATCACCGGTCTCATCATGGCGTCCCAAATAGACGCTGCCCATGCCCCCGGAACCAATTTTTGAGAGGATCTCGTAGGGACCAATCTGGGACGGATTCATGGGACTCCAACGCCATACACGATGTAGCAGCAGAACGTGTAATTTCGTGATTTAAGTCGATGGGAGGGCGAGGCTCCCGCCGAGCCTAAAGCGACCGCAGGTCGGCGTCCGCCGGAGGCATCCATTCGAAGCCTCCGGCGGACGCCGAGCTAAAGCTCGTATTAGGCTCGGCGGGAGCCTCGCCCTCCCGTCACAATACCCTTTACGGCGTGGCCTGAAAAGGCTCACAGAAATGAGCCTCTGGTCAAGCGCTACCAGCCCTACTTCAGAGCCGCGCTCGCCTTCAGCTCGGACCGATGAGTCGTCCACCAGAGCATCCAGGTCCGCTTGTCATAACCAAAGTCCTCGCGCGTCAGCTTGCGAAGCGCGGCGAGCACCTCCGTGTTCTGGTACTGGCGAGTGACCAGAACCGTTCGTTCACGCGTCACGGTCACCGGCATGCCAGTCACCACGGACTGCGGAGGTGCGTTTCCAGGATAGACTGCACCAGGAGTCCCCAGCGACAACGGCAATGGCACTCCGGGAATGGCCAGTGGAATATCACGCGGGGGCAATAGGACCTCAACGGGTTGCAGCACGGGCACCCCACCCTGGGTGAGGTAAGCCGGCTCCTGGACCTTTTGCCGAATCGTGTGCGTTGAACTGAGTGCGTCGATCAAATTGGGGACGACTTCCGGATTGCCGAAATGCCCCAGCGCCACCGCAGCCCGGCACACGACTTCATTCACGTCGTCACTCAGAGCCTTGGCATAGATGGGAGTTGCGATGTCTCGTGCCTTGCCAGTAATGCCTTCCATCGACGCGACACGAACCGTCGCCGAATTATCGAACAACGACTGAATCACCAATGCCTGGGTCGCAGCCGTGCCCTGCAGGCGAGCGAGCGTCCGCACAAAAATCAACCGCACATCGTCGGCCGATTCATTCCGGAACATCCTGACCAACGGCCCGACCGCGTCTCCATCCGAGATTTCCGACAATTCCTGCCGGGCCTGATTCTGCCGCGCTGGGTTATTGCTATGCAGCCAACCCTGCAACACGTGTAATCGCTTATGCCAGTCTACCTCGGCGTCACGATGCACCGCGGACGCTTCCAGCAATTCCACTTCCTGCGGGAACAGATATTTGCCCTTGTATTTAACGTACCCCTTGGCCGCCATCGATTCGTCACGCGTCATCCACTTGCCATCCTGGTGGAGATGCCCCAGCATGCGGTGCGCGAGCTCGTGTTCGGGATCCAGGGAGACAATCAGCAGTAACTCGGCTTCACGTTCCTTCTTGAGCCCCTGCTGTTTGCACCACTCCTGCAATTCCCAATGGTCTTCGACAGTGTTGGAGGCCAGCCGTGTCTTCCACTCGTATTCCTCAACGGTCCGGCTGCGCTTGGCGAGGAATTCCACCTCGTCCTGGCTGATCGTGATGATCCCGCCGGTCAACGTTTCGACGCGAACCGGACTGGAGACCGCTCGACCGGAAACGACCTTGTCGAGGAACACGCCGCGCAGTTCACCGCCACCTTTCAGCCTCACGAGATCACCGCGCGCGGTACTGCCCGAAAGCACTCCGGCGGCAAGCAAACAGAGCAAAAAGTAGCGCGTGACCGACCGACTCATGGCACGGTTCCTGAACGAAGGGCTCGCGGGTAGCGCCCGGGGGCCAACTGGCATCTGACTAAGTCTAACGCCCGAATGGGGTCGCGTTCAACAGGATCTTGCTTCTGAAGCCCTGCTTTTACAGGATTGAGCCTGTGTCTCAGAAGAGTCGGTGTTGCGGTCAACGTCATCGCAACAGGTAATCTCAACGAAGCTACGGAAAGCACTTCCGTTGAGTCTGACAGTTGGCTAGAGTGAATTGATCAGGAAAATGGCAACGATTGGGTGCAATACCGGTCGGTAGTCACCAGATTCTGCGGGTGTTTGTCAAATCTCGGCCGTAGTTTCCCCGAGTCAGGTGTTAGGCTTAGGAAGCAGATGCAACGCGCTTGCGGGTGGTGCCTCGTGCCGTAAGTGGATCTCAGTTTCAGTGACTGTCGGTCCGAATCATCGAGTGGGCCATTTCGCGACTGTCGACGTTGAAAGTTTGGTTATTGCGGTTACACCCACAACTGGGCGGTGACAGAGTGTGAGAGTATCGGTGTGGGAGAGTATGAGGGCCAAGTCAATCTAATCACATTGAGACTTCCCTCGTACTCCGTGACTCTCACACCCTCGTACTCTCAAACCGTGTCATTTGGGTCGTCGTGAAATTAATCCGCACTGGCTAACTGCATTGAAATTTGTTCGAGAAGTTCCTCCGGTGGTGCCGGACAGTCAAGGAGAAGTAATCATGCGGATGATCAAGATGCTGCTGGCGATCGGACTGGCCGGATGGCTGGGAGTCTCGGAAGCCGCCGCGCAAGGGAATCCGCTGGCTCCTTTGTTGCCCACCAATGCGGCGCTCAGCCGGTTGAAGCTCACCCGCATGTGGTGGGGTTCAGCCACGATGAATGCGGCGCGCGACAAGCTGTTGTTCTTGACTCTTGACGACACGCTGTTGTTCGCCCATTCCAGCAGCGGGATCTTGAATTGTTTTGATTGCGAGACGGGTCGCAAGCTGTGGGCCAGCAGCCTGGGCGGACAGGATGAACCCGCATTTGCGCCGATTGCCAACGAGACATTGGTGATCATCGTCAGCGGCAGCAGTTTGTTTGCCCTCAATAAGATGACAGGGGACGTCGTCTGGGAATTCCCGCTCCCCAACAGTCCCTCCACAGCACCGATCATTGATGATACCCAGGTCTATCTAGGCACGTCAGATGGCAGCCTGATGGCCTTCGACCTGAATGAGCTGGCGAAGCGCTTCAACAAGCGGCTGACAGTCGAGTCCGCCGGAATGGCGATTCGCTGGAAATACAAGATCACTGCGAATATCTATTCGCAGCCGGTCTCCAGCGGAGATGTGATTTCATTTGCCGGGACCAATCGCACGACCTACACCGTCAGTCGCGGACGCGATTTGCGGTACACGTTTGATACGCCCGTGTCGGTCAGTGCCGGCCTGGCCACGAATCGCGGCATTCTCTATATCTGCACTGGCGACGCACGCGTCTTCGCATTGGATGTCGTGACGGGTGCGCTGAGATGGCAGACTGTCGTGGGTTCCCCCATCTACGAAACACCGCGTCTGATTCAAGACGAGTTATTCGTGTCACCCGAAGAAATCGGGATGTTTCGATTCCGTGCACGAGACGGGGCCGAGATCTGGAATCAACCCGCACGAGGCGTGGAAAAATTCGTGGGAGCGACTCCGGACGCCATTTTCGGCACCGATCGGGCCGTGAATCTGGTCCGACTCAGCCGACAGACTGGCGAAATTCAAGGCTCCCTGCCGCTGAATCGGTTCACCTTACGAGTGGCCAATGACCTGACCGACCGGCTCTATCTGGCCACTCCGACTGGAATGATCATCGCTCTGCGTGAACCGGGTCGTGAGCTGCCGTTGTTCTTCAAGTTCCCGGAACGCCTGCCAATCATGCCCGAGTTCGCTCCGGAAGAAGCGGCCGACGCTCCCGCATCGGAAGAAAAGCCTGCTGAAGAAAAGCCTGCTGAGGAAAAGCCCGCGGAAGAAAAGGCGGCTGAATAGAAGGCGACCGAGGAGAAGCCTGCAGAGGAAAAACCTGCGGAAGAATAGGCGGCGGAGTAAACTAGGCTGAATCCTCAAGCGGTAATGTAGCCATTAGCCGCCTCCTAAGCCCCAAAGGGGCGAACTAAGCCAGCCCAGGGCATCGCCCTGGGTAAAGTCGCCACAAAGTATTCGAAGCCCTGAAGGGGTTACATCGGTGGTTGTCAGTTGAGGAAACCCCTACAGGGTAGGACAAACCGTAGATGCAAACCCAGGGTAGCCCGCAGGGGCGGTCAACCCTGGGCTATGATGCATAACCCCGTCGGGGTATTTTTGAACTCAGCGGTGCTTACCCTTCTAGTACGATGTCTCATGGTCGATTGATTCGCGAATCGTGGTGACCTATGTCCGACACCGCTGCTCAATCGTCATCTGCTGCACACCGACCGCATCGCTTGCGACCCCGGTTGTGTGAGAGGGCCGTCAAATTAATGGACCATGGCCCCGATGGCAAAGCGGTGATGAATCACCGCAGTCCACAGCTTGACTGCAACCTCCCGCTGCGCGTATGTTGAGCGGCTCGTCGACTGATCTGCGTAACACCTCTGCCGGAGCCTGACAATGCGCGCTGTCAAATGGGGCCTGTGTGCCTGGTTGTTGTTCGTCTGCACGTTGACCGTGGGGGCGGCAGATAAGCCGTCGCTATCGTCCTACTTCCCGCCTCCGGAAGACAAGGGGGGCTGGCGGACTCTGTTGCCCGAATCGGGTGAACCCAACGCCGAGCAAAAGGCGAAGATCAGCGCAACCGCCGGGATCAACTGGGACAAGTTGTCCGAGGCCTGGAAGCACAACACCACCGCCAACGGTGCGACCGGCCTGCTGGTGATTCGCAAGGGGCATGTCGCGGGCGAATGGTATCGCGACGGTGATCGCAAGAAGGTGTTCAATATCTATTCCAGCAGCAAGGCTTACACCAGCACGGCCTACGGACTGATTCTGGATGATTTTGGCAATGGGGCGCTCCCCAACGGCAAAAAGCTGACCCTCGATACAAAGGTCTGCAATGCTGAGTGGATTCCCGAGTCGCTGCCGCTATCCGATGAGCGGAAGTCGGAGATCACCGTCCGGCACTTGTTGAACATGACATCGGGGACTGGATCCGAGCCCGTGCCCGAGAAACAACCGTTCGAAACATCCCTCGGACACACGGCAGGCTCGCCATTTGCGAAGCTGAAGGGAGATCCCGGGACCGTCTATAACTACAGCAATTCGGGTGTGTCGCATCTGGTGCTGTTGTTCCAGCATGCCGAGGGAAGCGACCTGTTTCCGTTCATGAAAGAGCGTCTGTTCGACCCGGTCGGCATGCAGGCCGTCGAGTGGAAGAAGATCGGCGGCGATGGCAGCATCGGCCCCTACAACCAGGGCTACAGCGGAGTCCACACCAACCCGCGCGAGCACGCCCGGTTCTGTTACCTGGCCCTGCACAAGGGAGACTGGGCCGGTAAGCGAATCGTCCCCGAATCGTACTACGATTTCGCCTGGACACCCTGCAAAGTGAAGAACGACTACGGGGCGCAGTGGTGGACGTTCCCGACTCTGGCCAATGGCCCCGCCGACTTGGTGATCACCCGCGGCAAGGATTTCAATAACGGCTTCGTAATCCCGAGTCTCGATCTGGTATTTGTTCGCTTGGGAGACGGCAACCAATTCCCGAAGGATTTTGAACGGGACTTGGTGACCAAGGTGCTGGCGGCTGTTGAAAAGTAGGAGCTATTATCAGGCGGCCAAGCTTCCGCCGCATGAGTTCGAGGAAAATGTTTATCCC
Source organism: Planctomycetaceae bacterium (assembly GCA_021732415.1). Classification (GTDB taxonomy): domain Bacteria; phylum Planctomycetota; class Planctomycetia; order Planctomycetales; family Planctomycetaceae; genus JAKFVC01. The sequence goes on from JAKFVC010000213.1 coordinate 7,738, forward strand.
GGTTTATGCCAAAACCGATTCAATCTGCAAAATTCATGACGTGCGATCTCTTGCCGCAATTCTTCGGTCGATGCGTCGGGGCGCACGTGATGCGAAATAAATTGATGATTGTCGCCAACGTACCTGACTTTGGCCCTGTAACCAGAAGGCAAAACCTTCCAATAAGTGGCGTCCCAAGGACCGAGTTCCGAGTATTCCACCGACTCCAGATCAATCGGGCGAAACCCATTGGACATTAAATTCACCATTGTTTTCAACCACTTTGGTTCGACGCTCGTGTAGATGCCGATCTGCGGAGTTTCGTCGGTCCCCTCGACGGTGTCCCAACAGTCATCCTGATGCAGGTAGTAATTCCATCGGGGGCTGGCAAATAATTCCCATTGCCGGCCCCCTTCTTTTGTTAACCGATAGCACGTCCAGGGAACTTCGTGATCCTCGTCGAGCGCCTCGTCAATTTGGACATCGGGCTTTTCCGTCCAGTTCTCACCCGGATCATCAAAGTGCCCAAACGAAATCAGACCAGCGGTTTTCAGTCGCTTGAGCGTTTCAATCAATTCTGATCGCTGCATGCGGTGACTGACCTTATTGTATTGCTGGGAGAACTCTTGACCTCCATCGTCAAGGAATCTGAACCCTTGTGCGAGTTCGACCGCCGTTTCCAAGAGCCAGTATTCCCCTCGCGTAAATCGTGGTTCCATATGGATTGGCCTGAACGCAAAATTTGCGAGTCGAAAATTGTGTTGATTTATGCACGGAAGTGTTTGAAAACAGTTTAGCAAAATGCAAAGAATGAATTTCACCCCTGCCGGGGTGAAGACTATGATTCAATTCAGATTTGGCCCAGTACTGCAACTGGTTCTCCAGCGTTCGACTCGGGGGTCGGTGGGAGCATTACTCGCAGACTTCGAACCCGGGCCAGCAATTGCTCCAATTCACCTGTGGGCTCAGGCCGTCTGGAAACAGTCAACAAGAACAACTCTTCCGCTCGAGCCAGATGCCGCTGCGCACCGACGGCCGACCCTTCTCGCACCTTGACTCCGGCCGCGGCCAGTTTGATCAAGCCTTTCACATAGTCGGCCACCAATCCGGTCCGTCCGGCTGCGATCCAGACTCCTTCCCAGGCTTCGTGAGCTTCCCAGTAATAACCCGCATTGAAGAGGCGCCGGCCGTGTTGGAAGAGTCTGTTGTCGGGTAAGCTCTGCCAGTCGGGTGTCGGGCAGGCGGGGTGGAGCTGGCCGAAGGAATGTCCGCGGGGATCGCCCAGTGGGTGGGGTGTGATTCCGGGGATGTGTGTGTAAGCTGGAAGCGCAGGCTCGGAATCTGGCTGGAGGGGGATCGACATTGGTTCGGTGCGAATCCATTCTGAAGTGATTCAGGTAACGAATCATTTCAATGTAACAGAGAATCCGCGGTGAAACCAATTTTCCATTGTCAGGCACAGCCTGACCTACGCTGAATCACCTTCGAAATGATTTCCCGCCCTCAATTGATGCTGACCCTGGAATCGTCGTGCGACGAAACGGCCGCGGCGATTATCGACAGCGATCTCAACGTCCTGTCGAGCATCGTCGCCACTCAGGAAGAACTGCACGCCAAATTTGGAGGGGTCGTTCCCGAGATCGCGGCCCGAGCCCATCTCGAACGGGTGCTGCCGGTGATTGATGAGGCCCTGCGTCAGGCGAACGTGACGCTGCAGGATTTATGCTCGATCGGCGTCGTGACGCAGCCGGGGCTGGTGGGGTCGCTGCTGGTGGGGTTCACCGCTGCCAAAACGCTGGCCATGGTGCTTGACCTGCCGCTGGTTTCGGTCAATCACATTGAAGCTCATATCTATGCCTGTCGGATGGCGGCCGGACGTGAAGTGTTTCCGGCGATCGGGCTGGTCGTCAGTGGGGGGCACACGAACCTCTATGATTGCCGGGCTCCTCTCGATTTCGAATTGCTCGGCGCGACAACCGACGATGCCGCGGGTGAAGCGTTTGATAAGGTCGCCAGCATGCTGGGGTTGCCATATCCGGGTGGTCCTTCGATTCAGAAGATTGCTGAAGGAGGGAATCCCAAGGCATACGCTTTCCCACGGTCGTTCGCGCATGAATCGCGACTGGAATTCAGTTTCAGCGGCCTGAAGACGGCTGTCTTGTATCAGATCCAGGGACAGCCTCCGCATCGGCGTGATCCGGCGACTGTGACGCCGCAAGTCATTGCCGATGTCGCCGCCAGTTTTCAGGAAGCGGTCGTGGATGTGTTGATTCTGAAGTGCCGGCAGGCCTTGCAGCAGCGGGGGCGCAAAACGCTGTGCGTGGGGGGCGGGGTGGCCGCTAATAGCCGCTTTCGAGCCGAATTGCAGAAGTTGGCAGCGCGAGAACGGGTGGAGGTACTTACCCCGCCGCTCAGTCTGTGTACCGATAATGCCGCGATGGCCGCGATTGGTTGGGAGGCCCTCAAACTTGGCCGGACCATCACGCTTGATTCAGACGTCGTCCCCGGCCTGGTCCGCTGAAATCGGTTCCGTTCTCCAAGCCCAATTGTCTTGATTGCCGGTTTTGCGGAAGCCGTATGCCAGAATTCCCTCGGAATTCAAAAGGAACCGAAACGCTTTCAGAAAAGTGAACCTCACACCCGAACGTAACCGATCTGACGGAAATGAGTTGACACATTTCTGGCGTGAGCTAGTATGGAGGTCAAACCGGGCCGGGAGTCCACGGTGCTGTGCCCCTCAATTCCGACCTCTAGCCTCCCCGGTGCAGGGCCAATTATGATTGCCGCAACAGCTCCACAAGTCGCAGTGCAGGATGGTGTGACGGTTGTTTCTTTGGTCGGGGCTGAGTACGAAAACCTCGACGAGAGACTACTCGAAGGGATTCGGACCGCGCTTCTCGACATTGCCCAATCCACCAACCCGCCGCTCATGGTTTTGGACTTGTCGCATACCAAGTTTTTTGGCTCAGCCTTCATCGAAATTTTATTTCGAGTTGCCAACCGCATGAAGAACCGAGGCGGAAAGTTCGCGCTCAGTGGCCTGACCAAGTATTGCGCGGAAGTGATTCACATCACCCACTTGGACTCGCTGTGGCCCGTCATGCCGGAAGCGTCGGCAGCGGTGGCGAAGCTGAATCAACCGTAGGATTGGCATCCTGCCTGTGCGGTAGTTATCGCCCCCGTGGCAGACGCTGCTAGCGTCTGCGCTGCGTCGCTGAAAGCCACGGCAACGGTATGATGCTCGCTCTAACCAAGGAATCATTTACCGCACGGAATACGGACAGTCGATTTCGTACGAGTTTTTAGCCACAGAAGGACACAGAAGAAGCACAGAATCAGGAGACGAATTCAATTCCTAATTTCTGTGTTTCTTCTGTGTCCTTCTGTGGCTAAATTCCCTCTTCTAAATCTCCGCGTCTCTGTGGTGAGATCTTTCGGCGGATGACTCGCCAGACACCGCCAATGGTCGGGTTCGTTCGGGAAAGCAGGGGCGAAATCAGAACCCGGGGGCTAGCGCCCTCCGGCTAATGAATGACAGGCTGGATGCCTATCCTACTTCAGCGGGCAAGCAGGATGCATCGAACTCCGCGTCTGCGGCCAGCATCTCGTAGAACTCTGCATCTGTCACGGGACGATATTCATCGTCGGCATCGACCTGAAACAATCCCAGTTCGCCATCGGTATCCAGTAGGGTCAGCGTCCGATTGCCAATCCGGATCGTATCGCCGACTTCCAAGACCAACTCGCTATAGGATTGCACCAAGACGTCTCCTCGTTCTTTTTCGCTACCGGGACTCAACGCAGAATCGCCGAAGGGTCGCGACTATAGCAACGACCTTGCCCACTGGCAAATCACTTTGCGCCCGAAATTGATGACGCGGGGGAGTTGAGACAATCAAGTTGTCGCGGTCAATGAAACAGAAGAACTTGCTTGATTTCTGCGAGCTTTAGATGAAGGGGTTTTCGTGTAGATCGGCCAACTTGTCAACCCTGATTCTCGGGTCTCGGCGCCGTTTTTATAAATCAGTTCCCGACGCTGGTGACGCAACTCGCGATCGTGCCTTAGACTGCAGCCTTGGATGGCACGAAAAAATTCGGGCGAGTAACATCGCTCGTTCAAACAAGACTCGCAGGTGTGTCGAAACGCTGAGGATATTGGGACATCTGGTCGCAGGGGCTCGATATGGCAACAAGACTCAGAGGGAGAGAGGGGAACACAGACAGCGACCGTTGCCGCCTCCTCCTGAGTTGGCATGGTGAGGTTGACTCGCATTGAGTACAACACATGCCCCACGGAGAGTCAGAGGGTCGCGCAGCGTCAAGCGGAGTGTGATCATAATAATACTAATAAACTCTAACAAAACCTCTGCGTCAGTTCAGAACCGCTTGAAAGATTGCGGTTCTGAACTTCCCACAACCGGTTTTGTTAGGGGTTCTAATACAACTGCATCAATCGATCAAGATTTCAACCTTCATAAGATCATGTTGACCGGCCACGAATCGCGAATCGTCTTCAATGAGATGAGGCAGAGAATCAAGCCGTCTCGTGAGGTCGTCGCGGCGGTCCCCCGGCAGTGACTGTCAAACCACATTTCCACAGGAGTTCCGGTTGCATGTTGCCCCCGTTGCGTTTCGTTCCCCTGATTAAACGTCTGCGCTGGGGTGGAACCAGATTGGGGCACAGCCTCGGTAAGCCGATTGGTACGGCGACTGATGCTGCAGAAAGCTGGGAAGTTGCGGATCATGGCACAGATCAGAGCGTCGTAGTTTCAGGACCATTTGCAGGGTGGACACTTGCTCAAATCATGAGCCAGCATCCCACGGAACTGCTCGGAAAGCATTCAACGCAAACGACGTTCCCGTTGCTCGTGAAGTTTCTCGACGCACATGACCGGTTGTCGTTGCAAGTTCATCCCAACGACCAGCAGGCTCGCCGATATACCCGCACCGAGCACGGTAAGACCGAAGCCTGGCTGATCTTAGAAGCGTTGCCCGGGAGTCTCATTTATGCGGGATTGAAAGCTGGCACCAGTTTGTCGGACCTGCAGCGAGCCGTGCAGGCAGGCAGGCTGCTGGATTTCGTGCATGTTTTCGAGGCACATCCTGGCGATAGTTATCTGATTCCAGCAGGAACGGTGCATGCTGTCGGGGAAGGGGTGCTGTTGGCCGAGATCCAGCAAACCAGCGATATCACCTTCCGCCTCTATGATTGGGATCGCGCGGGGACGGACGGACTCCCGCGTCAACTCCACGTACGAGAAGCGCTGGAGTGCGTCGATTTCACACGCGGGCCCATCCTGCCTTTGCGACCGCGGCCGATTTCGGGGATCTCGTCGAATCGCGTGGAAGAGATCGTCGCTGGCGAACACTTCGTCATCCGGCGTCATCAAGGCCATCAGCCCTGGGATGTCGAGGCACGCGATCGGTTTCGAATCTATGTGGTACTGGAGGGGCAGGTCGATCTGATCACACCCGCCGGCACTGAATCGCTGGTGCGGGGTGAGACCGTTTTAATTCCGGCTGATTCCGACAAGTGCCGGATGAGTCCGCAGGGGGAGGCGACCTTGTTGGAGACGTTTGTGCCGCAAGCAGCCGTTTAGGACGGCGGCGGGCATCGTGGGACGGGTCTCCAGGCCCGTCCGTCCCCTGTGGCCATTGGTGTCTGCACAACTCTGTTTTTTACAAACTGCTGAATGAAAGAAGGAAACTGCTCCCCTCGCCTCGGTACTCCGGGGAGAGGGGCTGGGGGTGAGGGTGAGGGGCACGGTCAACCAGAGACGTGGAGTCCAGGACGTCTCTGGAAAATGAACTACCTTGGAACAGACAATCGAACGACGCTTGGAGTGCCCCTCACCCCCGACCCCTCTCCCGGGAGTACCAGGGCGAGGGGAGCGAAAGTCTATCATATTTCCGGTGATTTCCGCGGCTTCGTCACTTGTGTCGACACCAGTGCCCCGTGGTCGAACCTGCCAGCGTTGGCGAATCAAGCTTGTGCCTGCCAATGTTCTGGGATCAAGTGCTATGAAATCTTGTGGCCACGTCGTCCAATAGCTCGACCGGGTGAGACACGGACGCTAGCAGCGTCCGCCACGGGTGGTTTCTGGTGTCCCTCCATTCAAGCTATATCCGCAGCCAAACGATCGGCCAACCGTGTGGTCAAGATCCATGCCGCATGATCGGGGCCGAAGGGATAGGCTGTCGATAATGCCAGCACACCTCTGACGCGGCCGTTGCGGATGATCGGTACCGCCAGGGATTGCACCGAGGCAAATCGTTCGAGCCAACTGGCGGAGCCGGCCAGCGTCCCTCCTGAAGCGGCCAATAATGCCACTGTCGGTTGCTGGCTGATGGCCGCTTTGACGATCCCCAAGCCCGTCTGCTGGAGACTCACGACTCGGGTCGCCGCTGCGAAGCCCTCGACGACGTCGGCGGGCATGGTGGGATGGCCTCGAAAGCCGATGACTTGCAGCTCGTCGTCAACCTGGCGCCATAAGCCGACCGCGCGCGAATTCGTGGCTGTCAGGTAGTCATCCAACGCCGCGTCGGCGGAACTGCCCGACCGCAGGCATTTCGAGAACGATTCGGCCAGCCGTTCCAGCATGATACAGGGTTTTTTATTTGCGGTGGTGTGGAGTGTCGTCGCGGACGTCGCCGGACTTCAGGCCAGAACTCTTGCGAGTTCTGCTACATGCATCTTACCAATCCCGCGACGTGACAACCTCTCGCCACCGTCGTCCGTGGTTGCGATCACCTGACATCAACGGATACGATTGGATCACTTGGATGTCGGTTCGAATCATTCTGCAGGAGCATCAGCATGTCCCATTCAAATCGGACTGGTCATTCGCGTCGTACGTTTCTGCAAGGATTTTCTGCGGCCGCATGCTCGTCCCTGCTGTATGGCAACATCTCTCGCGCTGATGAGCCGCAGCTGCGGGCGACCTCGCCACGCGCCACTTCGGGCGACGAAATCGAACCCGACTGGAAAGAACGTCTGACCGTCACGGTGGGACAGGACAGTAAGGCAGCCGATCTGGTTGGCAACTCGGAGAAGGTCCTGCAGGCGGCCGTGGATTATGTGTCTCGCTTTGGGGGTGGGACGGTCCAGATCCTGCCGGGAACCTACAAGTTGCGGAACGCCGTCTACCTGGCCAGCAACATCAGGATTCTCGGTAGCGGTGCGGAGTCGATTCTGATCAAAGAGCCGTCCATCAAGGTCAAGCTGGCCGCCGATTCCGACTGGTACGATCAGGAGATCACTCTGGAAGATGCCCAGGGATTTCAAGTGGGCGACGGCGTCTGCCTGCGGACCAAGAACCCGCACAACGGCGGGCAAACTGTGCTCAAGCGGACGCTCATTGCGCGTTCCGGGAACCGTTTTAAGATCGACAAGGCGTTGCGAGAGAACTTCTGGCAGGTGGGAGAATCGACGGCCGCGACCCTCTTTCCGATCTTCAGCGGCGAACTGATCAAAAACGTTGTGATCGAGAACATCACATTGGATGGCAACAAGGCCAACAATCAGTTGCTCGACGGCAATCATGCGGGATGTGTCTTCCTGCAGGACTGCAATCGCGTCGTGATGCGCAAGGTCGAGGCCCGCAACTATCACGGCGACGGTCTGAGCTGGCAGATTTGCCATGACTGCATCGTGGAAGACAGCCACAGTCACGACAACACGGGACTCGGCCTGCATCCGGGGTCGGGGTCGCAACGCCCGATCATGCGCCGCAACAAGCTCGAGCGGAATGACATCGGGATCTTCTTCTGCTGGGGTGTAAAAAACGGATTGGCCGAGGACAACATCATCGCGGACAACCGTGGCAGCGGTGTGTCGATTGGCCATCGTGACACGGATAATCTCGTCCGCAAGAACGAGATTCTGCGCAGTGGCAAGGCGGGCGTGCTGTTTCGTCCCGAGCGGGGTAAAGGGTTTGCCGGCGACCGGAATCGAATTGAATTCAACCGGATCGTCGACACGGGCGCCGCAGATGGAATCGGCGTCGATGTGCAAGGCTTCACAGACGCGATCCAGCTGAGCAGCAACCAGATTCAGGAGACTCGCGAACCGATGCAACGGATCGGCGTGCGGCTGGGAGAAAATACCGGCACCGTCAAGCTCGCAGAAAATAAAATCGAGGGCTTTTCGAAGGCCGTCACGGACCTGCGAAAGCCCATGTAATCGGCATTTTCTCCAAGTATATTTGATAATCTTACAGCCGACCCGCGGCCCTTGATTTATTGCCTGAGAGCTAACAAATACCGAATCGCTATTTGTTTTTGATGAAAAATACTTGCACGCGCGATTAATCTTCTGTTATATGTCGAGTTACTCATCTGATGCGCTCCCGCATGAGAGATGACGATCTGACCGACAAATTGTCTGAATCATATGGGCATTTCACCACTGCCCTTGACCTCATTTGCTGTTGATTGTCCTCGAAAATCGAGCCAAAGATTTCTTTGGCATTTGTGATCTATTTTTTCCAAGTTGATTTTCCGAGTTTCTCAAGGAGTAATGATGCGCATTCGTAAGGCATTTACGCTGATCGAGTTACTGGTCGTGATCGCAATTATTGCGGTCCTGATCGCGTTGCTGCTGCCCGCCGTCCAACAGGCCCGCGAAGCGGCCCGCCGCTCGCAGTGCAAGAACAACCTCAAACAGATTGGTTTGGCACTGCACAATTACATCGACACGACAGGCGGGGTGATTCCACGCGGGGTCAATCACTTTTCTGGGCCCGCCTGCTGTTGCACGACCGACAACGGCGAGGTCGGCTACACCATTCATACAATGTTGCTGCCGTATATGGATCAAGCACCTTTGTACAATTTGATTAACTTTGGAGTGACGTCAGGTAACGCGGCGAATGCCAGTATTGCAAAGGCCCGAATTCCCGGATTTATTTGCCCGAGTGCCATCTCGCCGCCGGTGCCGGCTTCTGGCGCACAGCCTCACAACTATCCCGCTGCTGGCACCAACCATGGGTATGGCCTATGTGGTAAGCACGGTTCGGGCCCTACCAACGGCTTGTTTGCCTCACGGTGGGGTTTGATTGACCTGGGCCCCCCGGCGGTTGTGGCCGATCCCCAGATGAAGCTGTCGGCCATCACCGATGGAACGAGTAATACGATGGCGTTCTCTGAATTCGCGTACAACCGTCCCGGTGCCTTGCCGGCTACCCATCCTTATGGTGAGAGCTGGTTCCTGCCTTACTATGGCAGCACCGAGTTCTCCGTGATGTCAATCGCTACTCCCAATAGTCCAACGCCGACCTATTCAACCACCTATAACTGGGGGACGGCTCGCAGCACCCATGTCGGGGGTGTGCATGCGGTGTTCGCTGATGGGGCCGTGCGTTTTATCAGCGAGAATATCAACGGAGGGACTTGGGTGGCGATTGGAACACCGAAGACCGGTGAGGTTGTCGGCGAATTGTAAATCTAACGCGGTTGGGCTGCACGGTGAAACATTTCTGTGCGGCGAAATCCTCGTAGCCGAAGTCGCCAGGACTTCGGCTACGTCGTGAAAGATTGTGTCAAGAAGTCCGATCTAGATTGTGATTCGAGTCGATGGGAGGGTGAGGCTCCTGCCGAACCGTAGGCGTCTATCGAACGTCGTCAAACAATGCGGTTCGGCGGGAGCCTCACCCTCCCATGACGTCGAAAGCTCTCACCCTTCGCACTCAAGCCCCCACGCTTTATTGAATATTGTTCTATTGATTTGCTTATAACGAGGCCCTTGATGAAGTTCGGAGTCTGCCCCGCGATCCTGAGTTTATTCCTCGCGGTAACCTGTTTGGGGTGTGCCAAGCCCGCCGAACCGCTGGAGGTGCATGGTACGGTCACTCTGGACGGCAAGCCTCTGGCGAATGCCACGGTCGGCTTCAATGCAATCAGTGAGGGAGTGCCCGTCCAATTCCGTTACGCCTCCGCCATCACGGAAGCGACGGGCGATTTTACGATCCAAAAATGTTACCCGGCCGAATATGTCGTGACGCTCACCGAAGATGCCGGTGGCGCGCCTGCCGCCGAGAATGCTGCTATTCCCGGAAACCCTAAGCTGGCCAAATACGGCCCGACTTCCCCGTTGCGGGCGGAAGTCTCGGATGAGAAGACGACTTTCAAATTTGACGCCACCAGCGGCAAGTAAGTCACTGTGGACAAGTCGGCAAGGGCCTTCGATCCGGGGCCTTCGATCCGGGGCCTTAGAGCGTTTCCAGGCACGATGTCGCGGAATTTCGTGAGAGTTCCGTCGTGAAGTCTGGACACTGTTGCGGAACTCTTAAGACATTCCGCTGGTGCTTCGTCAAAGCTAGGAATTGGGGTGCCACTGGCTCTGCCAGTGCACTGCCGGACAGTCGAAAGACTACCGGCACTGGCAGAGCCAGTGGCACCCAACCCAAAGATTAAGATGTGACAGAGCACTAGGTCAGATCTTGGACTCTACGCGGAAACTCGACTTCGTGCCGCCGTGACGAATCTCGAAATCAAATCGCGATCTTTGACGGCGGGTGAGGACTCGACTCCGCTCGCCACATCAACCCCCCAGGGGTGAGTGGCCTCGATCGCCGCCTGCACGTTGTGTGGAGTCAGTCCGCCGGCGAGGATCAATGGTGGCCAGCCTCCATGAAAGTTGTCGGCCAATTCTTGCCAGTTGACGGTCGTGCCCGTCCCACCAAACTGGCCCGGAGCCGCGGCATCAATCAGGCAGGCCCAGGGGAGCGCATTGAGTTTTCGCCCGTGACGCAGATAGTCGGCCACCGGCGCCAGTCCCTCGGGACCCATTCTGAAGGCGCGGACGATCCGGAAGTCCGGGAACTCGGCCAGGAATTCAGGTGGTTCGTCGCCGTGAAACTGCAGCATATCCAGTCCGACCTCAGCAATGGTTTGCTGCACTTCGGCCACTGAGTGATTCACAAATAATCCGACAATTGTGACTCGGCCCCGAACAGCCCGGGCAATCTCAATCGCTTGTTCTCTGGTCACCGAGCGGGGACTGGGCGCATAGAAGTTCAGTCCAATGGCATCGACCCCCAGGTCGGCCAGATAGCATGCGGTAGCTGCGTCGCGAATTCCGCAGATTTTGATCCACATGAGACGAAGAACTCACGAACGTGGAGGGCCGGGTGTGGCCCATTGGGGTCAGAACGAAGGCGGGTGCGGATGAAGTCGGTTTACTGCGACAGCCCGACCGCACCTGGGTAGCGGAATCTCGTAAGAGTTCCGCCGGCGAGTCTGGAGACTGCTGCGGAACTCTTACGAGATTCCGCTACTCAAGGGCGGTCGGGCTGTGCATTCCATTTGCGGGTCAGGACGAGATCTATTTCGCTTCGGAATTCGCTTCGGAAGTCGGTTCGAATTGAGGCGGTTCGAACTTGGGTGCGGTGACTTCTGCGCGATCATCTTCCGGAATCGGGCGTGATTGAGGTTGGCTGGATCGCTTGTGGATGTTGTCATCCATGTCGTCCTCGATCCCGCGAACACCCTTCTTGAATTCCACGATTCCCTTGCCGAGACTGCGCGCCACTTCGGGCAGACGCTTGCCGAACAGCAGCAACGCAATCACGCCGAAAATGATCATTTCCATGGGGCCGATACCACCAAGCATAATATGCTCCTTTACAACTGACGATGTACGATGTTACCGCAGACGGGGCTGCCGTCAGCGAGTTATTTCACGCAAAGATATTTAACAGGCGCGCGGGCGGTTTCCCATTGAGTCCGAGGACGTTGAAACCGCGTTACGGCTTCTTCGAATCCGGATTATCTTCCGTTTCCCGGACACCCTTCTTGAATTCCGAAATGCTTGATCCCATCGACCGCATGACACCCGGCAGACGCGATCCAAACAGTAAGAGAATGATCACTCCAAAAATGATCATTTCCATCGGCCCAGGCATAAACACAGCAAACATACAGCTCTCCTTTTTCCGGGGATCGAGGGTTTCGGCCGTCTGAACCCGGATGTTCGCAGACCCATGCGACTCATTCTCTCAGCGTGGTGCCGTCAGGCATTGCCGCACGTGAGACTTGCCAGAACACAGGCCAGCTATTCCATTTATACCGGATTTTGTTCGCTCGTCACCAGCGATCCCCACATTTCAGGGATGATTCTGCGAGAGAATCGCCGGGTGGAAAGAACAAATACCCCAGCCAAAACGGATCTCAGCGAAAGTTGTCGAAAGAGAGTCACGACTGACCAACTCGGAACATCCCTTGGGTGCGAACTTCAGCGCCAATGCCATTTGCAGGCTGGATGTCCACTCAGTTGGCCCACCTGAGAGCAGGCTAGAAGAGCGGCGTTGGCTAAATTCTACAGCCAGACCGGGGGATGTCAACGGCATACTTCTGGACTGCCCTTGATCTGGTGCAGTCGCTTGTTGTTGGGGCGTTTCGAAACCGCCCCCGTTGGGCTTGTCCCAACGGAGCGCTGACTGCTCGGCTACTTGTTGTCCGAGCGTAAGAAGCCGCTCTCCGTGGGGCTTGTCCCCACGGAAGCCACGAGCGGACGCCGACATTTCCTGAGGAATACATTGTCATTCAAAAAGCCAAATCCAGACTGGGGCCTGAATCGTTGCTCCCGTGGGGACGAGCCCCACGGAGAGCAAGTTGTCAGGAAAACGCCTAGGTAGCTGGCCAGTCAGCGCTCCGTTGGGACAAGCCCAACGGGGGCGACGCACGGCAATTCTCGGTTCACTGTTACACCGTCGCCCAGAATCTCAAAAATCATTCTCCATCAAATAGTGACAGCGGTCAAAATGACGTTGCTGTAAGAGTCGACTCCCTAACCTTTCCATGTCGTAAGGTCAGTCCTGTTCAATGTTTCGGAAGATACCATCTGTCTCGCAGGACGGAGAATGCACTTCGAATCAACATGGACGTTTCACAAAACCAGTCTCATAAATGGCTTGGGAACAGCGACCATAATTCTTACAAAATTTGTAATGCGGCAATTCGTTGACGATGCCCCAGCCTCGCTAGACAATTCGTCTGAAATCAAGGACGTTTTGAGATGAACTCAACGCCAGCCCACAGCAGGTAGTTGATCTCCGCATGCTTCACCGCTGCTGCTTCCGCCGCGCCCCCGCCGCGTGATTTCTTTTTGCTGGCCGAACCGCATCTGGAATCGCTGGATCCGTCTGCCCGACGGCGACCCGCATTCGACGTGCAGACTTCGTGCGAACTCGCCACGTGTGCTGGCGAGCGGCGCCGCTCAATTGCAAGTTGACTCAATCCCCGAAGGACGTTGCCCCATGAAGCAGACAAAAAAACGCGCGTTTACCCTGATCGAGTTGCTGGTCGTCATCGCGATTATCGCGGTCTTGATTGCCCTGTTGCTGCCCGCCGTGCAACAGGCCAGAGAAGCGGCGCGACGTTCCCAGTGCAAGAATAATCTGAAGCAACTGGGATTGGCTTTGCACAATTATCACGACACCGCCAACACCATTCCTCCCGGCTTTGTGAACTCCGCCATCATTGGGAATGGGGCTCAGACCGCTAATAATTGGGGCTGGATGGTAATGTTGTTGCCCGGGATTGATCAAGGCCCGCTGTACAACCAGATTTCGTCGGCGATCGTGGGCACGACCACAGGTTTTGGGATTCCCATCGCCTCGTTCCCTGTCCCGACCGGTACATTCACCTATCTGCAGACGACTCTTCCGGCGCTGCGTTGCCCATCCGACGTCGGCACGTCGACCTATTCGAACGGGAGCCAGCAGTACGGTCGTTCGAACTATATGGGGTCGTTCGGTCCCGATTTCGGAGTCAGTGCGACTCTGGCCATCAATAACTCGACGTCGATCGCGCCCATCAATACCCCCACCATCAACCCGAATGGCGCGTTTGCGGTCAACAGCCGGAGAAATTTCAGCGCCTTCACCGATGGTCTGAGCAATACGATTCTGGTGGGCGAGCGACGCTCACCCGGAACGGAAAGTGTCAACGGCACGACGATGCCGATCGGTGGTGATGGCATCTGGGCAGGCACCTTGAACGCAGGCGTATTGGCGGCCGGCAATGCCATGATCCTGGGAGAAACGGCATCGGCGATCAATACGAACAACGCGACCGCCACACCGAGTTCCGGTGGCACCACTGGTGGATACTATCTCAGCGCTTTCAGCAGTACGCACGTCGGCGGCGCCCATTTTCTCATGGGAGATGGTGCCGTTCGATTCATTAGCGAGAATGTTTCCATGCCGACCTTCTGGTATTTGGGCGCCATCAATGATGGCCAGGTCATCGGTGAGTTCTAGGCCAAGGACACTCGTCGGGGAGAAATCGCACAAGTTTGTCCCCGCATGTTTCGGAACAGCCGCAGTGATGTAAGTCACTGCGGCTGTTTTGTTTGAGGCAAATAGCAGGTCGTCGCACTGGGGCGTCCTCCGGTGTGGCCACCGGAAATTCAAAAATAGTTTCCACAATTCTCGGTTTAAGCTGTCTACAACCGCAGACGCTTTGCGTCTTAGTTGCAGACAAAATGCCGGGACGCGGCAGGTTGGTGGCAAATGAATGAATTGTTAATTTTTTATCAACAATTACATTGACATCTCTTGATTCGTATCCCACAATTTGTCAAACCGTGGAGGTTGTAGGGAGGTGAAACACCGAATTCTTTCAGGTGTTCACCGCTTCCTAATAGCTGCTCATAGCTACGACCTCCGCCGCGACCCGTCGCGTGGTTTTCTCTTGATATTTGCCGAGTCACTGCTTGGGCAGCGCCGTCTACGTGGCTTGGTAGAGACAAATAGATTTGCGTGGAAATTGCGCGCGCTGCCAACGTGTGTTGGCGAGCGATTCTGCTCAATAATGAGGTTGATTTGTTCCCCCGAAGGAAGTGGCCAATGAAGCAAACACGTCGTGCGTTTACCCTGATCGAATTACTGGTCGTCATTGCGATCATCGCGGTGCTGATCGCCCTGTTGTTGCCTGCAGTGCAACAAGCCCGTGAAGCGGCACGGCGCTCGCAGTGCAAGAACAATCTCAAGCAATTGGGCTTGGCTTTGCACAATTACCATGACACGGCCAATACGATTCCCCCGGGCTATATCGGTGGCAACAACTGGGGTTGGAACACGATGCTCTTGCCGGGTCTGGATCAGGGTCCCTTGTACAATCTGATCTCCGGCACCGTGGTCACCCCGTTGACTGGATTTGGCGCAGTGATGTCCACCTTCCCCGCGGCCCCGACAAGCGTCGCGCTGCAGACGATTATTCCCGCGTTGCGCTGTCCCTCTGACGTTGGCAGTACAACAGTTGCAGCTGGCGGTACCCCCGTCAATTACGGTCGATCGAACTATGTGGGTTCGTTCGGGCCCAGCTTCGGGGTGAGCAGTCTGATGCAGACGCCGCTGGCCACCATCACATTTGGTGTGGCGATTAACCCGTCCGGCGCCTTTTTTGTGAACAGCAAAAGAAATTTCAGCACATTCACCGATGGACTCAGCAATACGATTCTGGCTGGCGAACGGCGCTCGGCAGGTACTCAGAGCGGTTTGGCAGTGGGCGGAGACGCCATCTGGGCCGGAACGACCAATGCCGGTGTCGCGATTGCTGGCAACGGGATGATCATGGGTGAGCAAGTCACGCCGATCAATTCGACTGTCGCCGACAACATCGGAACCACTGCCCACTCGACCGGATTCGGCAGCTATCACGTCGGTGGTGGTCACTTCCTGATGGGTGACGGTGCCGTTCGCTTCATCAGCGAAAACATCAACAGCTCGACTTATGCTTACCTGGGAGCGATCTCTGACAACCAAGTCATTGGCGACTTCTAAGCGAGCCCGGATCGGACAGATCGAGACTTAAAGTCTCCTTCGGACGCCAACACAAACGCCGCAGCGGTTGATTCCGTTGCGGCGTTTTGCTTTTGAGTGCTGTCTCGCGATGATCAATTGAAGACGGCAGCGAATTAAATGAGGCAGCGAATGGCTACGGTTGCGTCGAGGGCATGGGAGGGAGTTGCAGAACTTCGCTCAGAGCTCTGGCCGCAGTTGGAGCGATGCCCGAAGTTTTGGCGTAAACTGATATACGGGCCAGAGTGGTTTGCAGTGAGTAGGGTTTGGCGGTCATCAGCCCCAAAGGGCAACGCCGTGAAGGATATTTCAACGTCATGGGAGGGTGAGGCTCCCGCCGAACCGCAAGCGTTATTCGAATCTCACCAGACTATCCGGTTCGGCAGGAGCCTCACCCTCCCATCGACTCGAATCACGAATTGGACCAGACTCCCTCAAATTTCCCGGGAAAAAATCCTTCACGGCGTCGCCCAAAGGGGCGAACTAGGCCAGCCCAGGGCATCGCCCTGGGTGCATTCAGTTAATTGGATCAGAGCCCTGAAGGGGCGCGCTAGTCCGATTCAAAGCTAGCGCGCCCCTTCAGGGTAGAGTACCGTGATGATCGAATACCCAGGGTAGCCCGCAGGAGCGGGCAACCCTGGGCTATGTTGCATATCCCCTATCGGGGAATTCATTCATCAAACCAAACGTGGATCGCCCCGATGTCGGCACAGCAACCATCGGCCGACGCACGTTCTGGTAACATCACGCGGCATCGTCATTTCGACTCAGCGCGCCGCCATCTCGCGACACCCCCAAAGCCCCAAACACTGGAAACAGCATCGCAGACTCGCCGCAACGCAATGTCATGCATAATATTACGAACAATCCAAATGAGCTCGCAACAACTTTGGCACGCTGCATGCAATCAGATTTCTTCCGTGAAGGACGAACAAACTCAACGGAAAATTGAACAACTCCTTCACCACGACGAGGCATCGGCCTTCGATCGCGAAACGGAAAACAAACGTTTTTTAATATGAGGAGAGTGCCATGAAAAAGTTCTTAATGTTGGCTGTGGTGGCGGGTGCGTTGTGCTTCGCTGGTTCTGCTCAGAAGGCTGATGCTGGCGTCTACGTCGGGATCGGCGGCCCGCGAGTTGGGTTTGGGTACGGATATCCTGGCTATGGCTACGGTGGATACGGTGGCTACGGCAGCGGATATGGCTGGGGTGGTTATCGCGGTGGCTACGGCGGATACGGCGGATACGGCTGGAACAATGGTTGGAATGGCGGCTACCATGGCTGCTATCGTCCCCCGATTCATCGCTGGTAGTCCTGCCATGCCAGAGTCTCTGGCTCGACAATTTCCACTGCTGGGACCTCATTAGCAGGAATTCTTAGCAGTGACCCACGATAGCGGCCTGGAAAGGTTGTCTGAGGACAGACAGCCTTCTCTAGGCCGCTTTGCTTTTGGTATGGTTGGAATCGCCCGGCGGAGACGATCCCATCTGTAATTCGAGTCGCTGGGAGGGTGAGGGCCCCAGAGGGTACCCCGCCGAACCGCATAGTCTTGCGACAACCAAATGACGCATGCGGTTCGGCAGGGTACCCTCTGGGGCCCTCACCCTCCCGTGACGTCGAAATCTCATTCACGACGTCGGCCGGTGCAGCCAACTCGTCACCCAGTTGACAACCGCGCTTTCGACTGCGACAGTCGGTAACGTGCTCAAGGAACGCAGGCCATACTAAAAACTCTCTGTTGCGGGACATGATGGATCAGGGCGAAATCTTTAACCAGTCGCGAATGGAACGCTGCGCGGCCATTCACCGGGCGATCCTGGAGAACTGGCAAAAATCAGACTCGGCGCCCTATACCGTGCGAGCGACTGATGCGTTGGCAGATCTCCCGCTGTCAGAACTTCGCCTGCGTTACTTCGCCGTGGGCGCCGGCGAGGATCTCAGCGAGATTCCGTTCCACGATATGCTGGTCGTGTTTGTGATGATCGAACAGACCACCGCCGCCATGCGCAAGCTCGATAAGAGTACCAGCGCCGGAACAATCCAGTTCAAGATCTGGACAGTCTTTCCGGATGCGGAGGCATTGCGTCTGCTGTCCAAGATTCGGATTCAGACTCCGTTCGATGAGGAGCCGTTCCTCCGGATGCCTCAGACTGATGAAAGTCCGTGATCGCAGGATGATTACCGTGGGATGGGTCTCCAGGCCCGTCGGGGTGCCGTAACATTCGACGTCATCAAGTGTGGACCCTGGCGAGCTTCGCGCAGCGCCGACTCACATCAATCAATACGGCCTGCTGGTGGATCAAACCCACAAATTCGTGTGCCACTGGCTGTGCCAGTGCGTTGCCGGACCAAGCATCAATAGACTACCGGCACTGGCACAGCCAGTGGCACCCACCCCAAGGACTAGCCCGGATTATTCATCAGCCGCAGGGCGCTAGCCCCCGGTTCGGGTGTTGGGCCTGATTTTCCCAGAGAACCGGACGCTAGCGCGTGCCGGCTGATTTGGTGTTCCGTGTTTTTCGCTGTTTGCTCTTAACCATTGGCGATAGAACACATTTATAGATTGATGCAACTCGTGCGCTGCGCGAAGCTCGCGAGGGATGATCGTGTATCAAGTCGAATGTTACGGCACTCAAGACGGGCCAGGAGACCCGTCCTACGAATTGCCCTTGCGACTTATGGCGTCTTCTTCACATGGATTAGTCGCCTGCGTGACGCTCATTTTCTTTGAGCAAACTCCTGCCGTTGTCTGCAGTATCAGGGCTTCTTGCGAACATTAATCGTTTGGTGGATGGTCGTGAAGGGAATTTCCCCCGCCGCCGCCAATGTCACATCCAAAGTCCGGGTTAAAGTGCTCAACCCTTTGCCTTTGGTTGAGAACGTGATTCCGCGCAGGAAGGTCTGAATCGCACTGGGAGTGACATTGGCCCCCAACTGGATCTGCAAGGTCAAATGACCGTTGACAAATTGCAGACCGGTACTTGTTCCGAGGCCACTGGTCGCAGGCGTGACCAGCAGATCCAATGCCTTCTTCTTCGTACCGACAGCATTGAGATTGATCGTCAACGTGCCCCCCGCGAGGCTGGTGTCTCCGGACACGATGACCTGCGGCAGCACCTTGACTGGCGGTTGCTTCTTGATCCAGGTCACCCCCGGGCCCCCGACAACCAGGAGTGCATCGGATGAGACATTCAGCGTCGCGGCCCCTTGAGTAAAGACGTCGAACAGAACCGAGTCGATCGTCACGGCCCCGGCGACAGTCCACCCCGGACCGATATTTACCGAATCGCTATTATCGCGCCGTACGGTTAAGGTGTTGGGGGCATGCGCGGGATTGGAATTGGCCGTGAGATTCAGCACCTCGCGGACGTTGAGTGTCAGCGAGTTGCTACCGCTACCGCGCAGGTCGATGACTTCGATGTTCGTCAGTCTATTGTCCGGCAGCGTGGTCAGATTCAGCGTCAGTCCGCTGCCGTCAATGCGCAGCGTGTCCGAGCCATTTCCGCCATCGAGTCGCTGGAACGTCAAATCCGAGATCGCCAGGACATCGTCCCCGTTACCGCCATAGACAACATCCGCGCCACCATTGCCAAGCAACGTGTCGTTGCCAGCGGCTCCATTGATCACATCCACCGCGGCGCTCCCGGTTAATGTCTCCGCCACGGAAGTCCCCGGGTGAGTTATCGCGTTCGTGAAGTCACCGCCGTAGATCAGGTAGGTCTCTCCGGAATCCGCCCTCGCATTATCTGCTCCATCGCCGTTCCGTGCCCCGATCAGCAGATCGTCGAAGCCGTCGCCGTTTATGTCCCCCGCGCTCGACACTGACTGACCGCAGTTATCGTTTGCGTCCAGCCCGAAGATCGTGATTCCCGCAACGCCCAGATTGGCCAGGTCGATTGTCGGCGGCAGTGACGCCCCACCAAAAATCAAATAGGCCTCACCGGCATAAGACTGCGCATTCCCCGAGCCGTCGGCCAAGAGCGCACCGATCAACAAGTCGTCGAAGCCATCTCCATTCACGTCCCCGGCTCCGGACACGGAACGACCACCGTAATCCAGCGAATCCACGCCAAAAATGGTAATTCCCGCCGCACCCAGGCTGGCCAGGTCAATCGTCGTCGGTAGCGCTGCGCCGCCGAAGATGACGTAACTCTCACCCGCGTTTTGGACCAGATCATCCAGCCCATCGCCCCGATTCGCCCCGATCAGCAGATCATCGAACCCATCCCCATTCACATCCCCCGCATTCGAGACCGAAATGCCGCTGAAGTCGAAGGTGTCCGCTCCGAAGATCGTGATCCCGGCCGAACCGAGAGTCGCCAGGTTGATCGTGGTTGGCAGTGAGGCCTTGCCGAAAATCACATAGGTCTCGCCGGCATTCGGTTCAGCATTACCTGCTCCGCTGGAACTGATCGCCCCGATGACCAGATCGCCGAAGCCATCGCCATTCACATCCCCCGCGCTCGAGACCGAAGCCCCGCTATTGTCACCAGCGTCTGCACCGAAGATGGTCACCCCGGCCGAACCCAGGCTACCCAGGTCGATCGTGGCTGGGAGCGACGCTTTTCCAAACACGACGTAACTTTCCCCCGCGAACGTCTTCGCATTGCCCGAACCAGCAGCGGCAAACGCTCCGATCAGCATGTCGTCGAAGCCGTCCCCGTTCACATCACCGGCGCTCGAGACCGAATAGCCGCTCTGGTCGCCAGCATCCGCTCCGAAAATTGTGATACCAGCGGACCCCAGACTGGCCAATTCGATGGTGGGCGGTAGCGACGCCTGGCCGAAAATCACATAGGTTTCGCCCGCAAACTGCTCGCCGTTGCCCGATCCACCGCCTTGATCTGCCGCGATCATGACGTCGTCGAAGCCATCCCCATTCACGTCCCCCGCACCCGATACCGAACGACCGCTGAAGTCAGATCCGTCGATACCGAAGATCGTCACCCCGGACGGGCCGAGACTCGCCAGGTCGATCGTCCCGGATAGAGATGCCCCACCGAAGACGATGTAGGTGTTACCGGCACTGTATGTCGCCCCCCCCACTCCGTCGCCGCGATGTGCCCCAATGAGGAAGTCGTCGAAGCCATCGCCGTTGACATCCCCCGCCTCCGACACGGAATAACCGCTCGAGTCACCCGCGTTGGCACCAAATATGGTGACTCCGTCCGTACTCAGATTGGCGAGGTCAATGGTGGTCAACAGACAACGCTGTTCCAACGGTTCGGCACTGGAATGAGTCGGAATCGGGCGCCGTCGGGGACGAGGCACGCTGCGCACGACAGCTCGCCACTGATTCAGTTGCCGCCGCCAGTCTGAAAGCCAAGATGTGAGCAACATTTCGCAGGATTCCTTTTCGAGATGCGCGATAACGTGGGTTGGCGCAACGAAGAAAGAGACCGAAGTCGAAGCATGTCTTTGGCCCAGCAAGCAATCTAGAATCGATACGATTGTTTCGCGTTGAGTCAACGCGCGTCTGATGTGGCGTAAGTCATCTGCCAACAAGATCCGTAAAATGGGGGACTTTTGACAGTGCTACACTGCTGAATCGTACTGCCGACGAATGGCACTAACAACAAACTTCCGCATGAATTCCATACATTTCAGAGGCGGAGGTTATTGCCCTGTTTCCGTGTTGCATCACGACATGAAGTCTTAACTAAGGTTTCTTGCGCACGTGGATCGTTTGATGCACGGTCGAAGATGCCGCTCCACCCGATGTCGCCAGTGTCACATCCAGGGTGCGTGTTAAGGTCTTCAATCCCTTGCCCTTCGTGGAGAAGGTGATCCCTCGCAGGAAGGATTGAATGTCACCACTGGTCACGGTTTGGCTCAAGGTGATCTGCAACGTGAGATGGCCGACAGTGTACTGCAGTCCGGTACTCGAACCGAGCCCGCTGGTCGCCGGAATGGCCAGCAGATCCAAGGATTTCTTCTTGGTGCCCACCGCATTCAGTGTGATCGTTAATGTGCCGCCTGCCAGGCTGACTTGATCGGACACCGTACTTTGCGGCAAGACCGTCACGGGGGGCTGCTTCTTGATCCACGTCACGTCGGGCCCACCCACGGCCAGCAGTGGGTCGACAACGTCAGTCACCGTCACCGCGATATTTTGAATGGTCGATCCACCATTACCGTCGCTCGCGGTGACCTGCACCAGGTAGACGTTGTTGGTATCGGCATCTGAGGGATCCTCAAAGTTGGGTGCCGCAACAAACGACAGCGCGCCGCCAGTGATCGAGAACTTGGCTTGATCGGCGCCGCCGGAGATCGAGTACGTAACCGTCTGCGCTGGCAGATCGGCGTCAGTTGCGACCATGGTTCCGACAGCGGTCGTATTCTCTGGGACGTTGAATGTCGCGGCTGATGAGAAGATCGGGCTGTTATCGTTCACCGCGGTCACGGTGACGTCAATGTTCTGAATCGCCGATCCACCGTTTCCGTCATCCGCCGTGACCTGCACGTGATAGACGTGATCCGTATCGGCATCTGTCGGGATCTCGAAGTTGGGAGCCGTGATGAAGGTTAATGCGCCGGCATTAGTGATCGAGAATTGGGCTTGATCGTCCCCGCCACTCAGTGAGTAACTGACGGTCTGCCCGACATCGACGTCAATCGCCACTGCGGTTCCAACGGACGTCACATTCTCCGCGACATTAAACGTAGAGGGCGAATTGAATACCGGCGCTTCGTTCACATTAGTGACTGTGATTGCGAGATCCTCGATGACAGAACCTCCGTGGCCGTCGCTCGCGCGGACCTGAATTTCGTAGATGTTGTTTCCGTCTGCATCAGTCGGATGTTCAAAATCCGGAGGCGTCTTGAATGAGAGCAAGCCATCAATGTTGATTTGGAACTGACTGCCATCACCCCCAGCCACGATTCCGTAGCTCAGCGTCTGGGCCGGGAGATCGGCATCGGTAGCCGTCAACGTCATCACCGTCGTCTGCCCTTCTGCGACACTGGCAGTGGTCCCCGATGTGAATTGGGGATCCTGATTCGTGACTTTGAGTGTCGCGGCCCCCTGCTTGTAGATTGTGTACTGCTCGCCATTGATGGACTGGCCGCCAAAAAGACTCCACCCCGAGCCGATGTTGACGGTATCGTCCGCATTGCGTTCCACGATCAGCGTATTGGCCGTGTGGTCGGGGTTGGAATTCGCTGTCAGCCGCAGGACCTTGTGCAGATTGAGGGTCAGCGTGTTCGCGCCACTCCCACGAATATCGATGGTCTCAATCTTCGTCAGCTTGTTGTCGGGAAGCGTGGTCAAGTTCAGCGACAGACCGCTGCCATCCAGACGCAACGTGTCCGCACCATTGCCGCCGTCCAGACGCCGGAAGAGCAAGTCCGTGATCGCCAGCACATCGTCTCCACTGCCGCCGTAGATGACATCCGCGCCGCCGTCGCCAATCAACGTGTCGTTGCCCCCCGCACCGTTCATCACATTCGCGGCAGCGCTCCCCGTCAGCGTCTCCGATGCCGACGTGCCAGGATTCGTCACGGAATTGGTAAAGCTGTTCCCGCCGAACACCACATAGCTCTCTCCGGCATTGGCAAAGGGATCGGCGTTTGGACCGCCGTAAGGCGCGCCAATGAGCAAATCATCGAAACCATCGCCGTTGACGTCTCCCGCACTCGCGACGTTGTAGCCACTGTGATCTTTGGAATCCGCACCGACGAGGGTGAGACCCAGGCTACCCAGGTTCGCCAGGTCAATGGTTGCTGGCAGCGTCGCCGAACCGAAGATGAGGTAGCTGTCACCGGAATTCGGCTTGGCGTTGCCGACGCCGTCGGCGAGAAACGCCCCAATCAGCAAGTCGTCAAACCCATCGCCGTTGAAGTCGCCCGCGCCGGAGACTCTATAGCCACTCAAGTCCACGGGATCCACACCGAAGATAGTGACGCCGGCCGCTCCCAGATTGGCCAAATCGATCGTGGCGGGTAACGAGGCTCCCCCGAAAACGAGATAGCTCTCGCCGGCATTCTTGGTGGCATTATTGGCTCCGTCCGCACTTTCTGCACCGATCAGCAGATCATCAAATCCGTCGCCATTGACGTCACCTGCAATGGACACAGCAACACCGCTGTAATCAACCGCGTCCGCGCCGAAGATCGTGATCCCCGCATTCCCCAAACTGGCCAGATCGATCGTCGCCGGCAATGCGTCACTACCGAAAACCACATAACTCTCACCCGCACGGTTCTCGGCATTACCGACTCCTGAGGCTTTACAGGCGCCGATCAGCATGTCGTCGAAGCCATCTCCGTTGACGTCGCCAGCGCCCGACACCGACAGACCGCTTTCGTCGCCGCCATCCACGCCATAAATGATGATTCCGGCAGTCCCCAGGGTCGCCAGATCGATTGCTGCAGGCAGTGTTGCGCCGCCGAAGATCAGGTAGGTCTCGCCGGACCTCGGTCTGGCATTCCCAGGTCCATCGCCGCCAGTGGCCCCGATGAGCAGATCGTCGAATCCATCCCCATTCACATCCCCGGCGTTCGCCACGGCCGAGCCAAGGCCATCGATCGCATCCGCGCCAGAGATGGTGACCGCGGCTCCCCCCGAGGCTCCCAGATCGATCGTCGCCAGCAGCGCTGCCGCGCCGAAGATCACATAAGTCTTACCGGAATGCGAGCGGCCCGCACCATTGGCATTTCTGGCCGTCACGGCCAGGTCATCGAATCCGTCGCCGTTCATGTCACCGGCATCCGAGACAGCAAAACCACTTTCGTCAAAGTCCTCAGCACCAAAAATCGTGACTCCGGCCGCGCCGAGATTCGCCAGATCGATGGTGGCCGGCAGCGACGGACCGCCGAAGATCACATAGCTCTCACCGGCATCGTATCGAGCATTCCCTGGCCCATTAGCGGCATACGCGCCGATGATGAAGTCGTCAAAACCATCCCCATTGACGTCCCCGACACCCTTGCCCGAATAGCCGCTCGCGTCCTCGGCATCAATGCCAGAAATGGTCGTGCCACCCGTCCCCAAATTGCCCAGATCGATCGTCGTGAGCAGGCAGCGCCGCTCCAGCACCTCGGGGCCAGTCTGGGCCTCGATGGACCGGCGTAGCGACCGCCCGGCGTCGCGTGTGAGCCACAAAAGTCGGACCGTTTGACAACGCCAATCTTCCAGCCAGGTTCTCAGCAACATCTTGCAGAATTCCCTTAAGGAGCGTCGAAACCCGTGGGTCGGCGATTCTCACTGTGGATCAACATGGAATGGGTTCCCTGGCCCACTCCCGCAACCATTCCGAAAAATGGACGGCCCGCAGCGCTTCGCAATAACGCAAGCTTGGCGAAACCGACATCCGTCTGCCCAGAGCCGCCTTGTCACTCCACCGAAGTCTCACACAATTTGCCCCGGCGTATTGAAGCGCCGCATGTGCGAAAGAATGAGAGTGTCGCGACGTCAAAAAATTCTGATCCCAGCTCACGGTAGACAACTGAGTGAACTGCCGGCGATCTTGCTCAGGATCATCAGCACACCCACCAAATGCCACGCCAAATCCCTCGAAATCACCTCTTTACCGCGGGGTGGAAATCGCAGTCCGGTTATACCGAATATGCAGGCTCAGCCGGTTCGTCTTCCAAAATCGTCACGAGAACCGAGTGCCGGATGAATCGGCCCAGATGACCCACCCCGGTTCCGCAAGCCTGGTAGCACTATAGAAGTGTATATTCAGAAGTTTCTCCCCACAACCAAGCCACCCCAACTTAACACGACATGACGTCTTTACGAGACCTTCTGTCGTCAAGTCGGGTGTAGCCGTTATTTGGTGGGGGCGTTTGGAAACCGCCCCCGTTGGGCTTGCCCCAACGGAGCGCTGACTGGTCAGCTACCCAGCAGTAAATTCTGCAGAATTCTCAACCTTTATGTCTCCGATG
>JAKFVC010000033.1 GCA_021732415.1 Planctomycetaceae bacterium
CCCCCGGCCCCTCTCCCCGGAGTACCAGGGCGAGGGGAGCTAAGAATTCTTGAGCCCCGATCCCTCTAACAACGACAAATCCCTATTGATTAAGCCCGGTGACTCAATCGATCGGCTCTTCCCGATTGTCTTTCCAAAATTGACAAAACATCAATTTCCGGAGCCCGATCGATCCGCTATCATTTCGCCAAAGGCAGCTCATACCCACAATGTCTGAAGGATTGGTTTTATGGCGAGGATGCCACATCTGCCCTGCATGCTTCTGTTGCTGGTGATCTCGGTCGGCACGGCCAGTTGCTCGAAACCTCCCCTGAGTACCGTGGCGACCGATGGCAAGGTCGAGGTCCGCTACATCACGGGGCGGACCGGCAAGGTTCTATTTGCCTCCGGAAAAAGTCAGCAGCGATCCGACAAGAATTTGTTGCAGATTCAAATCTGGATTGAGAATCTGTCCGATTCCAAGAAACTGGAATATAAGGGCTGGGGCGACGACAACCTGTCAGGGTCGAAAAAAGCGACCTTGAAAGATGACTTGGGAAACGTCTACAAGCAAGTCACGTTCGGGCTCATGCACCGACCGGTCGGGCAGAAGTCCAAAGAGTCACTGTATCCCGGCAGCTCGATCCAGGATATCCTCGTGTTTGAACTGCCCGTTGAGAAAGCCCAGATGATGCATCTGATCCTGCCGAAAAGCAACTACTCCGAGCAGCCCGAGGATCCCCCCACGCTGGAATTGGTGATCCCCGTTGCGAGCTTCAATGGCGGGGGACTTTAGAGCAGATCCAGAATGTTTGTAGCGGAATCTCGTAAGAGTTCCGCTGAGTTACACTAGATCGGCGGAACTCTTACGAGATTCCGCGACACCAACGATGCGAAGGCTTAAAAACGCTGGAGGCAGCGGGACATGAGCACATCGACGAGCCGCGTGATATTCGTGTTGGTTATGCTGATCGTGAGTGCGACGTTGCTGCTCGTCGGGGCCGATCCCGCCCGAGCTCAACGCCCCGCTGCCAACCGTGAGCTCCCAGTCTGGCTCGATCCCAATCGCGAGACCCCTTTCGGTTCAAAGTACCACATCTTCCACAGTTCCACCGTCAACAAAAAGGTGAGTTGCCTCGTCTGGATGCCCCCGGCGTACGCCCGCAATCCCGACCAGCGATTCCCGGTGATTTATTGGCTGCACGGAGCCAACGGCAACCAGCGGTCATGTAGCGAGCAATTCCTGCCGACCTACATCAACTTGCTCAAGCAGGGTGCCGCCCCGCGCGCCATCGTCGTCGCGGTGAACGGAATTCCGGGCAGCCTGTATGCCAACTCCACAGACAAAAAATGTCCGGTCGAAGACGTCATCATCAAGGACCTGATCCCCAGCATCGACAAGGACTATCGAACCATCGCCAACCGCGAGGGGCGCCTGGTCGAAGGCTTTTCGATGGGCGGTCTCGGCGCGGCCCGGCTGGGTTTCAAATACCCGGACCTCTTCGGAGCCATCGTCATCAATTCCGCCGGCCCCCTGGGCAATCGCGGAGTCACCCCGCGACTCTATCAACAAGTGTACGGTGACGCCGAAAAATCCCGCTCCGAAACTCCCACCGCACTCGCCACGAAGAATGTCGAGGCCATCCGCAACAAGATGTTCATCCGCGTCTCCTGCGGAGCCGACGACGATCTCCTCGGCGACAACCAGCGACTCGACGAGACGCTCAAGGAGCTCGAGATTCGCCACACGTTCGTGGAACTTCCGGGAGTGGGGCACAATGCCCTCAAGTTCTACGAAGCCCTGGGCATGCGAGCCTTCCGGGTCCATCAACGAGCGTTTGGGAATCGGGACGAGGCGGCTGCGCCCTGACATCGCAACTCAGATTACGGCGAACGCAGGTTGTTCAATCCATCACGGAGTCGTTGATGTCCTCCCTCTTTCAAAAACTCGGGATCGACCGCCTCAGCCGTGAGGAACGATTGAAACTCATCAGCGAAATCTGGGATAGCCTCACCCCTGTCGACCAACTGCCAATTCCCGACAGTCGCGTTGAGGAACTCGACCGTCGAATCGCAGACGCCGATGCGAACCCGGCAGCCGGCAGATCATGGGATGAAGTACGGGCGCGGCTGCGAGGGAAGAGCTGACCAGGGTTCCATTTTCTCAACGACCATCTTTTTGGCCAACGATTCTGGACAAATGGACTCGTCGAGGCGTATGCTGGCGTTTCCTGTTAACTGCGCAGACAAAAGGCTCGATGGACATCTTAGAACGCCTAACAATACCGATTAGGAATCGCCCCCGTCGGGCTTGCCCCGACGGAGCGCTGACTGGCCAGCTACCCACCCGAGAGTTTTGCCGAATTCTCAACCTTTATGTCTCCGATGCCCCCTGCCGCCTTCCAGTCGCTGCTTTGACAATGTTCACTCACGGCGGCAGGGGGCATCGGAGACTACGCGTTGAGGGGCCAGCGCGTTTCGCTCTGGTAGCTGACCAGTCACGGCTCCGCCGGGACAAGCCCGACGGGGGCCTGATCGGCCGGTTTTGATAGCGGTTCTTAGTAAGCTGCCCTTGCTGATCACTCATTATCGAGGCATTGATGAACGCCCTCTTCGAATCCCTCGGGAGTTTTCTCTTCCTGATCATGCTGGCGGCTGGGGCACGATTGGGTGGCAAGCGGTCCTCGACGCTGGTCTTGCAAAAGTTTTACATCTCCCAGAAGCCCACCTTGGATCACGCTCCCAGCGTGGAAATTGTCGGCCGCAAGCAAGGCCTCGTGGCCTTCGTATTGACCCTGCTGGGTTTTAGTCCCATCACACGACTGACCATCGCTCGCGGCGAGGTTCGATACGAATCATCCAGCCTGTTCGGACAGCAATCGCAGTTCGTACCGTTGAGATGCATCACGGGAATTTCGGCTGGAATCTACAAGCCGGTATCCGCTCTCATTAACGCAGCAGTTGTTCTCTTCTTCGGCATTTTTATGAGCAACACGCTGGGCAGTCTCATACCGCTCGTGTTCGGATTGCTGGTCTTCTTTGGCCTGTGTGCCTTCTATTTCATCGCCAAGAAATTCTTCATCGATCTGCACGCACCCGGCGCTCCGGCAATTTCGTTGCTGGTCAAACCAAACGTGATCGAAGGGCTCCCCATTGATGTGGCAGAGGCCCTCGCCGTCGTGGGCGTCATCCGGGACCTGACCATGCAATCCACCTCTTCCAGCCAGGCCAACAGCGTTTTCCAGCCTGCACCATTGCTTCGAGATCCCGCCGACGGAACCGATTCTGTCGCCGACCGCGAAGACTCGTACTACGAGGAAGAGGCCCACGAGTCCGAGGAGGCCACGGAAGATGCAGGCGAAGAAGAAGCGAGAGAGCTGTTCGCCCGAGCCCGGCACTATGTCCAGGCGGGTCAACGCGAACAGGCGGTCTCGGTCCTGCAGGCCGTCATTCGCCGCTTCCCCAACACCACATCAGCCGAACAGGCCCGGCGAAGTCTCGAGAAAATCGGCATTCGCGGCTGAGTTCGGCCACGGGAGACAGTCCACTAAACAACCTGGCTCAATTCTGGAGCGGGCAGTAATCCGTCATAGCTGCCAATCAAATCATTGCACCATGGAGACACGAAAAACCCACCGCGGGAATTTGTCCGCAACCCAAGAAGAGTGCTTCGCAGCCACAGAAGGACACAGAAGAAACACAGAATCAGAGAATAGTTTGTGTCTGATTTTCTGTGTTTCTTCTGTGTCCTTCTGTGGCTAAAAAACTCCTTCCAATCCTCTCCGAGTCTCCGTGGTGCAAAATTCTGCGCATCGCTTTACACAAGTTCCCGAATCGGCTCGCGCGTCTCCGACACATACTGCGGCCGGCCATTCAGGTCAGCAATCGTCGTCTGAGCCGTATCAAAACCCAGGTTGTGATACAAAGTCGCAAACACATCCTGGTAATCAATCGGCCGCGACACCGGTTCCTCGGCGAGGCGATTGGTCTCACCGATCACTTGCCCGGTCGTCATCCCACCACCCGCCAGCATTGCAAACGTCACCCGCGGCCAGTGATCTCGCCCGGCATTCGCGTTGATCTTCGGAGTCCGCCCGAACTCACCCCACACGACGACCGACACATCCTTATCAAGCCCTCGATCATGCAGATCTCCGACAAGACCCGCCAGACCTTGATCCAGTAATGGAATAACTCGGCGACCAAACTTGAAGTTCGACCCGTGCCAGTCAAAATCCGCAAACGCCACGGTCACGCACCGCGCCCCCGCTTCGACCAGCCGCCGAGCCATCAGAAACTTCGACATCTGAGCCTGATACCCCGCCGCCGAATACGGCAAACATTCGGTATCATCCCTCCCATAACGCTCACGAGTCCGCGGATCTTCGCGCGACAAATCCAACGCCTCAACCAGCCGGCTGGAGCTGAGAATCCCCAACGCGCGTTGAGTGAAATCATCACCGTTCGCGCCTTGAGCGGCCGTCTGATCAGCCTGCCGCCGGAATCGATCGAGACTCGTCAGCAACGTCCCGCGATCACCCAACCGATCAACGTTGACGCCCCGCAGCACCATGTCCTCCATCGCATCACCCGACGGCTTGAACGGCGCATGAGCCATCCCCAGGAAACCGGGCCCCGGCAGGTTGTAAGGCTGATGCTGCATCGACAGCGACAAGTCAATCGCCGGCGGCACCGCAGGATCCACAGGCCCCCGCAACTTCGACAGCACCGAACCGATCTCCGGCCAACCTCCCTGAGGCTGTGCCCGAAACGGCCGACCGGTCGCACATTGGAACGACGAGTGCCGGCTATCGGACCCCACCAGCGAGCGAATGATGGCGAACTTATCCATCATCCCGGCCACGCGCGGCATCAGTTCCGAGATCTGAATCCCCGGCACATTGGTCGCGATCGGGTCAAATTCCCCGCGCACCTCAGCCGGAGCCTCGGGCTTCAAATCGACCATATCCTGATGCGGCGGCCCGCCGGTGAGGTAGATCATAATGATCGACTTGTGAGACGACCGCACCCCTGCCGCAGCCTCAGCCCGCAGCATCCCGGGCAGAGTCAAACCGCCGACAGCCAGCGAACCAATCGTCAAGAAATCTCGCCGCGGCAGGCGGTCACACAGTCGTATCGAATCGCCCAAAATGGTCAGCATGGGGGGGAATCCTTAGCGTCAGCCATACGGCCCAAAGTTCGCGGAAACGAGCACGCTACGAGGATACCATTTTCGACCGAACACGGAAACACAAAAACATGCGTTAATGCAAGTGGGATGGGTCTCCAGGCCCGTCCGAGCCCGTAACAACCGACGTAATAGAAGATCGACCATTGGGAGCTTCGCGCAGCGCAGGGCATGCTTGCCATATTCACGATGCAAAAACTCGTTTCCTGCACATACCAGCAAAGCTGAATCAACCGTTCGGGTTATCCAGCAATTCCTGCAGCCGCGCCGCAAGTTCTGCCGGAAGACGGCCGCACCATGACGGATCGATCAACTCCACATCAATCATGTCGAGCAAATGCATGCGATCCTTGGTGCGAAACGCATTCAACTTCATCCTGACCAGGGCCTCGAGCGTCAGAATCTGATGATTCTGGATGGGCTCGGAATCGGTAACGTCCGGCGCCGGCAATAGATGCTCGGGGAGCACCTTCTCATTCGCAAACAAGACATGCACAGCGTCGCGAGCCTTGGCATCCGGTCCGTCGAGAAACATTTCAATGCCCGCTGCGGGACGATACACAAACCCCGCGGCTTCCATCGCCGCTTTGGCTGCCGGAAGATCGGCCCGCCGCAGCAAGATGTCGACATCGCGCGTCGTCCGGACGGCCGCTTCATCCGCCTGAGCCACCCAGGCTCGCACGGCGTTCCCACCGATGATGGCGTACGGGATGCCAGCTTGCTCCAGCGTGCGGGTGGTGAGTTCCAATCGTTGCTGGATTTTTTCCACAGCTCGGTCCATGCGGTGCCAGAGAGCGTCGCCAGTCAGATGAAACGGAATCGATGCCATAACGTTGCTTCATACAATCAGAAAACGGGTGACAGTCACATATTCTACGTGAGTCATACGCCTGCATTCAAAGCAATTCCAGATTTCCGTAGGATGGGTCTCCAGTCCCGTCCGAGCCCGTAACAACCGACGTAAAACAAATTCAACCCTCGCGAGCTTCGCGCAGCGCAGGGCTTGCGTGCCATATTCACGATGCCAAAAACTCGGTCCCCACAACGTTAAGCAACCCGTGCGCTGCGCGAAATTCGCGTGGGCCAAATGTCTTTGAAGTCAAATCTGAGGGCACTCGGACGGGCCCGGAGACCCATCCCACGGACAGAGCTTGCCCCCCGATCCGGCAGCCGTCATCATGAACACGTTCCATTTCCCGATTTCATTGCGTCTTGTTTGCAATCGTGTCTCGTCGTTCTGACGGAGTTTCGCCCATGAAAGCCTCGTCTGTGTTGAGTATGGTTGGTGCGTTGTTGGTCGTTTGGTTTATGGAGAATGCCTCTCCCGTCTGCGCCGCGGATGAACCCAAATGGCAATCCTTGTTGCCGGCCGTCGACGTGAAAACTCAATCGGTCGCCGGTCAATGGACCAAGACCGAGACCGGCCTGTCGGTCGCCGCAGGGCAGGGGGCCCGATTGTGGCTGCCGTTTGCTCCCACCGGTGAGTACGACGTGCGAATTCGCTTCACCCGCCAAAGTGGCATCCATTCGGTCGCCCTCTTTTTTCCACACGGTCCCGGCCAGGCCGCGTTCGAAGCCGATGCCTGGGGACAACATCTCGGCGGCATCCAGAACATCGGCGGCCAGTCGATCCGCGAGAACCCCACCCGACGCGCTAACGTGGCCCTGAAGAATGGCACGGAATACTCGATGACCGTCGAAGTCCGCCAGGGACAGATCCGTTCGTTGTTGGACGATGAAGTCATCGCAACCTACAAAACAGATGGCCGAGACCTATCGGTCCCCGACCTCTGGTCACTGCCCAACAAGAAATCGCTGGGCATCGGAGCCTGGGAAAGCCAGACGACCTTCCACAGCATCGAAGCCCGCATGCTCAACGGCAAGCCAGTCCCGGGACTCGGCACGGAACCTCCGGCGGTCGCCTCCACAACCACGCCCCCCACGACCACACCACAGACGACCAAGTCCACGAAGTCCGCACCACCCGCGACGACTAAACCATCGCCGCCAACAACCACCAAATCGTCCCCGAAGTCGTCCTCTAAAACATCCACTAAGACAGCAACAAAATCCGCAGACGGCAAACGAGTTCTCATCGTCATCGCCAATCAAGATTTCTTCTATCGAGAATACGCCGACCCGCGAGCCGAACTCGAACGCGCCGGCTTCCAGGTCACAGTCGCCGCCGGCCGCCGAGGCCCCTGCCGCCCGCACCCGAACTCCGGCCAAACCGGAGGCGACGGCACCGTCATGTCCGACCTGGCACTGGCCGACGTGAACGCCAAAGATTACGAGACGATGCTCTTCTCCGGAGGCTGGGGTTCCTCGGCCTATCAGTTCGCCTTCAACGGCCGCTACAACAACCCCAACTACAACGGCGAGCAACCCGTCAAAGCGCGAGTGAACCAACTGATCAACGATTTCCTCAAGCAAGGCAAATTCGTCTGCGCCTTATGCAACGCCGTCTCAGTCCTGGCCTGGGCCCGAGTCGACGGCCAAAGCCCCCTCAAAGGCAAAACCGTCTGCGCCCCAACGCGCCAGGCCGCAGCCGGCATCTACAACGGCCAACCCGCCCAACCCTCCTGCCGCTGGCACCCCGAAGCCAACGGAGCCATCCTCTCCCCCGCGGGCGCTATCGGCCGTCCAGGCACCGCCGAGGACGACGTGACCGTCGACGGCCAGATTGTGACTGGCGAGGATGATATCTCCGCCCGCGCGATGGGTCGGAAGATTGTGGAGTTGTTGTCAAAATGACTGAGAGTGGTGCAGATTCAAAACATGAGGAAAGTAGTTCGTTGAAGTGATATCACGTAAACACGTAAAAGCGGCACGCAACTATTTGCCAAAGTCGTGCATTCCAGAGGTGCCCCCCAATTTGACAGAACGTTGGGGATCGCGTATGCTAGCTAGTTAGTGTGGTTAGTGGCCCACGTTTACACTCGGGGCTCATGAAAATTAAAATGGTGACAGGAAAGGTGTAGTCCTAACCTGCCACCATCGTTGAACATTGTTTCTTCTCAATGGCGATTACCTGAATGCATGGATTATCGCCAGCACGAAGTACGCGGTTCCGATTAGCGTATAAACGATGGCTAGTGAATTCATGGTGACCTCCTTTCTACGTGACTAGGGTTGATAGCACTTCCGAAACGTGGAACTGAGCTTCACTTTGATGGCCGGCAGCGAATGCAACTCGCTGACCGGCTTTTTGTGTTTTGAAGCCCCCGATTAACGACGCATAAGTATGTATTGTTAGTGGCAATTCCGATTATCTCGATTAAGGCCAATAAGCAGGCCGGAAGCTTTCGGCGATTGTAAGACATCGCTTCGCACATTGTCCACAACCGAGCGGCACAATCTCACACCATTTATTGAAGTAACTTCTAGCCGGCAAGCAGGATGCGTCGATAGAGAACCAGATGCTCCGCTCGCTGGCAAACGGGACCGCGACTCAAACAGCGAGCCTACGAGCCGCAGTGTTTGTTCGACAGCGCATTCACGCAATTGATGAAGAGTTCACCGGCGGGCCAACTTGCTAGCCAACTAGCTAGTCAATTAATAACTAGCTAGCTAGTTATTAAGACCGCTCTACTAAATTCGCTGCCAACAATAACTTCGAGAATCTGACGTATGGCACTGTCGCCAATAGTGTTAGCAGTATCCATACTGATCGGAATAGTAAGTGCTCGCGTGGAATTTCTCGACTGCTACCAAGTTGGATGGCTAATCAGTCGGCGCAGCCCCCTACAAGACGCCAAAGCAGCGAGCTAGCTCGCTCGCTTGAATGCCAACGCTTTGACTCCCCAGAATGCCAGCGCATTGACTTGACAAATTACCAGCATCGTTTTTATATTTTTAATCCGACACACGATCGTTGAATTCTATGTGTTCTTAATTTCACTCCGTCTTCGGGTGGCGATCTTCGGATTTCGAGAGTTAGGGTCTAGCGCTATGCCTGCCAAGCCAATCAAACCAAACGAAGATGGAAATGACGCCCTCGGCACCAAGCTTCACAAGGCTTTGGACAAAGCCTTGAAGGAAGCCAAGAAGATCCGCATGAGAGACGAGGAACTCGTCGATGGCGAACCCCGGACGAAGAAAGACATTGTCATCTCGGCCCTGAGAAATTGGCTGGAGACCCACGCAGGGAAGACTGATGATGATGGCTTTCATCCGCGCCCAATGAGGGGAGGCCGAGAGGCGCAGGGCAAGGAAGACCTGAATATTTCAATGCCAAAGGAATTGCTGGATACTGTCAAGGCGGAGGCCGGGCGGCGGAAAGACGATGAAATCAAGCCGGAGTCTGTGCGATCGCTGGTTGAGTCAGCTCTCACGGAGTGGCTGCTGCAGAATGATTTCAAAGATTTGCTGACATGGATCGAACCGGGGAAAAAAGCCAAGTAGTGGTTCCTCGATCGAAGGATAACAGAGCGTGAATACAAGGCCGTGGCAGTGTTTGGACGTCTCTGATCTCTTGTGCGAACCTCATCGATCGCCTCACAAAAATGGGCCTGCGCGTCAACCGGTCCAACCCGTCACCTGGCTGACCAGACCCTCGGCCCAGCCGGTAATTGCCGTCCACTGGCTTTTTATCACTAACAGCAATATCACTGCGCCAGCAAACGCCCCCAGGATGATTTGTCTCTCGTGGCTGACGAGATTTGTCTTACGACGATCGGTATTTCGGTTTCTGATCGAATTCAACAAGATGCTCAACGCCGCAATTGTCCCGCCGATTCCTGCTCCAATGACAATGATACGAAAGCTCAAGTCGGCGGCAACTCGTAATGATTCCCCAGTATCAAGTGGCAAGAACAGTCGGACCGCGTTGATCAGTCCGTAGCGTGTACCGAGCAACGCAGCCACCGCGATCAGGCCGATCCGGGCGGGGTTCTTCCGATACTCGCGTTTCAATTTACCGAGCATGCGGTCGGGAAGAGCCGACGTCGGTTCGTCTGCCAGCCAGCGTTCCAGATCGTCGGCCAGAACGCGGGCTGATTTGTATCTGTCCATCGGCTGGAGGGCCATCGCCTTCAAACAGATGGCTTCCAAGTCGGGCGCGATGCCGCGGGTGACTTCACTGGGCCTGGGAAACTGGCCCTTCTCGACACGTTTCAGGACTTCCAGAATCGGTCCTTCGAACGGTGGTCTGCCGGTCAAGATGTGATAGAGAGTCGCCCCCAAGCTGTAGATATCGGTTGCCGGCCCCAGTTCGGCCAGGCGCCCCGTCGCCTGTTCCGGACTCATGTAGGCTGGTGTCCCGAGGGCTTGACCCGGCATTGTTTGACCGGAACTGCTGAGGGACGTCTTGGGGCGCAGCGTCACTTCACCGGATTCGAGTTCCTTCTTGCCCGCAGCCTTGGCCAGACCCCAATCGACGACCAGCGTCTCACCATACTTTCCGATCATCACATTCGCCGGCTTCAAATCCCGATGGAGGACTCCGCGACTGTGGGCGTACTCGATCGCATTACAAATGTCGATAAACCGGCCGAGCAGTTGCCGCAACGCAATTTGCCGCAGACCGGGATCGTGCCCCACCGCATTCGCCTGGTGATGGTACTCGTCAATCGCCTGCTTGAGGCTGTCGCCCTTAATGAACCGCATGGCATAGTAAGGACGTCCGTCCGAGTCTTGCCCCAGGGCATACACTGGTACGATCCCAGGATGTTCCAGGCCACCGGTAATCTCGGCTTCCAGTACGAATCGCTCGCGGCCCACCAGATCGTCCGCGTGCTGCGGCAGGATCTCTTTGAGTGCCACCTCGCGATGGAGTTCCTGGTCGAGAGCCACAAAAACTTGCCCCAGACCTCCCTTGGCATGTGCTCGCAGAATTCGGAACCGGCCGCGCGAGGCGTTTCCCAGCACGATTGTGGAGAACGGATCGGCGTCAATTTCCACGCTGGCGGCAACGTGCCCCAGGCTGCGTTGAAGTTCGGGGTCCGGCAGGTGATCCAACCCCGGGTTCGCGCTGGAGACCCGCCCGACCGCTGCCAGACTCTGCTCGATGTCGCCACCGTGCCGCGCCACCAACTTGGTCACGAGCCGCTCCAGGACCGCCCGATCATCCGCGTCAATGGCCCGCTGCTGTTCGAGAAGCTCTGCCAAATTGCGACACTTGTTTTGAATCCACGCATCGAACCCAGCGACCAACTGTTCTCGCGAGATGAAATTGTTTTTGAGGGCCACGATCCCGAACAGCAATTGCTCGCTGGTCAGGAACGGCGCCCGGCGGGGTTCTTGTGAGGTATCGCCTGCGAAATGCGGAGTCGCACCGACATCCGGCGGCCGATCCACATTCTGAGGATTCTCATCGCCAGTGTTCGCAACCATGGCCTGCGCCTTTTGTTTCTCGTCGGGAGACCGGCGAATTTCGAGGCTTGTCGCAACATTCCTCAATTCATTCCCAGCCGAGAATGACAGAACCTCGCCAAATTGACAAGCGTTCTGCCGCGAACGCCGACCTCACCGGAACCGGCCCTCGTTGCTGTCCGAGGATGGCGTCAGGTCGCTTCGGCGATCGCTCCAGCTCGGCTTTCTTCACGCGGAGCGATGAAGGCTACCTTCTTTGGCTCACGCTCAAATCTGCGCTCGGTTCGAGGGCGCACATCACTTTGCGGGAGGTGGAATTTCTTAGGTTTCACGCTCTTGTGCGGGGAAAACGGCGGTTTTCAATGCGCTTCGGGATTTGGGGAGTTGCGATGGGCATGCGACAAACTCTGTACCGGACTTGGTGAGCCCCGTCCCGTGAGGGCGGGGGGAGAGTAGAGAGTTCCGCTGCGCAACGGGCATTGAGCGACGTCTATCGGCAATCAGAGTCGCAACTCTACCCCCGCCCTTACGGGACGGGGCTCACCTGATTTCTGGTTGATCGATTTCAGGTTGTTTGAGGGCTGTTCGTTTGCCTGATTGTTGTTGCGACTACCTTTAGAAAGGGACTCACCATGGACACCACGTATGAACCATCTCCCGCCGCCATCCGTGAACTCGGACCCGATGGCGCCGTATTCGAGCAGCCGCCGGAGTTGCAGATTGTTTCGCTGGCGGACGTGCCGGCGGAACCCGTGCAGTGGTTGTGGGAGGAAATGATTCCAATCGGCAAGGTGACTGTGGTGCATGGGGATGCCTGCGTCGGGAAGACTTGTTGGGCGCTCGATCTGGCGGCTCGGGTGTCGGCGGGGATTATGTGGCCGACGTTCTTGCGGATCCCGGGGCCGGCTCCGGTCGCGGGGAAGGTGCTCATCCTGAATGGTGAGGATCATCTGTCGAATAAGATGGTGCCGCGGTTGATGAAGAGTGGGGCCAACATGCGGAATGTCGCCGCCGTTCCGGGGTTGAAGTCGAATTCCGCGGACGGGGGGCGGGCGTTTGATCTGGAGCAGGTCATTCCGAATTTGAAGAAACAGATTGAGACGCTGGGGAATGTTCGCTTAGTGATCATCGATCCTCTGGAAGTGTATTGTGCGGCGGGGCCGAAGACTCAGCGGATGCGGACGGTGATGGCGGCGCTGGGGAAACTGGCGGAGGACTGTGGCATTGCGCTGGTCGTGATCTCGGCTCGCAAGAAGTGTGAGTTGCCCGGGCAGCATATGTGGCGGATCGATTGTGAGATGTGCGATCCGGGGCAGCGCTGGTTCGTTCCGATCCGGTGCGGGTGTGCTCGGCTGCCGCTGGCGATGGCCTTTCAGATTACTGATCAGGGGTTTAATTGGGACGGGCGGAATGTCAAACTGGACCTGGATCAAGTGCGGGGGAGTTCGGCGCAGGAGCACCGGATCGCTCTGCTGAGGGCAGTGGCGGCGTTCCTCACAAATTTTCTTAGCAATGGGGCGCGGTCGGCTCGGGAAGTGTTTCGCGAAGGTCAGCGGGCGGGCTGGTCTAAGGCGCAGTTGTACCGTGCGAAAACGGCAATGCGCGTGGTGAGCTATAAGGTCGGGGAGTTCAAGGGACGGTGGATGTGGGAGCTGAGCGATTTGACGTTTGTGGGAGGGTTGCCTGATTGCTTCAAGGCGAAGCCTCCGGCTCGTCCCCCTGTGCCGCCACCGCCCGTTTCGGCTGCGCCTCCGGTTCCGCCTGCTGCGCCCGTGCTGGGAGGTCCGGAACCCCACGACCAGTTTCTCGAGCGTTTGTTGAAAATGTCTGCTGGCCAATCGCCCGTGACCGCGGCGCCCGGCCCGGACGAGTCGGAGCTGGCCTCGCCGTTTCCCACGGAGTTACTTGAGCGAATGATCCGGTGGGACCAGGAGCTGGAGCGGCGGATGGGGCAAGCAAAACCCAAAGATGTCAAAGATTGCGCGTGACGTTTGTGTGTGGTCCTAGGCGAGCGTGACATGAAACGGGAATTGGTCACGCGGATCAAAGATTTCAAAGATGGCGCGCGAATTCGCGGGGGGCAGTGGATGGCAAAAGGAGAGTAGCCCGGGGAGCAATTGTGTGGGTATAATCGCGGTGTCTCATCACTTCGCTGCACACCGCACGTCTCGCTGCCAATCGCCGGAGGCCGACTCATGCTCAAGCATCTCACGTTCTTGTCTGGAACTTCGCGCTGGGTTCGTGGCTGGATCGCGGTCTGGGTCGTACTGGCGTTGCCGGTCACAGTCTTCGCCTGCATGTGGGACTACGACACCCTGAAGCAGGAACGCAGCCGGTTCCCCTCGACGCTCGAGCTGATCACGGGCAAGTTCTGGCGGCACTCGCCCGAGTTCTATGAGTGGCGGATCAAAGATCGGCTGGAGCGCTTGAAGTCCGATCCAAAGAATCTGGATCTGCTGGATGATCTGGGGGTCGCCTACCAGAAGACGGGTAAGCACGACCGGGCGATCGAGGTGATGCTCGAAAAGGAAAAGATTAAGCCGGGCGAATATAAGACGTACTCGAACCTGGGGACGTTCTATATTCTGGCCGGGGATTTTGAGCAGGGATTGCCTTATATCGACAAGGCGCTGGCCATCAATCCGAATGCGCATTTCGGTCGCGAGAAGTATCAGAAGTGGCTGGTGGAGTATGCTCAGTCGCGGATGAAGGATGGCAAGCTGAAGTTGCCCCTGAGAGTCGTGGATGATCCCGAACTCGATTTTGACTTGACCTTCAGCGGATTTGGGGCTTATGTCAGGAAATGCGAGGGCCTTGGGGAGAACGATGTATTGAGTGACGAACAACTGCAGTCTGCCATCAGAGGAGTGCAGGGCATGATGCGGTTCGCTGACTATAACAATCCGCTGCTATTGGAAGCTCTCGGCGACCTGTTGCTGGAAGGTTGGGGACCCGACAGCTCCAAGCAACTGGCGGCGAGAAGTTACTTGCAGGCATCGTATGTCGCGCAGGACAAGGAATCGTCTCAAGCTTACCGCAAGGCTGCGGAGGGAGCATTGTACTTACAAGTGGGCAAACACGGCAAAGAAACGACCGTACCGAAAGAAGTGCTTGTCGAACTCGAACCGGAGTTCCAAGCCGAGTTGGCTCAAGCGGATAAGTGGTACGCGGCGGCCAAGGCGAAAGAGCTGGCGCTAATCAAAGACGGCCACAAGGTTGAATCCGAATTTGATCGGCTTTCGGCCCAGGAACCATCCGTCGCCGAGATTGACCCAGTCTGGTTTACTCGCGATATGCGCATTATGACGGTCTTTGTCATCGTGGTTACCGGGATGCTGCTAGTGTTGGGTGGGGGGATTGCCGGATTAGTGTGGTTGTGGAAGAGATCTCGTCGCACCGCAACGCCCGTTGCTTGATGTTCGAGTAATCGGTCTGGCACGCCGTTCCGCTCACGAGAGCAAGCGGACCGCAGCATTTGCGAAAGCCGGTGGTTGCAGTCAGCGCAAACCAAGTAGTATCGAGTACAATCGGGCGAGTAGACTTTTGTGATTTCGTGCACGATTTGTTGATTTCTATTAGCCCCGGAAGGGGCGACCGAATATAGCCTGGGGCGGAAGCACCAGGTTGTGGCGTGTAAGACAATCCAAGCCCCGGAGGGGCGACCGACGATCTGTCCGGCAAGGTGTCGGTCGCCCCTCCGGGGCTTGGGTATTGTGTTGTTGTCGAGTCCTGGGGCTTCCGCCCCAGGCTATATTCGGACGTCCCTGCCGGGACTACATGCATAACATTTTCGTTGCCGTTTTGTTAGGACGTTCGTTTAACTAATCGCCACTTTGCGTTTGCATCAAGTGACGTCCACGACATTAGGAATACCATGCATCTGGACCAACCTCTGAGGCGACGGGACATCGTGCAGGCCGGGGCGATCGGCTTGATGGGGATGTCGTTGCCGGGGTTGATGGCGGGCCGGCAGGCGGCTCTGGCGGCCGAGGCTGCGGCGTTGCCGGTACGTGCGAAGTCGACCATTCTCCTCTTCATGTGGGGCGGGCCGGCTCAACAGGATACCTGGGATTTGAAGATCCATGCTCCCGCGGAGATTCGTGGTGAGTTTAAGCCGATCTCGACGAATGTGCCTGGGATTGAGATCTGTGAGCACTTCCCCTTGCTGGCGCAACGGTGCGATCGGCTGGCGCTCATTCGGTCGATGACGCATACCGATGTCGATCACTTGACGGCCTCGCATTACTTGCTCACCGGTCAACCGCCGCCTGTGGGGGGTGATCTCCGCAAGGACTGGCCCAATATCGGGGCTGTGCTGGCGAAGCTGGGACGCGGCAAGGATCCGCTGCCGCCGTTCGTGCAGATGCGGCCCAAGATGCCGGGTGATGTGCCGCGATTCGTCGAAGAGAGTCACGGGCAGTTTGCGGGATGGCTGGGGTCAACGTGGGATCCGCTGACGATTGATGCTCGGCCAGATCTGCCGGACTATCGCGTGGGTGACTTCCTGCTGCAGGAGGGGCTCAATGATCAGCGGATGCGCGACCGGCAGTCGTTGCTGGGGAACATCGAACAACGCTTGGAGCGGCTGGATCAAACCGGGTCGCTCGGCGCGATGAGCCGCCATTACTCGCGGGCGTTCGATCTGTTGTCCTCGGCGGTGGGCAAGTCGGCGTTCGATTTGACTCAGGAGCCGGACGCCATCCGAGATCGCTATGGCCGCAATCCGCACGGGCAATCGGTGCTGCAGGCGCGGCGACTGGTCGAGCGGGGCGTGCCCCTGGTGACCATCTTCTGGCCGAATGACGGGATTAAGAATGTGAGTGTCTATTGGGACACTCATAGCCGGAACTTCATCGATCACCGTGAGCGTCTGATGCCGCCGGCCGACCAGGCATTCTCGACGTTGCTGGACGATCTGTCCGAACGCGGTTTATTAGATGAGACATTAGTCGTGTGGACCGGCGAATTCGGGCGGACTCCGAAGATCGGCCAGCGTAACAGCGATGCCGGGGCGGGAGCTGATGGCCGCGATCACTGGCCGAATTGCTTCACGTCGGTGCTGGCAGGGGGTGGGATTCGAGGCGGTCAGGTGTATGGTTCCTCGGATCGACATGCGGCCTATCCGAATTCCAATCCGGTCAAGCCGGTGGATCTGGTCGCGACGATATATCACCAGATGGGAGTCCCCGCCGGGTTGGAACTCCACGACAACCAGAACCGTCCGGTCGTGATCTGTCCCGGGACGCCGATTGGGGATCTGATTATTTAGGGCTATTCACAGACTACGTCAATCGATTGCAGAAGAACTATGCATTATCTGGATTGACCTCCACTTTCACGATTCCTCTTTTATCAATGTGCCCCTTGAACATCCGATTGAAGACAATTGCGACGATGGCAACAATCGACACCATTGCAACAGCGCAGACCAAACCTAAGACGGTCACAAGGCTCACAACATCCCCCCCGATTGAAACAGCACTTAATACAGCATGGTTATCTGGCAAGATGTCTGTCATGGCAGATCATTCCCTCCAACATGATGATTTTTCGGACGACTCTCACAGGTCCTACAGTCGCCGAAACTGACTCAGCAGTCGAAACAGTCGTCCCAATTGACATACGCTGCACAATGGTTATGTTCACGACTGTAAACATGAGGTAAATGGGCATCAACGCAAAAGTAAACAGACCTTGTCGAATAAACACTTTCACTCGACAGCATATGATTTCTTTAGGACATTCGGAACAATCGCTACAAACGACCTAATCGTCATTATCGTCCGAGTTTTCCACAAACCTAGTTCTCAACGGGCTCAATGTAAAACTGGGCAATCTATGCGGTCGCCAAAGGACGTCGAGACCTCGTTGAGCAGACTTGGCCCTGGCGAGTTGGGGACATGCAAATCCCTTGAACAGGAGATAATCAATGCCGATTCGCAGGCTGCTGCTGTTGGCGATTACATTGCAATTATC
Organism: Planctomycetaceae bacterium; assembly: GCA_021732415.1. Lineage (GTDB taxonomy): Bacteria > Planctomycetota > Planctomycetia > Planctomycetales > Planctomycetaceae > JAKFVC01. Next base: position 17,456 of record JAKFVC010000033.1, read on the forward strand.
TATTTCGCCAGCCAGGGGCGACGAGCCACCGGTTCCGCGGCCCAATGTGGAACGTCTATTCGTTTCGGGAGAAGCGGGCTACGGGCGATATCGCATCCCGGCGATCTACGTCACTCCCAAGCAGACGGTGTTGGCCTTCTGCGAAGGTCGAGTGAAAGCCTCGGGATTGACGGGCGATATTGATCTCGTGCTGCGACGCAGTACTGATGGCGGGAAGACTTGGGCTCCGCTGCAGGTTGTGGCGGATGATGGGCCGAATACGTTGGGCAATCCGTGTGCGGTGGTTGATCGTTCCACCAGGACTGTCTGGCTGCTCTTCTCTCGTAGTTTGGGGCAGGATACTGAGGACCAAATTGTTAAAGGGACGAGTACCGAGCGGACTCAGGTTTGGATCACGAAGAGTTCTGATGAGGGGCTGACGTGGTCTAAGCCCGTCAACATTTCTGCTCAGGCGACCCGTCCGGAGTGGACGTGGTACGGGCCGGGGCCGGGGATTGGGTTGCAGCTCCCGAGCGGCCGATTGTTCATTCCCGCTTATCATGCTGTGGAGAAGACCGGGATCTATCAGGTGCATTCGCTCTCCAGCGATGATCACGGGCAGACGTGGCAGATTGGCGGTACGGTGGCCGATGAAACCACCGAGGCCCAGGCGGCTCTGCGAGCTGATGGGACGCTGGTGATTAATACTCGCAATATCTCGCCGCGGGATGAGAAGGTGCTTCGCAACCGGGTGATTGCGGTGAGCCGTGACGAAGGGAAGACTTGGACCGATGTGGGTCGCGATGCAGCTTTGACCGAAAGCAGTTGCCAGGGAAGTTTGCTGGTGTATTCGGGGCTGGGAGAGGGAGCCAAGTCCCGCTGGTTGTTTACGAATCCACCCGGTCCAGGACGCCGACAATTGACGTTGCGACTGAGTTACGATGAGGGGCGAACCTGGGCTAAGTCGCTGGTGATCGAGCCGGGTAGCTCGGAGTATTCGGGACTCGCGAGATTGCCGGAGGGTGAGATTGGGGTCTTGTATGAACGTAATACACAGAAGAAGTATAGTCCGGAGATTGTGTTTACGAAGTTGCGATTGTCGGAGATTGAGGGGCCGTGAGGCTGACGAAAATGCGAACGTGCAACCCCCACAGATTTTTAGGCGAGCCCCGTCCCGAAAGGGCGGGGATAGGGTTGCGACTCTGAGTGGCGATAGACGTCATAGGATGTCGGATTTATAGCGAAAGTCGCTACTCTACCCCCGCCCTTACGGGACGGGGCTCGCCTTAATCTACAAGGAAAGACCTACAATATGATTCGCGTTCCCTCACTTTGTACCGCCGCTTGCGTCATCGTTGGAGCGATCTTGGGCACGCCGGAACTCGCCATGTCCGACACGATCAAATTGAAGCTGCGCTCCAGCAAACCGACAAAAACGGCCGGCGATCTGCCCGAACGAATCTTCAAGGAAGAAGCTTGGGAAGCCGCTCAGACGGCGGTCATCGTGTGTGATGTCTGGGACTATCACCATTGTCTGAATGCGGTCCGGCGGTTGGAGGAATTCGCACCGCGACTGGATCAGGTACTGAAGGCTGCACGCGAACGTGGGGCGATCGTGATTCATGCTCCGAGTGACTGCATGCCGGCCTATATCGATCATCCGGCCCGACTCCGTACACTGCAGACTGCGCCAGCGAAGCCCCCGCCGCCTGATATTCAATATTGGTGCTCGCGGCTGGATCAGGAAACCGGACGTTATCCCATCGACCAGTCTGACGGCGGGGAAGATGATGATCCTCAGGAACATGCCGAGTGGGCGGCGAAGCTGAAGGCGATGGGGCGTAATCCGGGGACGCCGTGGCAGAAGCAATCGGCACTCATCACGATCGACGGCGAACGCGACTATATTAGTGATCGCGGCGACGAAGTGTGGAGCATCCTGGAGAAGCACGGCATTCGCAACGTGATCCTGACCGGAGTGCATTGCAACATGTGCGTGATCGGGCGGCCGTTTGGATTGCGTCAGATGAAACGGAACGGGAAGAACGTCGTCTTGATGCGTGATATGACCGACAGCATGTATTCTCCCAAGAGCTGGCCTTACGTGGATCACTTCACTGGTCATGATCTGGTAGTTGATTATGTCGAACAACAGATCTGCCCGACGATCACCAGTGACCAGTTACTGGGGGGCGAACCGTTTTGCTGGAAGGCAGATCAACGTAAAGGTCCTGCAGCCATTCCAGCGAAATCATTGTCGGGTGAATCGAGTATCAAGCAGCACTGGACGACCTTCAAGACTCAGGGCGATGCATTTCAATTCCTGTTAGAGAGTACGGACTGCCCCGTGTGGTACCGCGGTGCACTGCGAGTTCCTGAGGAATGGTACGCTAAAGGTCCAGTGAGTATTGGTTTTCCAGACGGCCGGATTCGGTTGTGGCTGAATGGTGTCGAAATTAAGCCTAGTCCTCCCACAGCCTACCAGCGAATTCGGTTCACTTTGCCGAAGGAAAACGTTGCGATCAACGATTACAACCTGATCGTCGTCAGGGCCGACCATACTGTCGAAACGGTCAAAAGCAAATGGGAGGTCGATCTGATCGCCGGCACTCAGCGGTGGGAAGTTGAACCGCACTGGCAAATCCGTGCGGGCGAGAGCGATCGCTTCTCAAACATTCCGTTGCCAGCCAAATTTGGCATGGGACCGGATGCCATGTTGCGTCTAAAGGCGGCGAAGTGAGGTTATCGACTTGGAACCGCTAACAAAACGGTTCGATCAGGCCCCCGTCGGGCTTGTCCCGGCGGAGCCCTGACTGGCCAGCTACCAATGCGAAACGTGCTTACCTCTCAACGTGTAGTCTCCGATGCCCCCTGCCGCCGTGAGTGAACGTTGTCAAAGCAGCGACTGGAAGGCGGCAAGGGGCATCGGAGACGTAAAGGTTGAGAATTCGGCACAACTTTCGGGTGGGTAGCTGGCCAGTCAACGCTCCGTCGGGGCAAGCCCGACGGGGGCGATTCCTAATCGGTATTGTTAGGCGTTCTTAGGAACTGTTACGCCGATTTCCGGTTAATCATCGCCGTAGCGGGCGGTTAGCACTCCATACATGTCACTTATGTGTGGAGGTCGAATCATGCTGCGAGAGCAAGTGCGGTCTGGGGTCGCTCAAGTGGGGATGGCGCTGCGCGAGCCCGAGTTATTTGCCGTTCGCTGGAACCGGGGCGAGGTTGAATATCGCTGGTGGGTATGGGTTTCACTGGTCGCCACGGCCGTGATGGGGACGATGTTCTATGGCATGACCATGGGACTGCACGGTCGGCTGGAGGATGTCCTCTTCAAGGGGATCGCCTGCACGAGTGCCGCCGGCTTGGCATGGGCCATTCCTCTGCCGGCGCTGTACATCTTGAATAGCTTGTCAGGGTCCCGTCTCCCCGCGAGCAGCACACTGCTGGCCGCACTGGTCACGACCAGCTGGGGCGGCCTGGCGATGCTGGCATCGATTCCGATCAACTGGTTCTTCTCGGTCGCCATTCCTTCGCCGAGCTTCATCTTATTAGTGAACTTGATCGTCTTCACCGGTGTCGGGATCTCGATGAGCGACGTCTTCCGGCGAGTGATGCAGCACCTGGAACCCAAACGCGGGGTCACGCCCGACTGGTGGCTGGTGCTGGTCGGAGTGACGGGGGCCGAACTGTTCTACTTCTTCGGCTTATTTCGGTTTGTTTAGTCGCCACGGATAGATCACCGACCAAATCAGCCGGCACGCGCTAGCGTCCGGTTCGGAGGTACTACTGACGCTAAATGTTATTCCGAACCGTGGGCTAACGCCCTCCGGCTGATGAGCCAATAGTCACACCAAGCCACGATGCAATCATCGCAACCATACAGAACCGAATGAGACATGCCATGAATGTCGAAACATTACAACGAATACACGAAACCAATCACGAACCGACAGAGACTTCCTCTGATGACGGCACACCGCCGATACCGCCCGACTTCGAGCTAGTCAACCGCTTAGAGCACGCGCAACCAGATATGATTCAACCGGCGGAAAGCGGCTCGTTGGGGTTGCTCGAACTGATCTTGAAAGCGCCCGAGCAACTGGACCGGCTGATTCGGGATCCGGCTCGGCAGGCGGAATTACTGCCGCGATTTCTGGGGATTTCGCTGGTTGGGTTTACGTTCTTCGGGGTGGCCATGTCGCTGGTGCTCAGCACGAGTACCGTCTGGCCGCAGCTCTTTCCGATGGAGGCGGTCGTCGCCGGTCGCGAGGCGACTCCCATGCGATTCGCCGCATCGAGCGGGAACTCACTGCTGACACATTGGCTGAACGGAGATGCGTGGCGGCTGATCGCGGCTTATGCTGTCGGCCTCATCGCAGCGACGGGGATCTGCCTGCCCAGCCTCTACTTTTACTCGTTGCTGGCGGGAGTGCGCATGACGATGATGGATGTCGTCCTGCAATCGCTCAAGTCCAAGGCGGTGGCCGCCGTGACGTTAGTGGGCGTGCTGCCGATCTATGCGACGGGGGGATTGGCCATCGCGATCTTTCCGATGCCTGATTACTGGCGGGATGCTGTCCTATTGCTGGGACTCATCCTGCCCTTCATTGCGGGAACGGCTGGGACCTATTCACTCTTTCGAGGGCTGTCGGGCTTCGCGGACACGATGCCCGAAGAACGGCGTGAGCGGCGAAGTTGCTTTCTGCAGCAGCTCGTGCTGTCGTGGGCGGCTTGTTATACGGCTGTGACTCCCGTGTTGATCTTTACGCTGTGGCAGAAGATGCAGGGATGATGTCGGAGGACGGACTTCGGTGAGATCGAATCGCGCCAACGCGTGCGAGGCGAGCGTCCGGCGTAAGCCGGATGGTTGTCTTGCCGGTTACGACGACCTGGAACGTTGATTTAGGCAAGGAATTGAGTAAGCCGCACGACAAATTGAGTCTGGGGTTTAAGAAAGTCGCTAACAACCATCCGGCTTACGCCGGACGCTCGCCTTCGTCACCTTTGGTGACTCCTATCGGGAACCACATCATGAGTGGAGAAGTCACCCTCTGTTTTTATCTGGTGATCGGCGTCTGCGTGGCCGTGGCGATCTGGATCAGCGACGCCAACTCAATCCAAGTCGGCCGCACATTTCGAGCCTGTACGGCGCTGCTGTTCTGGCCGCTCTATCTGCCGTTGTTGCTGGTCTCGAAGGGGATACCATCCACGCCTGATCAACTGCCGCCGAATGTCGCAAACCAGCCACTCGACGAAATGGCGACAGCGATTGCTCAGGTCGAAGTTGAGCTCGATACGGCTTTGTGCAGCTTAAACGGCTGGGCTGAAGAAGCGTTGTGTGCTGAGGCCGATCGTTTTGCGGAGCTTCGCTCGGCGTGGCGGCAACAGGCGGAACGGGTTCGTGAACTCGACCGGCTGCTGTTATCCAATGCCAGCGATGCTTCTCAATCTGAATCCCTGCCGAGGGACACATCAACGTTTGACGCGTCGACGACAACGGACTCGTCAGCCGCAAATCGAATCACGACGAGCGAGCAATCTCGACGGGAGAATCTGGCAAAACTAAAAACTGTCCGCGAGCAATGGCATGGCGATCTGCTGGCGACGCTCGCGTGGGTCAGACAATTAGTGACGATGATTCATCTGGCACGCTACACGGGAGAGCCGGCGTCGCGGGCAGCGGAACTCGTGCAACAGATTGCCAAGGCAGTCGAGGGATTATCGAAGGGAAACGCCGCGAGTCTTACGTAACCCTTCCGTTCTGATGGTCAATTATTAATAGACCGGCAGCTGACATCAAACCGGCCGATGCCGAGAGACATGGATTCCCAATTCGTGCTGGCATTGTTCGCTATGAACTTGAAATCTCTGGTTCAATCTGAGTTCGCTGGTTCCGAACTGAATCCCGTGATGCGGCGAGTCAGTGATCCGTCTCCGGAGGTCATTTCTCGGAGTGCTTCGCTTAAGTTGTCTTCGGTTAATATGAGAGAGTCCTGGTCCACTGCCTCTGTTTCGACGGCAATCATGGCGGCCTTGCGAACCAGTTCTTTGATGAACGCGGGACTCGCACCGGCGGTCTTTCGCAGAAGGTGTGTCCAATCGTTGATCACGAGCGTCGAGCCGCCGGAGTAGAGTTCCATCAGCCGGCGCCGGCAGGCTTCGTCCGGTAGCGGAAAACCAATCGCCTGGTCGATCCGGCCGGGTCGATTGGAGAGGGCCGACTCGATTTGATCAGGTTGATTAGTGGTCAGGAGAAAGAGGATCTCAACATCGGAATCCAACCCATCCATCTCGTTCATGAGCTGATGCAGAGTCGTCGTCTGGAAGCTTTGATCCCGGCGCGTCGCGATCAAGTCGACGTCTTCCAGGATCAGCATGGCCGGCGTGAGTTCTCGGGCCATGCGACAGCATTCCTTGATATTCCAGAGTTGCTCGCCGGTGACGAGCAATACGGTCACGCCCGGCAGCGAATGTGTCAGCCAGCAGGCCGTGCGTGTCTTGCCGGTTCCGGGAGGTCCGTGAAACAGCAGGCCGCGCTTGGCCGAGAAGCCTCGTTGCTTGAGCCGTTTTACGTTCTTAAAGAAGCCGACCGTGTTACGTTGAATGCGGCGCATCGTGTCGTGGGGCAGGATAATCGCATCGCCGGAGACCGAGGGCAAACGGTGAAATTTCACTTGAGACTGGCCGTGACCAGGCTGCTGGTCATAGTCGTTCAAACCGGAAGCCTGGCCATCGAGCGAGATGACCTTGCCGCGGTAGATACTGTGTATTCGCATGAGTTTTCGCAGGGATTCGATGCACGCGCTCGAGTCGTCCCGGGTGTCGGACATCACCTCCATGGACGGCTCGGAATGGCCATAACTCGAGATGCCCGCGATCACGACGGCCCAGCGTTTGGTTCCATTCGTGATGAGATACAACGGGTTCGTCAGACAGTCCTCACGCTCATCGACATCGATATCCATCTGACGAAAAACAGGCGCCGCGGGTCCCAGCTTATCGGACTGCAGCCCCACTCCGGACAATACCGTCAAGCATTCCAGCGTGGCCTGCTGCTCGGCCACAAACGCTTCCACCGCGCGTCGGACATTGGGGACGTCAAACATCGAGAAGGAACGTGCCACGACTGGCCGCTCGCGGTATCGCAGCCCGAAGAATTTTCGCAATCGCCGGCGTACCGCTTCGACACGCCTGGCGTGCCAGACAATGAACGGCAACACCAAGACTACAGCGACGCCGAATATGATTCCAACTACACTGTCGGCCGCCTCATTTCTGGCCAACGCGATGGTGGACAGGACGTATAATTGCACGATTGTCACGACTGACACCCGATCGTTGGTAGTTAGTGCCGCGGGGGGTCAACCCAAAAACAGTCCAGGAGCAACTCCGAAATAAGCAGCCAGATTTGTGATGTGATTCCGATTCAACTGCCGCTTGCCACTCATGACAGACGAAAGGGTTGAGACGGCAATTCCGGTCCCGATCGCAACTTCCGACAATGTTGCCTCTCGAGCGTCAATCAAGTGACGAAGCAGTGCGACACCAGAGACAGCCGGCATGGGGATATTGGCTTCCTCATAAAAGCGGATCTCATGACCTAAGCTGTCCAAGTAACCCTGTTCCTGTTCATCGAGTGGCTTTTTTCGGCTCAGGAGGTAATCCAGCATCTGGATGGCTTCGCTAAGCTCGACTTCGGTACGAAGCGGACGAAGGGGAAATACGGCAACTAATTTCAGATAACTAATACTGGCCCTCGAACCTGATTGCTTCGCAAACTGCTTAAGACCAGTTTCAGCGGAACGGAGCTGCTGGGCATTTTTGGTCTGCAGAGAACGATTCGTATTTTTATCGACCATTTTTTCGTCCAGTTCACTTCAGCGGCATTCGCAGAACTGCTTCCAGGCATCCCGATCGTACTCAGCATGAGTCATTACGTTGACAACGAAGAGCGTTTTCCAGTTCAGAGACCGTCTTACAACGAGCCTATAGTTGCCGCCGCCGATGTTAAAAATCAGGCAACAGCGATAATAGCTCGCCTTGGGATAAGTCGCCTGCACATCGGCCCACTGCGTCCAATCCGCGGACTCCATGACCTTGAACCAGGCAGCCAGCGCTTCTTCCGCGTCAGCGTGCAGCGTCCAGAACTCCACCAGCTTTCGGCGAGAAATCACGTGCATAGATCAGAATTCTCAAGATATAAGGACCTTGAGTCTCCACTTATAGTATTTCGCATATTGCGAAACAGTCAAGTCCTCTTTCGCAATATGCGAAAACGCGAAATTCGTCGGCAAGACTCGCCAGCATTAACAGCTAGTTCAATCCGAATGCCACCTCATACGAGTTACCAATACTGCAGGCTAATGCCCCATCGCGGGTCCACGTTTCTTCGCAATTTCAGCGGCATCGGGCTGCGTGTGCTTGATCCAGTTGGGCATGCTCGAACCGATAAACATTCCGGCGAAGGAGGCGGCCAGACCATACAGTTGAGCGGGGACGTTGCGCCACAGTTCGGGGCTCTCTTCTGAGCAGAGGAACTCGGCACCGATCCAGATGGGGACTGCGAGGAGAATGGAGAAGATGGCACCCTGGGTGGTCGCTTTGGGCCAGTAGATGCCGCAGAGCAGGGGGACGAAGGCGACGACCAGCGTTACCTTGTAGCCGCTCTCGACCATTTCGTACATCGTGCTTTCGGAGTTGATGGAAATCGTTGTGGAAACGATCGCGACCAGGATCAAGATTGTGCGCAGCAACAGCAGCATCGTCTTGTCACTGAAATGCTTGGTGAACTGTTGCAGGACGTTCTCGGTGAGCACGCTGGCAGGGGCGAGCAGGGTGCCGCTAGCTGTCGAGAGGATCGCTGAGAGGACGGCTCCGAAGAACAGGATCTGGCACCAGATGGGGGTCCGTTGCAGAATGAGGTGCGGGAGGATTTGTTGGATTTTGCGAGCATCATCGTCGGCCGAGAACATGGCGATGTAGGCGGGGTCGATGACGGTGGCTGAGTAGGCGATGAACATTGGCACGAAGGCGAAGGCGAAGTAGAACAGGCCGCCGCACAATGTGCCGATGAAGGCGGTGCGTTCGTTCTTGGCACTGGTGACTCGCTGGAAGACGTCCTGTTGAGGGATCGACCCCAGTGCCATGGTGATGAATTCGCCGATGAACGCCAACCACGCCGCGGCGGTGAGGTGCGGGAACAGATTGAGCTTGCCCTCTTTTTGAGCGGCCGCGATGACGACATCAAATCCACCGGCCTGATAGCCGAGCAGAATGGCCACGATGATCAGTCCAAACACAATGGCCGCGGTCTGCACGACGTCGGTCAGCGCGACCGACCACATCCCGCCGAACAACGTATAAACGGTAACGACCGAGGCCCCGATGATGATGGCCGTATTGAGTGAGATCTGAGGGAAGAGGACATTGATCACCAGACCGAGTGCTGACAATTGAGCACTAGTCCAACCGAGGTACGAACTGGCGATTCCGAGTGATGTGATCACTTCGACGAACTTGCCGTACCTCAAGTGGTAATAGTCGCCGATCGTCAGCAGTTCCAGGCGATAGAACGTCCGCGCGAAGAAGAAGGCGACCAGGACCAGGCACACTGAAGCACCGAAAGGATCACCAGAGACGAACCCCATGCCCTTGTGGGCGAATCTCGCCGACACCGACAGGACCGTTTCGGCTCCGAACCATGTGGCGAAGACGCAGGCGAAGTTCATGTAAAGCGGGAGCGAGCGTCCCGCGACCATGAAGTCCTTCGAGTCCTTCACGCGGCTCGAGGCATAGATTCCCACCGCCACCGTGGCGGCCATATAGATCAGAACGCAGGCAATTAGCATGGATCGCTCCCGATGAACTTCAATTCGTGGCTGGAGTCCGTGGGGAATATGCTAGCAGGCGGGTCGATGAAGCTGAAGCGGTCCAGACAGATCGTTTTGGTGGGGAGATTGGCCGTAGGATCGGCTTCCCGCCCGTCATTTTTGTCCAGGAGTGACAGGTTGGAAGCCTATCCTGCGGGATCTGCCGGTTGTGCGACTTCGGCAGACTCTGCGGTTGATCAGTCGTCTACTGTGAGTTTGTATGGAGATTGGTCGATGGGAGGTTATTCGGTGCTTTCGCTCTCATGGTACATCCAGAGTTGGGCGCGCCGCCGCACTGAGACTTGTTGGTCCCCGGTTTTGTCCTCCGATTGTTGCCTGACACGGCCCGCTCCCCGTGCTGGATTTTCAGTCCGTCCGTTGTTGAACGGTCGACACGATCACTCACCCCGCCTGTTCCGCGGAGCATCAGTCTATGAGACACATTTGCCGAATTCTGGCCGGGACTGCGGGGGTCTGGATCCTGCCCGTGCATTCACACGTCTGGTGCTGGTTGCGCAACTTTGCGTGAGTCGTGGAGGAACGGGTCTCCTGGTCCGTCCGCATTGTGTAGCGGAACGTCGTCAGACTTCCGCCGAGCTACCGCAGACATTCGGTCTTCGTCGATCCCATCGACCGCTAGAGACGATTGCAAGAATTCTTACGAATTCTTCTACGCTGAGGGACGGACGGGCCAGGAGACCCGTCCCACGATACGCGGCTGAATCTCTGCCCGGGAGGCAGCGGATTTGCCTCATAAATGATCACTCTCTCAGGTTCTTTACACCGCGGATTCCCTGTTTTCCAGACGGCAAGATGATTCTCGCCAGCCAGATGTCGGTGGGGCGTAGACATCTGTGTTAATCTCGCGAGTAGTACTCGATAACGAAATTGTAATCTGGCGCAGAAATTGCTATCGTCTTTTGTGCCTGCAACTTGGGATTTCTGAAGTCGAGCTTATTTCCCGTTCACGCTCAGTTCAGGGAAATCGGCGACTCTTCCCATAGTTCGCAGCGCCAATTGTCAGTGGTTTGCCCTGATTTCCTCTGAAGAGCGCTTCGGCGGAGGGAATCGTTCGGCTGCGCACGTTCACGATTGTGGACGCAGCCTGTGATCTGAATCGAGGAGTTTATGACTTCCGAGGCTAAGTCCGTAGTCGCAACCCTATCAAGCTGGGGTGTCAAGTTAGGGATTTTGTCCATTCTGGCAGCGATTGGCTGGTGGGGACATTCCACCCATTGGACACTGCCTGGATTTAACCATGCCGATGCCGCAGTCCAAGCCCACGAGGCGCCAGCGAAAACGGCCTCGGTCGCCTCGCAAGTCGCCGCGTTTCCGGGGCGATTGCCCACCATTGAATTCGATTCGGCAGAGGCTGCCCGGAATTGTGGGATCGATACTGCGGTCGCTGAAGAACGCTCGATGGGCGATATGATTTCTGCCACGGGTGTGGTGGATTTCGACCAGACCCGTTACGCCCAGTTGGCGACCCGGGTTCCGGGTATCGTCTGGCGCGTCGAGCGTCGCGTCGGTGAGGCCGTTAAGGCGGGCGACATTCTGGTCATTGTCGATTCGACCGAAGTCGGCCAGGCGAAGGCGGCATTGCTGGAAGCGGCCGTGGTCTACGAGCTGAAATCGCAAACCCTGAAGCGATTGGAAAAAATCCCCGACTCGATCGCTCGTCGTGAGCTGCATGAAGCCGACGCGGCCTTCAAACTGGCCGACGTGCAGCGCTTCAATGCCATCCAGAAACTCGTCAACTTTGGGTTTCCCATTCGCCTGGAAGAAATCGCCAAACTGTCCACGGACGAGCTCGCGACCCGCCTGCAATTCCTGGGGCTTCCCGAGCAACTCAAAACCGAAACGGCCTCCGCGAACCTGATTCCGCTGATCGCGCCGTTCTCGGGGGTCGTCATCAAGTGCGACGTTGTCAAAGGCGAGGTCGTCGAGACGGCAGAGACCCAATATGTCGTGGCCGACATGCGCCGCATGTGGATCAATCTCGACGTGCGACAAGAAGATGCTTCCCGCCTGAAATTGGGAGCCAAAGCCTTGATCCGCAGCGAAGGGGACACCGACGCCTTGCCGTGCGTCATCACCTGGATCGGTGCCGAGGTCGATCCCAAGACGCGTACCATTCGGGCGCGGGCCGAGGCCGAGAATCCCGCCCAGGATGAGACTCAACCGGGTCGGGATCCTCGCCGCAAGTTGCGGGTGAATTCTTACTGCTCGGCCATGATTCAAGTCGGGGCTGAGCCCAAGACCGAAGTGGTGGTCCCCAATGACGCCTTGCATTGGCAGTGGGAGATTGGGAAGCAGATCGTGTTTGTGTCGTTGCCGGACCGCAAACGATTTGAACCGCGGATTGTGACCAAGGGCCTGGCCCATGATGAATATGTGCAAATCATTGATGGGATCAGCGTCGGCGAGCAAGTGGTGACGGCCGGCAGCCGGATCCTCTCGTCGGAACTGTCCGACAAGCTGCAACCGCATGTGGGCGAAAACGCCGCAGCCATCCGCAAGTTTGACGACGTGCAAGCTCCTCAGACTGCCGCCGCAACTCTCGCCCATTGATTGCCAGCCGCCGCCTGCTCGGAGCGCTCTCGCATGTTGACGAAAATCATTACCTGGTCGTTGGACCATAGGATCACTGTCGGTATTGCCACGGTCATACTGGCGATTGCCGGGGTTCTGTCGTTGAACGTCCTGACGATCGATGCCTTTCCGGATTCGACTCCGGTTCAAGTGCAGATCAACACGGATGTCCCGGGACTGGTCGCCACCGAAGTCGAGCGTCTGGTCACGTTTCCTATCGAGCTCTTGATGGGTGGTCTGCCCGGATTGGTTGAAGTCCGCTCGACCTCGCAATTTGGATTGTCGCAAGTCACGGTGACCTTCGAGGACAATTCCGACATCTATCTAGCACGACAACTCATCTCGCAACGCCTGACGACGATTGAGATGCCGGCGGGCGCGACCAAACCCGATTTGGGCCCGGTCGCGACGGGGCTGGGCGAAGTGTTGCATTACATGTTGAAGCCGAGCGGTGGAGAGAAAAGCCTAGACTTGACCGCCATTCGTACGCTGCAGGACTGGGAAATCCGCCCGGAATTGCGGACGGTTTCGGGGGCCGCCGAGATCAACACCTGGGGTGGCTTGAAGAAGCAATATCAGGTCAAGATCAACCCCGATCTGTTGTTCAAATACGACCTGACGTTTCAAAACATCGTCGAGGCCCTGCAAACCAACAATCTCAACATCGGCGGGGGTTACATCGACCGCAAGGGTGACATGCTGCTGGTACACGGCATCGCCCGCATCGGCTCACCCACGCAGATCGGCGAGATTCAAGTCGCCGCAGTCAACGGCATTCCCATCTATGTGAAGGACGTCGCGGAGATCGTCATCGGTCATGAGCTGCGTCGCGGCCTGGTCACGGCCGACGGCAAGGGTGAGATCCTGCTCGGCCTGGGTTTCATGCGGATCGGCGAGAACAGTTCTGCGGTCACTCAGGCACTCTCGGACAAGTTCCAGGAGGTCCGCAATAACTTGCCGGAAGGGGTCGAGGCCGACGTACTCTATGAGCGGACGGACTTGGTGAAGGAAGTCATCGGGACCGTTCGCAACAACTTGTGCGAAGGTGCGCTGCTGGTGGTCGCGATCCTTTATCTTTTCCTCGGTAATCTGCGGGCTGGACTGATCGCGGCTGCGGGCATTCCGTTGTGCATGCTCTTCGCCTTTACTGGCATGTATCAAATGGAGATTGCCGGCACGTTGTTGAGCCTGGGGGCGATCGACTTCGGCATCGTCGTCGACAGTTCGGTGGTGGTCATCGAGAACATCGTCCACCGCCTGGCCCATCGCTCTGAAGATGATTCTCGAACGCGATTACAAATTATCCGGGACGCGGTCGTCGAAGTCCGCCAGCCGGCGGTGTTCGGCCAGTTGATCATCATGATCGTCTACATTCCCATCCTCAGCCTGGAGGGTGTCGAAGGGAAGATGTTCCGTCCGATGGCCCTGACGGTCATCCTCGTGCTGGTGGGATCGCTAATTCTCTCGTTGACGCTCACCCCGGTACTCGCCAGCGTGGCCTTGCCGCGACGGATTACTGACGGTGAGGGCTTTTTTCTCCGCCTTCTGAAAGCGGCTTACGCGACATCTCTCGGCATCATCATGCGGATTAAGACCGCAGTCTGGTTTTTGGCGATCTCATGCGTGCTGTTGGCGGGGTACATCGCTTTGAATCTCGGCACGGAATTCATTCCGCAACTGGCCGAGGGATCGATCGTCATCGGGGTGCGCTATCCACCAGGCACGAGCTATCTGGAGTCGGCCAAGAACAACACGCTCGTTGAGAAAATGCTGCTGAAATCGTTTCCGGACGAGATCTCACACGTCTGGAGTCGCGTGGGTGAGCCCGATATCAACACGGATGCAGGGACCCCGGAAACCACCGACATGTTTTGCACGTTGAAGCCACGCCACGACTGGAAGCGTGCCAAGACTCAAGCGGAACTGGTCAAGATCCTCGAGCAGGAAATGAAGCAATATCGGGGGCGGACCATCTGGTTTACGCAGCCGATCGAAATGCGCATCAATGAGATGCTGACGGGCGTCCGCGCGGACCTTGCCCTGAAACTGTTTGGTGATGATCTGGATACACTGATTAAATCGGCCAATGAAATTGCCGCGGTGCTGCGTGACATCCCGGGTTGTGCCGACCTGGCGGTGGATGATGTCGCCGGGCAACCGATTCTGCAGATCCAGTTGGACCGGGACCAGATTGCCCGGTACGGCATCACGGCGGAAACCGTAATGGACGTTGTCGAAGCGGTCTCTGGTAAGACCGTCGGTGAGGTCATCGAAGGGCAGGTGCGAATCCCCGTCGCGGTCCTGCTGCCATCAGTCTATCGCAACAGCCCGGCCGATCTGGCCCAACTGATGCTGGCGACTCCCTCCGGAAACCGCATCCCGCTGACTCGTGTCGCAGATGTCCGGGAAGTTCGTGGGCCGAAATACATCACGCGGGAATGGAGTAAGCGACGGATCACAATCCAGTGCAATGTTCGGGGTCGGGATATCGGAAGTTTTGTTTCGGAAGCGCAATCCAAGATTGGACAGCGCGTCCCATTGGCTCGCGGCTATCGGCTCGAATGGGGTGGTCAATTCGAGAACATGCGCCGCGCCCAGATGCGTCTGGCGCTGGTTGTTCCGCTCGCCTTGAGCATGATCATCCTGCTGTTGTACTTCTCCTTTCGTAACGTGATCGACACGGTGTTCGTGTTTGCCAGCGTGCCGTTCGCCTGCGTGGGTGGCATACTGGCACTGGTCCTGCGAGAAATGCCCATCTCCATTTCTGCGGCGGTGGGATTCATTACTCTGTCAGGTGTCTCGGTCCTCAGCAGCATGGTGCTGGTCACCGCAATTCGCAATCGGGTCGGGGACGGGGCATCGATGTCTGAAGCCGTGATCGATGCGTCCCTGAGTTGCCTGAGAACGATTCTGATGACATCCGCTGTGGCCAGCGTCGGCTTTTTCCCGATGGCGTTCAGTTCGAGTGTCGGAGCCGAAGTTCAGCGGCCGTTGGCGACCGTCGTGATTGGAGGCGTCCTCGCGAGCATGCTGATGACTCTCTTCATCTTACCGGTGATGTTCGGCTCATTGGCGGCGCGGCAGAAGGGCGAGTCAGCCGCGTGAGATCGATTGGGCCCCAATCAGCCGGCACGCGTTAGCGTCCGGTTCCTTTGGAAATTCGAGCCGATTGTTGCCCGAACCGTGGGCTAACGCCCAACGGCTGATTTGTCGAATGTGAGGAAGACCTCCGAAAAACTCCTGCTCCCCTCGCCCTGGTACTCCGGGGAGAGGGGTT